>NZ_JAHUWL010000100.1:0-257 GCF_019219045.1 Pseudomonas sp. PDM25
GGTGTCCCAATACTTACGCCTGCATGATTATGCGTTACACCAATGTGCCCTCAGTCGCCGGAACCAGGAGGCATAGGGGATGTGCACCCGGATAGTCGCACGGGCAAAACAACGCGCCCTTTGAGTCGAATACAACGGTAGGTGCCCTGTTCGCCTGCGCAAAAGGTGGGTTCTTGGTTAGCGGAAATTCATCGGGTAACCCTGGCGAGCAACACCAATGCCTTTGAAAATCATAACAGTGACCCCTGATACAATTG
>NZ_JAHUWL010000101.1:0-255 GCF_019219045.1 Pseudomonas sp. PDM25
TGAAAGCTTAGAAATGAGCATTCCATCGTGATGATGGTGAATGTTGATTTCTAGTCTTTGGCTAGATCGTTCTTTAAAAATTTGGGTATGTGATAGAAAGATAGACTGAACGTTACTTTCACTGGTAGCGGATCAGGCTAAGGTAAAATTTGTGAGTTGCTCTTTGAGCAAGAATCGAATTTTCGGCGAATGTCGTCTTCACAGTATAACCAGATTGCTTGGGGTTATATGGTCAAGTGAAGAAGCGCATACGGT
>NZ_JAHUWL010000102.1:0-255 GCF_019219045.1 Pseudomonas sp. PDM25
CGCTGGTGACCGACTCCTCCAGAACCTGGGGCTGTTTTCCTTGGTGATGAACACTGCACAGCAGCCACAAGGCGTTGCACGCCTGACGCGGGTGTTCGGTCAGGGTAACGAAGTGGCCACAGCGCAGGGTCGGTTGGTCGCTTTGCCCCTCGGCCAACTGGTAATCCGCACGGTGCCGCTCCAGGGCCTGTCGAGCGAGCTGTTTGCCACGTGCCAGATTGTCCATCTCCACCGGGTAGTGGTAGTCCTCAAGCG
>NZ_JAHUWL010000103.1:0-255 GCF_019219045.1 Pseudomonas sp. PDM25
CCGAATTCGCCTCAGATCAATTAAGTCGTCCAACACATTAATCACTGCTCAAGTATGCATTGGACGATTGTACATGATTTCCGATACTTTGCCGCCCCAAGAAGAGCACGCAACTGTTCGGCACTGGTTGTGCCTTACCTTCATTAGTACTCGCACTTCAATGCTTCAGGTACCGATGATGGGCGTTTTCGCTTCGCGGGCTAAACCGTGTTTGACGGTTTTCTTCTATCGCCCTGATCACCTTTTTTTCTGCTT
>NZ_JAHUWL010000104.1:0-255 GCF_019219045.1 Pseudomonas sp. PDM25
CCTTGGTCTCAGCCTTGCAGAGGTAACTGACCCGATAGAAGTATCGATCCATCTCCCCCGAATCATCCTGAGAGAGGTGGAATGTGGCGTTTGCAGGGATATGCACCAAGCCCTCTGCCTCCTCGAAAGTAACCCTCAGCGCTCTCGCCCAGGCAGCCTGAATACGGCTGTAGAGATTCTCCCTCTCTGATTGGAAGCGCCCCACGGTGTGGTACGCATCCCGATTGAGTAGCAGCACGAAGTGGTAGTGCGGCC
>NZ_JAHUWL010000105.1:0-255 GCF_019219045.1 Pseudomonas sp. PDM25
GGGCGTTTTCGCTTCGCGGGCTAAACCGTGTTTGACGGTTTTCTTCTATCGCCCTGATCACCTTTTTTTCTGCTTAAGGATAAGCGCATGTTCGCGCCAGCCAATACTGCGCACTTCGCGTTGCTAATTCCCTCGGTTCGTCACGACTTCAAGGTGCTGGCCTTTGATGGGCTTGAGACCATCAGCAGTTTGTACGCGATCGAGGTTGAACTGGTCAGCGAAAACCCTGACTTCGATCTGGAAAGTTTGCTCAGC
>NZ_JAHUWL010000106.1:0-255 GCF_019219045.1 Pseudomonas sp. PDM25
GGCCTTGCGTAATCCGCGCCCACAAGTCACCTATCTGCTGAGCCTTGTAGACATCCCTGCACACCTCATTACCATTGAAGAAGTAAGCCGCATGGATGTGATAGCCCCGATCATCACCCTGCTCCACCGCACAGATGTAGCCAAGGAGGTGATCAAATATCGGGTTACGCTCATGCTCCGCCGTCATCCGGTCAAGATCATCGAAGACTCGCTCGACTCGCAGCCTGAGCTGAACTGTCTGGTAGTAATACAGAT
>NZ_JAHUWL010000107.1:0-255 GCF_019219045.1 Pseudomonas sp. PDM25
GCTGCTGGCTCGTTACCTGAAGAACGAAGCCGAGGAGTTGCGTCCTTGGACCCCGCCCTCACCGCTGTACCGCCAGCTCCTGAGCCTTTTCCGCCGTCGCGCAGCCTTGGTCCAGGCCAGGGTCGGCCTGGTGCAGAGCTGGTCGAATGAGCCGCTGCTCAAGGCGGCTTTTGCCGAGCAAGTGAAGACCATGCAGCAGCTTGAGACGCTGATCGAAAAGACGATCAACGATCAGCTCAAAGAAGCCGGTTTGCT
>NZ_JAHUWL010000108.1:0-249 GCF_019219045.1 Pseudomonas sp. PDM25
TGTGCTGGTGGTGCCAGGCAATCCCCTCCTCACTGCACAACCTTTGTATCAGTTGAAAATCGGATTCCCCGTATTGCGTGCAATATTCGCGCTCGGGACTGGTGCTGACCTGAAAGGTATAGGCATCGGCCTGGATACCGTGGCCCTTGAGCACCTGAGCGATGATTTGCGGCACGGTTAGATTCTGGAAGATCCGTTGGTTGTCGCTGAACTGCAAATAGTGCAACGCGGGGACCAAGGTCAGCTGAT
>NZ_JAHUWL010000109.1:0-235 GCF_019219045.1 Pseudomonas sp. PDM25
TCGAGGAGGCAGAGGGCTTGGTGCATATCCCTGCAAACGCCACATTCCACCTCTCTCAGGATGATTCGGGGGAGATGGATCGATACTTCTATCGGGTCAGTTACCTCTGCAAGGCTGAGACCAAGGAGTACGGTCAGCGATGCCGTGCGTTTGGTTGTAGTAGGGGTAATGAGATGCTGGAATCATATATGTGAGATGAGAGAAGGGGTGAATGGGAAATAAAGGTGATTATGAT
>NZ_JAHUWL010000010.1:0-267997 GCF_019219045.1 Pseudomonas sp. PDM25
CACTCAGGCGCTGGTGATGCTGGCTCGCAAGCTTGCTCGGGTGGTATTCGCCTTGCTGAAAGGGCAAAGCGAATATCAGCCAAAAGCCAGTTGAGGGCTTTCCCTCAACCATAGAATCTCCCACAGGGGCCCACTCCCGCAAAAACGGATATGCACCCCATCCCACCCCGAACTACATCAATCAATGCCCACCAACAACCATATGACTGAACGGCGCCACATACGCCTGCAACGTCACCAACCCCCCGACCAGAATGGCCAGGATGATCGAGTGGAAAAACACATAACGCAGGATTTCCCCTTCATGCCCATACCAGCGGGTGGCGGTGGAGGCCACCACGATCGACTGCGCGTCGACCATCTTGCCCATGACCCCGCCGGAACTGTTGGCGGCCGCCATCAATACCGGGCTGAGGCCCAATTGCTCGGCGGTTACCCGTTGCAAGCCGCCGAACAGCACGTTTGACGCCGTGTCCGAGCCGGTCAACGCAACGCCGAGCCAGCCGAGCAGGGTGCCGAACATGGGGTAGAAGATGCCCGTCGCGGCAAAGGCCAGGCCCATGGTGGCGTCCAGGCCCGAATAACGGGTGAGGAAACCGAGGGCGAGCATGGCGGTAATGGTGATCAGTGAGTAGCGCACCACCCACAGCGTTCGCACGTACTGTTTGATCAGTTGCGGAATGGAGTAACCCATCAGCAACCCGCCGAGGATCGCCGACAGAAGGATGCCGCTGCCGGTGCTGGTGAACCAGGTGAACTTGTAGACCGCGTCCTCGGTTTTAGGCGCAGGGACCACCGGCGGGACCTTCTCGATCTGCTGGTGGATCGTGGTGAATGTCACGACCGGAGCGAAGATCGGGTTCGCTTCGCGCATCGGTTTGCCCTGAGGGTCGAGCTTGGCCGAATGGGTGGCCGGATCAATCGCCGGACGGGTATCGAACATGTTTTTGAAACCCTGGGTGCCCCAGGCGAACACGAACACGGTGAGGATGATCCACGGCATCCACGCGCGCATCACCGCAGGTTTGGCATCGCTGGCAAAGGTCGCGCTGGCGACGGGTTTTTCGTCATGCTCTTCGGCAATTTTGGAGTTGTCGACGCGTCCGGACAGCGCGGCGGAGGTATGCACGGTGGCGGGTTTCCAGACCCTGAGGAAACCGGTCAGGCAGGCCATGGAAATCAGCGCGGCGATCACGTCCACCAACATCGGTCCGTGGTAGTTGGACACCAGGAACTGCGGCACGGCGAAACTGACCCCGGCCACCAGAATCGCCGGCCAGATTTCCAGCATCTTGCGCCAGCCGGCGAAGGCCCAGATCAACCAGAACGGCACAATCACCGAGAAGAACGGCAATTGCCGGCCGACCATCATCGACAGCTCCATTTCATCCAGCCCGGTCACCTTGGCCAGGGTGATGATCGGCGTGCCCAGCGCACCGAACGCCACAGGCGCGGTGTTAGCGATCAACGCCAGGCCAGACGCGGCCAGAGGCGAGAAGCCCAACCCGATCAGAATCGCCCCGGTCACCGCCACCGGTGTGCCGAATCCGGCTGCCCCTTCGAAGAACGCACCGAAGCAGAAAGCAATCAGCAGCAATTGCAGGCGTCGATCGTCGGTGATGCGCGCCAGGGAATCCTGCAGCACTTTGAACGAGCCGTTCTCGGTGGTCAGTCGATGCAGGAAGATGATGTTGAGCACAATCCAGCCAATGGGCAGCAAGCCGTTGGCGGCGCCGTACAGGGCGGCCGAACCGGCCATGTTCGCCGGCATGCCGAAGGCGAAGATCGCGATCACCAGCGCAGACGCCAGGGCCATCAAGGCGGCCAGGTGCGCTTTGACATGGAAAAACGCCAGGGCTGCCAGCATCACCACGACCGGCACCGCTGCCATGATGGTTGAAAGTATCGGGTTACCGAACGGATCGTAGATTTGCTGCCAGACCATGTTCCACCTCTGCTTTTTATTGTTGGGAGTGCAGACCCCGAGGGGGCGGTGGCTTCTAGTATAGGTGGCATTACGCCGCTGTCCTGGCAGGCCTTTTAGTGCGCCGCACTGAGCTAACATGGCCAATGGGTAAATGCGCTACTCGGACTTCAACGACGGGAGAAATGCAGCCATGACTGAACGCCATATGCACCACAAGGAAACGCTGTCGAACGGATGCAAGATCGAGGTCAAAGCCGAAATATTGAAGGACGGCTCACTGGGGATGTTCATCGGTGTTTACCGGCCGGACGGCACGGCCATTTTTGAGGACCACGATCCAAAACCGCACCTGCTGGACATGGAGGCTGCCTTTGACTGGGGGATCGAAAAGGCCAAGACCCTCGGCAACAGTCAAAAAACGCTGTAAAGCCCGGTTTTGGACACCCTCATGAAGAAGGCGACAACCACCATGAACAAAGAGCAGGTCGGTGCAAAGGAAGAAGAGGGGGCAGTTTCGGCCTCTCAGCTGATCGATGCGAGAATCAAGGAGCTGGGCGATTGGCGGGGCGAGACGCTCGCTCAGGTCCGAACGCTTATCCGTCAGGCCGACCCCGACGTGGTCGAGGAATGGAAGTGGCGGGGCGTTCCAGTGTGGTCGCACGCCGGCATCATCTGCACTGGCGAGACATACAAGCAGGTGGTGAAGCTGACGTTTGCCAAGGGCGCCTCGCTGGAAGACCCTTCCGGCCTCTTCAACGCCAGCCTCGAAGGCAACACCCGACGTGCCATTGATTTGCATGAGGGCGACACGCTTGATGAGCGCGCGTTGAAGGCGCTGATTCTCGCCGCCGTGGCGCTCAACACGAACAGGCGTGCGAAATCCTGACGAGGTCTTGCTGACAGGTTCCGGTTTCAAGCGCTACGGTTGGGGCAGCTGCCATGGCGCACCTCGCGCAAACGCTGCCTCGATCCAGTGCTTGAACGCCGTCGTCGTTGCCGTGTTGTACTTGGCTGACGGGCGCACCAGATAGACACCGGCGTCTGCATCCAGCTGCCAGTCGGGAAGCACCCTGACGAGCTGACCGCTATCGATGTCCCTCGTCATGAGCCACTCACCGCCGGCAAGAATGCCCAGCCCCATGCGGGCGGCGGACAGCAGCGCCTCATTGTCGTTACTGACCATGGCGCTGCGCACCCTGATGCTCTGCTGATCGCCATCGCGGGTCAGCTTCCATTCCGGGTAGGAATGCAGTCCGGTGAAGCCCAGGCAATTGTGTCCAGCGAGGTCTGCCGGTGTCTTCGGTTCGCCCTGGCGTTGCAGGTAGGCGGGTGCAGCACAGAGGATTCGGCGGTGATCGCACAACTTCCTGGCCACCAGTCGATTGTCTGACAGCTCACCAATTCGGATCGCGGCATCGAAACCCTCCGCGACGATGTCGACGAATCGCTCCGAGTATTCGACCTCCAGCGACACCTCGGGGTAAGCCAGGGCGAACTCGGACACCATCGTGCTGAGCCATAATCGCCCCATTGCGGCGGGCAGGGCGAGTCGCAATCGTCCCCTGACCTGTGCCGCGCCTTGGGCTGCCTCTTGCTCCGCTTGGGAAATTAAACTGACGGCATGACGAAGCTGCGAGACCAGACGCTGTCCCTCGTCGGTAAAGCGCAGTTGCCTTGTGGTTCGTTCCACCAGACGTATTCCGAGACGAAGTTCCAACGCGCCGAGGCGTTTGGACAGCACCGATGGATGCCGTTGCAGCATCCTTCCGGCGGCGGCAAAAGAGCCGTGTTCGGACAGCGCCAAGAGGGTGGCGAGTTCATCTGCCTGTCGGCTATCGAACAGATCCATGCAACGGCAAACCTCGCAAATTCAAGGAAACAAGGACTCGGGCCGCAGGCTTCGTCCCGGGTTCTACTCAGGGCGTAAGGACGATTGCACCTTGCGACCGTCCACTTTCCAGATCGGCGTGTGCCTGTGCTACGTCAGCCAATGGGTAGCGACGCCAGATTCGAGGTTGAATGATACCGGCGGCGACCGCTTGCAACACCTCCTGTGCGCGCTGCTGATACTCGTGCGCGGTGGCCGTATGCGCGGCGAGAGACGGTCGGGTCAGGAACAGAGAGCCTTTGGCGTTGAGGGTGCTGACCTCGATAGCGGCCGGAATGCCCGAGGCCATGCCGAAAGACACCATCAAGCCACGTGGGCGAAGGCTGTCGAGGGAGGCTTCGAAAGACACCCGCCCGATGGGGTCATACACGACGTCAACCTTTTGCCCGTGGGTGACTTCCGCAACCTGGGCGGCCAGTGTCGCCGGGTCAAACACCAGCACTTCATCACAACCGGTGGCCTTGGCCCGCTCGATACTGTCCTGCTTCGAGACCACGCCTATCACGAAGGCACCCAGGTGTTTGGCCCAAGGCACCATGATTTGCCCCAACGCACCCGCCGCGCCATATAAAAGCACTGTGGAACCTGGGCCAACAGGGAAGGTCGTCTTGAGCAGGTAGTGGGCGGTGATGCCCTTGAAGAGCAGGGCCGCCGCTTCGTCGAAGCCGAGGTCATCGGGAATCTTCACGAGTCGATTGGCCGGATAGAGGCGACCGCTTGCATAGGCACCCATGGGGCCAGTGGCGTACGCGACCCTGTCCCCCACGGCGACTTCGGTGACGCCTGCCCCAATTGCTGTCACCTGTCCGGCGCCTTCAAGGCCTAATCCTGAGGGCAGGGGAACACGGGCAGCGCCGCAGCGTTGGCTCACGTCCAAAGGGTTGAGCCCGATGGCTGCTTGCTCCAGCCAGACTTCTCCTGCACCCGGTGTTTGCTCAGTGGTTTTTTCGAACCGCAAAACCTGAGGCCCGCCAGTTTCCTGAATTATTACGGTGCTTACCATTTGGAACTCCCGATGCGTTGGTCGTGCTGAGAGTCTATTGAGTTGCCAGTGAAGCACTAGTAAGGGCAATTGCAGTTCATTGTTGCAGTAGATGCAGCAATTGGCGTCGAGTGGTTACGGTCTGGTTTTGGCCTGTCATCGTGCTGGATGGTGTTGTCGTACGACTTTTCTTGATATCAAGACACTCAGACCTGGCGATCAACACACGAAAAATGAAAGCCTGACGGGCCTACAACCGGCGGTACCTGTACAAAGCTGCACTTTTAATGGGCAGCCTTTGTCGAGACGAGCGGCTGTTTTTTCAGATTGACAGCCCGGTAGTGAACTCGATATAAAAGACACGGTTGTACGACGACAGACGATTATCGGCTGTTAAACACTAAAAATAAAAACGAGTGTCGGCCCCATCATGAATTCCACCCGCCTGCGCATCCTGCTGAATGCCGCTTCTTACGGTTCGACCTCGACTGCTTGCCCATCCCCACGGTCAGGCCAGTCACATACAACTGTCCCACCCAACGCCCGATAGCTCTTGCCAAATGTCCGACTTCTGCCGCTGTGCATGAAGTACCCATTTTCGAGCCCGCAATACCGTGGCGTGGACCATCACGACACCATTGATCTCGCTTGAAACCGAGAGATCATCACCATAAACCAACAATAAAGTGATGCCATGAATCTGAACGAGCCCATCAATGCGCAACGAGTCGGCCAGGCCGTCGGCAAGTACCGCTGGACGATTTGCGCGCTGTTGTTTTTTGCCACCACCGTCAATTACCTGGACCGCCAGGTACTGAGTCTGTTGGCGCCGGATCTGTCGACGCAATTTGGCTGGAGTAACACCGATTACGCGAACATCGCCTCTGTCTTTCAGTTTGTGTACGCGATTTCCATGCTGTTCGCCGGCCGCTTCGTTGACAAGATCGGCACCAAGAAGGCCTATGTGATAGCGATCGGCATCTGGTCGACCGGCGCGATCATGCACGCCTTTGCAGAGCCGATGGGCGAGGGTATTGCCGGCATCAGCAGCGCCTTGGGCATTGCCGTCATCCCGGTTTCGATTGCAGGTTTCATGCTGGCGCGCGCCGTGCTGGCGATCGGCGAAGCGGGTAACTTCCCGATTGCGATCAAGGCCACTGCCGAATATTTCCCGAAGAAGGAGCGTTCCTTCGCCACCGGTATCTTCAACTCCGGCGCCAACGTGGGCGCAGTCCTGGCGCCGATCAGCGTGCCGCTGATCGCCGGTCTATGGGGCTGGGAAGCGGCGTTCATCGTGATCGGTGCGTTGGGCTTCGTTTGGGTGGCGGTGTGGATTGCGCTGTACGAAAAACCGGAGCAGCAAAAACGCCTGTCGGTGCAAGAGCTGGCCTACATCCGCAGCGATCAGGGCGCGCAAGCACTCACCGGCACAGACTCGGGTGCCGCTGCCAAAAAAGTATCGTGGTTCAAGTTGCTGACCTACCGCCAGACCTGGGCCTTTGCCTTCGGCAAATTCATGACCGACGGCGTGTGGTGGTTCTTCCTGTTCTGGCTTCCGACCTATTTGTCTGCGCAATACGGCATGAAGGGCCAGGCCATCGTGTTGCCGCTGGCCGTGCTGTACAGCATGACCATGGTGGGCAGTATCGGCGGCGGCTGGTTCCCGAGCTATTTCATGTCACGCGGTGATGCGCCGTATGACGGTCGTATGAAAGCCATGCTGGTGATCGCTTTCTTCCCGTTGCTGGTACTGCTGGCGCAGCCATTCGGTTACATCAGTTTCTGGGTGCCGGTGCTGCTGATCGGCGTGGGCGCATCGGCGCATCAGGCGTGGTCGTGCAACATCTTCACCACCGTGTCTGACATGTTCCCGCAAAAATCCATCGCGTCGGTGGTTGGCATTGGTGGTTTGGCCGGCGGCCTGGGCGGGGTCGTGATGACCAAGACCGGCGGTTGGGTGATCGACCATTACAAACTGATCGGCGATATCCATACCGGCTACATGATCATGTTCGCCATCTGTGCGCTGGCCTATCTGGTGGCGTGGAGTGTGATGAAGGCGCTGGTGCCGCGCCATAAGGAAATCACTGACCTGTAAACGACGATTGACCTGCTGACTTTCCGTCGGCAGGTCATTCGCCCGGTCCGAACCCGTAAGGGGGACGAGTATTAGTGTTTTTTCATCCTGCTGCGCTTGCCGCTGTGCAAAATCGGTCTAAAAAGCCCGCCTTGCGCTTTGGAGTTTGTACTAGTCTTGAAGTTGTAGGTGAAGACGCAGACTGATGCGCAAGCGGATGGCGAGGAAACGTGGGGCGCGTTCCGAAGGGTACACGGTTAGAAAGATCTCCGCGCTGAGATCCAGCCCTTATGCCGTGTGAAGCAGGACAGCACAAAACTGTTCTGTGGGAGGCCTGATAAACCTTGTAAGCCGGAGACCAGCGCCGGCCACCTACTCGATTTACAAAGCCCGCCTTGTGCGGGCTTTTTCGATTCCGCGAGATTCGTTTGTATCGCAACGTATCCCGCGTACCTGCAGCTACCTTCGCATACAAAACCAAGGCATTGGCGACACTTGCGCGATACACGGCGGCCTCCCAATAGAGCCACCGCATCCGCGGCAAGCTCCGCGCGCATTCCCGCGCATTGATTGATTGGAGAAATGCCATGTCCCGTTTCAACCACCGTATCTGCGCTGGCATGCTCGGCGTCGCCGTTGCCGCGGCACTCACCGCTTTCGCGGGCCTCTCTCAAGCACAAGAGGCGCCTGCTGTAAAAAGCTGGCAGGCGGGTCTTCACCGCACCGATCTGCTGCGCCAGGACCTCGACGTCGCCGGGCGTGAAGTGATCCAGGTCCTCGTTGATTTCGATCCGGGTGTGGTGTCCCCCAAGCATTCTCATCCCGGGGTGGAAGTGGCTCACGTCATTGAAGGCACGTTTGAATATCAACTCGAAGGTCAGCCTCCTGTAACGCTCAAGGCTGGCGATTCCTTGTACATCCCCGCAGGCACCGCGCACGTGGCGAAGAATGTCGGCGCAGGCAAAGCGTCTGAGCTGGCGACGTACATTGTGAAGAAAGACACGCCACTGGTCGTGCTGGAGAAGTAAACGACCGGCTTACCGGCGGTCACGACGCACTGCCAGCGCGCGGCTTCCCAGCGCGATGGCCAGTGCGACAGCGATCAGCACCAGCGCCACGGCAAAGGTGACCCGCAGACCGCTGGCAACCGCTTCGGGGCGCGCCGTTGCCATGTCGACCGAGGCCGATGCGAGCGCGAACACCGCGCCCAGGACGGAGGCCCCCGTGATGAGCCCCAGATTGCGCGACAGGTTGAGCATGCCGGAGATGACGCCGCGCTGGTCCGGCTCAACATCCGCCATGACCGCCGTGTTGTTGGCGGTCTGGAACAGGGCATAGCCGAGGGTTATCACGACCATGGGCAAGAGGTAGCCGCCGATGCCGGACGTCTCCGGCAATACCGACAGCGTGAGGCACCCGGTCGCCATGGCGATGAGCCCGGCGAGGGTCATGCGTTGGGCGCCAACGCGGTCGGCAATACGGCCGGCGGGCACACCCGTCAGTGCCGCGACAAACGGCCCGACCGACAAGACCAGTCCAACCAGAACAGCATCGAGCCCCAGCCCATGCGCGAGATAGAAGGGGCCGACCACGAGCGTCGCCATCATCACGGTCGCGACGAGCAGGCTCATGGCAAGGCTGCCACTGAGCACGGGATCGCGGAACATCGCCAATCGAATCAACGGTGAGGCGACTCGAGCCTCGGTAAACACAAAGAGGCAGGCGCCGCCGCCCGCCGCCAACAGCAAGGCGATGTTGAACGGACCGAAATTGCCTCGCCCAAGGGTCATCGCCAGCGCATAAGCGGCGAGCGTCAATGCCAGCAGCAAAGTGCCCAGCGGGTCGAAGCCGGCGCGATCGGTTTTGGGCTTCTGGCGATCGGCGGGCAAATAACGATGCGCGAGCACCAGCGTCAGCAAGCCCAGCGGTACGGTGACGAGGAAGATCGCCTGCCAGCCCAACCCTTCAATCAGCAGGCCACCGAGCGACGGTCCCAAAGCGGTGCCAATCGCCGACATCGTTCCGAGCAAGCCCATGGCGCTGCCGGTTTTTGCCTTCGGCACCGTCTCGCCGACAAAGGCCATGGTCAGCGCCATCATGATTGCCGCACCGATTCCCTGCAGCGCCCGGGCGCCAATCAGCATCCAGAGCGAGGGCGCCAACCCGCACAGGGCCGACGCCAGGGTGAACACGCCGATGCCGGCCAAGAGCAGCCGCCGACGGCCAGTGAGGTCACCGAGCCGCCCGACACTGACAATCAGGGTGGTAATCGCCAGAAGGTAGGCGAGAACGATCCACTGCACGTGCTGGAAGGAGGCGTTGAACACTTGGGCCAAGGTCGGCAAACCCACATTGGCGATGCTGGTGCCGAGCGAGGACAGCAGTATCGACAGTGAAAGGCTGGCCAGCGCCCACCGAACCGACGGTGTTTGTTGTGCACGCTCTGCGACTGCGCTGATTGATTTCATGCTGTTCCTCTTTTCTGGCCACTCCCGAAGCGGAGCTATCAGAAAGCTACGCCCCGGCCTAACATGGCGGAAGGCGCACCGTTTGCACTTGATACGTGCGTTCAACGCCATATCACTCTGCCACGGGGCGCCCCATGTCCACTCCCGATTTAAACTTGCTGATCACCCTTGATGTGCTGCTCGCTGAAGGCAGCGTGGCGCGCGCCGCCAAACGCTTGCGTCTGAGCCCGTCGGCCATGAGCCGGGCGCTGGCGCGATTGCGTGAAACCACCGGCGATCCGCTGTTGGTCAGGGCCGGACGGGGTCTGGTTGCCACCCCGCGCGCGCTCGAACTGCGCGAGCGGGTCAGTCAGCTGGTGCAGGACGCAGAAGCAGTCCTTCGACCTGCCGAGCAACCCGACCTCAAACAGCTCAGCCGCACGTTCACGCTGCGCACCAGTGAAGGCTTTGTCGAGAATTTTGGCGCGGACCTGATTGCCCGCGTCGCCGAGCAAGCCCCTGGCGTGCGGCTGCGCTTCATGCACAAACCCGACAAAGACAGCGCGTCACTGCGCGACGGGACGGTCGATCTGGAAACGGGTGTGGTGGGGAAGGCCACCGGGCCGGAGTTGCGTACCCAGGGATTGTTTCGGGATCGTTTTATTGGCGTCGTGCGAAGGGGGCATCCGCTGAGCGAAGGTGAGATAACTCCCGCGCGTTATGCGGCAGGCAACCACATCAGCGTCTCTCGGCGGGGGCTCGACAAGGGACCCATTGATGAAGCCCTTGAGTTCCAGGAACTGGAGCGGCACATAGCAACGACCGTTGCAGGCTTCTCCACTGCGCTGGCGCTCGCCCGGGCCACTGACCTGATCGCCAGCGTTCCCGAACGCCACACCGCCAGTCTGCGCACCGGCCTGCACAGCTTTGCACTGCCGTTGTCTCTGCCGGCGTTCACCGTCGCCATGCTCTGGCATCCGCGGCTGGAGGCCGATCCTGTGCATCGCTGGTTGCGGGGTTGCCTTCGGGATGTTTGTGCCGAGTAAGAAAGTTGTCAGATTTGATCTAATGTTCATTGTTGAAACAGGGGTGTTTCACTCATGTAACTATTTCATGCCTATTCTGGTTCTATAAGTGAGTCATTTTGGTATAAAAACACTTTGAACTTATTAATATGCAGGTGGTACGTAAAGATTTTGTCGCAAATGGGAATTAACTGCTGATGCCGTTAAATGGCGTAGCTCTATCAATGATGGCCATTAACTAGCAGTGAGTGTGGCTGTAAATATTAAGTTACTTAGTGTGTATAAC
This sequence comes from Pseudomonas sp. PDM25, assembly GCF_019219045.1. Taxonomy (NCBI): domain Bacteria; kingdom Pseudomonadati; phylum Pseudomonadota; class Gammaproteobacteria; order Pseudomonadales; family Pseudomonadaceae; genus Pseudomonas; species Pseudomonas sp. PDM25. The sequence continues at coordinate 10,633 of NZ_JAHUWL010000010.1, forward strand.
ACTATGAAATATAAGCAATTATTATTTCTCGTGATTGGGCGATTTATCGCGCTGAAACTCGGTGGAAAAGGCGGGATCCAATTAACGTTGATGGCGAAATATTGGCGGTCTATATATCAAAAAATAACTTCATAATAATACTGACGTTTTTCCGATGCGGTGCTAGTGTTTCTAACTCCTATTAAACGTACTTGTCTGTCTGCAGAGGCCATGCGTCATGCCGACTCAAACTCCACGGATTGCAATACTGGGCATTAGAGCTCCCAGCTTGAACAGTCCAGAGATTGAACACTTTGCCGATATAGCCAGCCTGTTGGCTGCCCCCACCTTCGATGTCGTGCTGCTGGACCTGCCGGCCGCTTACGCAGGGCGGGTGCTTCGAAAGTTGCGCGTCATTCCCCCTTATCGCTACAGCCTCATTTACTGTTGCCGTGATCAGAACGGCTGGTGTGAAGCCTTGGGTGATGGTGGGTGCCCTGTCGATTCCAACGAAATCAGAACCCTCTGGAGCGTGTGGCAAGAACGCTACAGGTTGTTCAAACAGGGTTCTGCCCCCGAGCGTTTTGAAAGTCGGGTGCTTTCGTGGTTGTGGTTGCGCGACAACGCGCACATCTATGCCCTTCGAGACCCGGAGGTGCCTCAGCATTATCGCTATCCGTTGCTGGACGCCCTGGCGGATAACGAGCAGGTCAACTCGTTTGTCTGGCTCAGCTTGATGGTGCAGCAGGACTGGCTGCAAGAGGGGGTTCTGGTCGATCGCGTTCGCCTGTGTTCGGAGTGTGGCTCGGGCCGGCTCAATTACATTGATGTGTGTGCCGAATGCCAGGCCCTGGACATTTCACGTCAGCCTTCATTGCACTGCTTTACCTGTGGGCATGTGGGGCCACAGGAAAACTTTCTCAAAGACGGGGTGTTGTTGTGCCCCAACTGCTTGAACCGGTTGCGCCATATCGGCAGTGATTACGACCGACCTATGGAGAACTATCGCTGTCGGTCATGCCAGGCGTTTTTTGTCGATGCCGACGTGCAGGCGCGCTGCCTGGATTGCGGCCTGTCACACACGCCTGACAAGTTGCGAGTACGCGAGGTCAGAGATTTCCGCCTGGCCGAGGCCGGCCGTTTCCGCTGCCGCCAGGAGTTCAGCGATCAGACGGTCCATCACTTCGGTCGACTCAATCTGTTAGGCGGCAAGGATTTCTATGATCTGCTGACCTGGCAGATGCAAGTCGTACGCCGATACCAGACGCCTGCCTTCTCACTGCTCGGCCTGCGCTTCGTCAACCTGGCCGATACGTTGACTCGCCTGGGTGAACATCACGGTCATGCCTTCATCGATAGCGTGGCCGAGCGTTTGAAAGAAACCGTCAGGGACACGGACCGCTGCTCTCGAAGTACCGAAGAGTACTTCTGGATCATGCTTCCGCATACCGATGACAAGGGCCTGGAAACCGTCAAACAACGCTTGAGCCGAGTCGCCGAATTGTTTTCAGCGCCGGAGGTCAGCGACATTTCCTTGCGTGTCGTCAGCATCACGGCGCCCCAGGATCTGCTCGAGCAGGAAGATGGCGAACTACTACTGGCCCGTCTGGCCAGTGAGTTGGCGTGACCGCCATGAGCCCTTTTCTGGAGCAACTCCTCAGCGCACTCAGCTCGCTCATGGGGCCGGATGGTTTGAGCCGGGTGTTTTTCATGCTTTTTCCTTTGTTTCTGATCTTTGAATTGCCCCTGATGATCATGGTGATGCTGGGGGTATTGCGCTGGTTCGCACGTCGGCGTTCCCGTGTCCCGAAGATCAGTGTCTATCGGCCCAAGGTCTCTTGCATCATTACCTGCTACAGCGAAGGAATGGACGTTCAGACCACGCTGTTAAGCCTGTGCGAGCAGACGTACCCCGGCCACATCGAGATGATTCCGGTGGTGGACGGGGCCACGGTGAACCAGCCGACGCTCAGCGCCGTTCGCAAGTTCAACGTGGACCCGAAGTTGTACCCCAGACGCCATTTGCGCCCGATTGCGAAATGGCAGAGGGGCGGGCGGGTGTCGTCATTGAACGCCGGCCTGTCGCTTGCCAGCGGTGAAATCGTGATGGCACTCGATGGAGATACGTCCTTCGACAACAACATGGTCAGCTCCATCGTGCGCCATTTCGAGGACCCGACGGTGCCTGCGGTCGCCGGTAGCCTGCGAGTGCGCAATGTCTGGGCTTCGTGGGTGACCGCGATGCAGGCGCTGGAATACCTGTTGTCCATCCACATGTCGAAAATCGGTCTGGCCGAATGGAACCTGGTCAATAACGTCTCGGGGGCTTTCGGGGCATTCCGCCGCAGCTTCCTGGTGAAAATCGGTGGCTGGAACACGCATACCGCGGAGGATCTGGACCTGACGTTGCGCATCAAGAGTTACTTCAAGCGACACGACTTGAGGATTCCCTTCGAGCCGGAAGCGATTGGACACACTGATGCACCGTCGACGCTCAGTCAGTTTCTGATGCAGCGCTTGCGCTGGGATGGCGACCTGTTTTTTCTGTACATCCGCAAGCACCACCACAACATCAACCCCAGGTTGTTGGGCTGGCCGAGCTTTCTGATGATCCTGCTCAGCGGCTTCTTTTTTCAGCTGGTGCTGCCGTTTCTCATCTTCAGCTACACCTTGCTGGCGCTATTTGTTTTGCCGGGCAAGACGCTGTTGTTTCTGTTCGTACTGATTTATTCGTTGTACCTGATGATCACCGCGATGTTATTTGCCGCCATGTTGTTGATGGTGTCCGACCGACCTGCAAAGGACAGTGTCCTGGGATTGTTGGTGCCTTTCTTCCCGCTGTTCATGCTACTCCTGCGGTGCTGGAGCGCAGTGGCCATGCTCAACGAGATCTTTCGCCGGGGCCACGAAGAAAGCTCTATGGCGCCGTGGTGGGTGCTTAAACGAGCCACGAGGTTTTGATGATGCGATCGATACTTCTGCTGCTGACGCTGTCGTTGCCCCCGATGATACTGGCCGCACAACCCTTGCCGGCTCAGGCAGCGGTGGCGCCGTCGAGCCATTGGTCCCAGGCCAGTTATGTCTGGGACAGCGAAGCGTTGCTCGATCCCGATCAACGCAAGGCGGAACTCGAGCAATTGCGTAAGGCCGGGATGGACAAGATCTACCTTGGCCTCAAGTCCGCCCAGTTGAAAGACCTTGCCACCACGCGCCAACGGCTGGCGCAATTGCTGCAGGACGCGGCCGGCAAGGGGGTGCAAGTCAGCCTGTTGCTCGGTGATCCGGCCTGGATGGAGCCGCAGGACCGTCATCAGCTCACTGACTTACTGGCGAAGCTGAAGGGGCTTTCATTCACCAGCCTGCACCTGGACCTGGAACTCGAACAACTGGGCGTGCCAGTCCCGGATCAGCGCTTGAAGGACTTGCTCGATACCTTGCGCGCAGCCTCCGCCGCCAGCCCTTGGCCGGTAGAAATCTCCAGCCACCATCGCTGGTTCGCTGAGGCAAAACCCGGCAAAACCTGTCTGCCCTGCGCGCTTCCCGAGGCGGGCGTGCGTCAGGTCAGCCTCATGATCTACACCCGTAATCCGAAAAACAGCGCACGCATGGCAGAGCAGATCGCCCAACGTTGGCCTGATCTGCAATTTCGCCTGGCGCAAAGCACAGAGCCGCAACTGGATGCCACTGAATCCTGGGCCGGCGCGTCGACTGAGCAGTTGCAGCACCAGACCCGTGTCTGGCGCGAACAGCTGCAACCACGGGGGATTGCCGGTATTGACTGGCAAGCCTGGCGAGACTTTCCAAAACGGTGAGCCGTCATGAAGATTCGATTCGATAGTCGCAAAGAACTGAACCCCACCCAGGAACAGGGGTTGACTGTGCTCTACGCGCCGGGCAAACGCATGGCGTTTCGCGCGCGTTGGTATCTGATCCTGTTCCTGGTCGCGAGCCCCTTGATCTGGCTGGGAGCGAAGCTGACGTATGGCCTGGTGATGATCGACGCGCCGGCGCAATTGCGCCTGCCGATTCTTGAGGTCCGCGCACGGGATGCCGGTCGGGTCGATCAGCTGTTCGTCATGGCCGGGGAGCAGGTCCAGATCGATCAGCCGTTGGTCAGTCTCGACAATCCCGAATGGCGTGCGCGGCTCTCGCAGCTTGCCGCAATGCCGAAGAAATCAGTGCCCGTCACCAACGCCAAACTGGACACGAGGGAGCGTCAGTTGCTCAGGACCCGAGTGAGCAGGACGGAGGAGCGCGTGCAGGTGCTTGAAGGCCTCGTTGAATCAGGCGCCGTGTCTCGTGGAGAAGTGCTGGCCGCCCAGTCCGAACTTGACGCATTTAAAGCGGACCTGTTGGCGTTCGAGCGCCGCGATCAACTGGCTCATCAGTCGCCATTGAGCGTGGAGCGCGAAATCATTCAACAGACCGCCGAGCAACAGTGGTTGAAAACGCGCCTCGCCGCGTTGTCGGTCAAGGCTGCGCAGAGCGGTCGCATTGCGGAGGTGTTGGTCACGCCCGGCGAGAACGTCGGTGCGGGTACGTTGTTGATGCGCCTTGAGCGGCTGGAAGAGCCTCTGCTGTGGATTTATCTGGAACCGCTGAATATCAGCTACGCCGCGATTGGCCAGCCGCTGCGCGTTCGCATGCCCGATGGCGAGTGGTTGCCGGCCCATGTTGTCCAGGCCGTCGACAGCGCCGGTCGTACGCCGACGGTGTTGCGTGGGCCGTTCGCTGCCAGCGAGATGGGCTTGCAGGTCGCCGCCCGGTTTGATCGCCCCCTGTCGCCGCGCTGGAGAATCGATCAACTGCCGTTGAATGTTCGCTTTCCCACCGACTGGCAACGAATGCTCAGTGACAGCCGTGAACTGATTTCGCAAATAGGCGACTTCATTGCAATGGATAAAACAACCACCACTGCACCGGGGAGTAAATAAATCATGACTGCTGAACGAATTCTTGTGACGGGCGGTGCCGGTTTCATCGGTTCGCACTTGGTCGAAGCACTGCTGGAAAGCGGTTATAGCGTTCGGGTTCTGGACGACCTTTCCAGTGGAAAATTGTCGAACTTACCGATTGATCGCTGCCATTTGACCCTGGTGGTGGGGGATGTCGCCGACGCGCCGACGGTGGAGCGGGCGATGAAAGACTGTAGCGCGGTGGTGCATCTGGCGGCGGTGGCCTCGGTGCAGGCGTCGGTCGATGACCCAGTCGCCACTCACCAAAGCAATTTCGTCGGCACGCTGAATATCTGCGAAGCCATGCGCGAGGCAGGCATAAGACGAGTGGTTTACGCGTCCAGTGCGGCGATCTATGGCAACAATGGCGAGGGCATGGCGATTACCGAGGACACGCCCAAGAATCCACTGACGCCGTATGCCGCCGACAAGCTGGCCAGTGAACATTTCCTCGATTTCTATCGCCGTCAGCATGGTCTTGAACCGGTCATTCTGCGGTTTTTCAATATTTACGGACCCCGTCAGGACCCTTCATCGCCTTACTCCGGTGTCATCAGCATTTTCAGCGAGAGGGCGCAAAAAAAACTCCCCATCACGGTTTACGGTGATGGGGAGCAAACAAGGGATTTTGTATACGTCAATGACCTCGTAAAGATCCTGGTACAGGCAGTCGGTGAGCCAGAGCCGATTAACGAGCCGGTCAATGTCGGGTTTAACCGATCCACCAGCGTTAACGAACTGGCGGCGACGTTAAGCGAGCTTTTGGGGCGGCCGCTGACATTGAATTACGACGCGCCGCGTTCCGGTGATATCAAACATTCGCGAGCCGACAACAGTCGCCTGCTTGAGCGTTTTTCCTTGAACTCACCGACCTGTTTTACCGAGGGCCTGGGGCAGTTGCTCAGAAGTATCGATTCCGGGGGGCGGTAGTGGCGAGCTCAGTCGCCAGCAGGTGCTCTTCCAGCACATCGCTCAGGAACCGGAACTGATCATTGAGCCCGATCACTTCATTGTTGAAGTGATTGGCGGCGGACGGCATCAGCAGCGTCTCGAAGTTTTTGTCGAACACCAGTTCGAACGTTTTGCGCGAAACGAATGACTGGGAATAGTAGTTGTTGCCAAACACCGCAAAGCTTACGGCCAGGGTCACGGAGTGAATCATGACGTGCGCTCCTCGGACAGGACGTACCAGGAAAAAATGCTCAGTGTCATGGCCGTCAGGGCCAGGCAGGTCAGGAGATGGATAATCATGATTCGCCCCTCCGATGCGGGGTTTTGCGTTGGGTTAGGGCTGATCCTACGCTGACGGTTTTTACGCGAAAGGCATTCGCGGCGATGGTGAATATCGACATAAGTGATGGTGGGATCTTCGCCGTCTGATCCGGCCTCTTCGCGAGCAAGCCCGCTCCCACATTTAACCGAGTTCTCCCGGATGAATGCGGTCGAATGTGGGAGCGGGCTTGCTCGCGAAGAGGCCCTTAAGAACACCTCAACCCCAAGCGAACAAACACCGCCACCTATACTCAAATTAATAGACCTTTGAACCACCGGACATCCCGTTCGGGCAAGTCTGTAGGAACCGCGATCTTGAACGTGCGTTCGCTGATCGTCGCCGTGTTGGTGGTGTTGGCGGGATGCGTCACGACTGCGCGTGCCCCGGTGGAAGTGGTGCCGGTGGTTGTTCCCCAAAGCACCTGGCAGATGGTCGACCAAGAGATTGTCGCGGCGTCGCAATCGGCCACCGAGCAGACCAAAATCTACGCGCGCGGTGCCATGGATTACTGGCGAACGCGGGTCTATCAACTGACCGAAGAGAACTTCATTCCCTGGTTCAGCAGTTACTGGACCCAGGAATGGCTGTCGATGAAGGTCAGCTGGTACACCATCAGCGCCAAGGGCGAGCAGGATGCCTCGGCCAAGCGCCTGGCAGCCTATCTGCTGGAGCAATACCAACAGCGCGTGCTGGCGCCGGTCTCGGTGGAAATCGATCCCGATGCGATTCTCGGCCAGGCAACGGCGTTCTACGTCGACATCCTTCAGGAAGAACTGCAGAAAATCTCCCAGCGCCACGGCGTGCCGATGGCTCAGCTCAATGGCCGAATCCAGAAAATCCCCGCCATCGCCCTCGGGCCACCGCCTGCCCGGGACGCTTCGCTGTATCAAGTGGTGCACACCCAACCACTGAATACGCTGCCGGCCTATGCGGCGCTGATCGAGAAAATCCACAAGGCCGGCGGTGACAAGGGGGTGGCTTCGACAGACACCGCCATGGCCCCGGTGGCCAAGCGCGCCAGCAAGCGGATGGAAGCCGAAATGGCCCCGCGAGGGGCGGCCAGTGCAGTGGCCGCGGCGGCAGGGAAACTGGCTGGAGGACTGATTACCGTGGGGGTAGCGGGAATTCGCGCCTTGATCCAGGCCAGTGACCGACCTGACAGCGAAGCTCTGATTCGCAGCAGTCTGGGTAACACGTTCGACAGAGCCTGGCTGAAGCTGGTGCAAAACCCGACCACCGGCGTGATGGCCGGCACGTTTTACATGGCGGCGCAGATCGAGGGCAATCTGGCGGGGAGCGCCGAAGTACCGTCGGTCAGTTCGGGCGGTGGATCTGTCGATTGGGCACCGACGGAATCGACTAACCAGCAGATCGCCCCATAACCCAAGGAGAACGACCATGTCCTACGTTGATGGCTTCATCGCAGCCGTACCCACCGCCAACCGCGAAAAATTCAAGAAGCACGCCGAAACCGCCGCGGTCATTTTCAAGGAAAGCGGCGCCCTCAGCGTCGCCGAATGCTGGGGCGACGACGTCCCTGACGGCAAAGTGACCTCGTTTCCGATGGCAGTAAAACTCAAGGAAGACGAAACCGTGGTGTTTTCCTGGATCATCTGGCCGGACAAGACCACCCGCGATGCAGGCATGGCAAAACTCATGAACGATCCGCGCATGCAACCGGACGTCAACCCGATGCCATTCGATGGTCAGCGGTTGATCTTTGGCGGGTTCGAAATGATCGTCAAAGCCTGAAACCAACGACAGGATCACTCCGGCGTCGGAGTGGTCCTGCAACTCTTGCGATTACGAATCTCGCTGTCCGTCGGCCGCTCTTTAATGAACTCGAAGCGCGGCTCACCTTCGTTGTAATGAACCAGCCAGCCCCATTCCAGCTCGGACTCATCCTGACCGGGTTTCGGTGGCACGGCCCACCACGGTTCCTTGCTGATGATCTCGCGCATGGCCCCCTCCAGTTGAATCGTTTGCATGAACTATAACTTGGATGTCAGGAGGTGCCAGAGATGAGCGACGAATCCCATGAGCCGTTAAAACGACTGTTTTTTGCCCTGAACTGCACACCCCAGCAACGTCGGGCCATCGCCCAATGGCGCAGCGCGCTTGAGCTCAGGAACGGACGCCCGGTGCCGGTGGAAAACTTTCACCTGACGTTGAAGTTTTTGGGGGCTGTCGAAGTGGCGAAAATCGCCGATATCTGCACGGCCGCTGCCAACATTCGAACGCCGGGTGTGCCTTTGAGGGTGGCGCTTGATCGGCTGGATGTCTGGCGCAGGGCAGGGGTGTTGGTACTCGCGTCGGAGCAGGCATCACCGCAGTTGCTGCGGCTGGTGTATGCGCTTGAGCAGGCAATGCTGCCGTTCGGGTTTGAGGATTCGCCGAAGGAGTTTCGCCCGCACCTGACGCTGATGCGTGATTACCGGGTGCCGGTGCCTGAGTCAGCGACGCCGCCCGAGTTCTATCTGCGGGCCGATCACTTCACCCTGTTCGAATCCCATAAGGGCCGCTACCGAGCGCTGGCCGAGTGGCCGCTCGTCCTCTCATAAAAAAAGGCGCCCGAGGAGGGCGCCCAAATTCACCTTAACCGAGGAAGCCAGGTGAGGCCGTTCTGCAGACAGGAGTGCAGCGGTGGTAAGGCGCTACGTGAACGGAAAACAGGAAAACAACATCGATCAAATGTGAGAGCGGGCTTGCTCGCGAAGGGGCCGTCACATTCAACATCGATGGGGACTGAACCACCGCTTTCGCGAGCAAGCCCGCTCCCACATTTGATCGGTGGTGTTGCATATTTTTATTTGCCGAGCTTCACCCGCGTCCACCCGCGAGTCATCACCCGCTGAACGCCAATCGGCATGTCCGGAATGGCATACAACGTCGCCATCACAGCCTGCGACGGATACGAACCTGGATCATCGCGAATTGCTTCATCCACCAACGGCGTGGCCGCCGCGTTGGCGTTGCTGTAGCCGATGTTGTTGGTGATCTCGGCGATGATGTCCGGGCGCATCAGGAAGTTCATGAACAGGTAAGCGTTTTCCACGTTCGCCGCGTCCCGGGGGATCGCGACCATGTCGTAGAAACTGCCCGCGCCTTCCTTGGGAATGCTGTAATCGACCTTCACCTTATCGCCCGCTTCCTGAGCGCGCGCCTTGGCTTGCAGCACATCACCGGAGTAACCGACCGCCACGCAGATGTTGCCGTTGGCCAGGTCGGAGATGTATTTCGACGAATGGAAGTACGCCACCGACGGCCGAATCTTCATGAACAGCGCTTCCGCTTCGGCGATCTGATCCTTGTTCTGCGAATTCACCGGGTAACCCAGATAGTGCAGGGCGGCCGGGAGCATCTCGGTCGGCGAATCCAGGAAACTGATGCCGCAGGCTTTCAGCTTCGCGGCGTTTTCCGGTTTGAACAGCAAGTCCCAGGAATTGGTCGGCGCGTTGCTGCCGAGCACTTCCTTGACCTTCTCCGGGTTGAAGCCAATGCCGATCGAGCCCCACATGTACGGGAAGGCGTGGCCGTTATCGGGATCGCTGGCGGAAGCGTTTTTCAGCAGGACCGGGTTGAGGTTTTTCCAGTTCGACAGCTTCGACTTGTCCAGTTCCTGATAGACGCCGGCCTTGATCTGCTTGGCCAGGAAACTGTTGGACGGCACGACGATGTCGTAGCCGGATTTGCCGGCGAGCAGCCGTGCCTCAAGGGTTTCATTGCTGTCGAACACATCGTAGGTCACGCGGATCCCGGTCTCGTCTTCGAACTTCTTGACGGTGTCCGGGGCGATGTAATCCGACCAGTTGTAGATGCGCAGTACCTTGTCATTGGCCTGGGCGCCGGTGGCCATCGCGCCCAATAAGGACAGTGTCAGCAGAGTCCTGCCAAACATTTTCATCGGTACAACTCCATTTCTTTTTTTATTCAAAATCACACAGCAAAAATGCAGTGAACACAAAACCTGTGCAGTGAACACAAAACCATTGCAGTGAACCCAAACCCTGTGGAGTAAACCCAGAACCTGTGGAGTAAACCCAGAACCTGTTAAGTGAACACAAAACCTGTGGTGAGGGGATTTATCCCCGTTGGGCTGCGAAGCAGCCCCAAAACCTGCAACCGCGGAGTATCAGGTACACCGCATTCACTGGTTTTTACGACTGCTGCGCAGCCGAACGGGGATAAATCCCCTCGCCACAGAGTTTGGGTTTACTCCATAGGTTTTGGGTTTACTCCACGGGATTATGCTCACTTAACCCATCGGCAATGGCACTAGGCCGTCGCTTCTACCATTTGTTTTTCAGGTTGCTGCCAGGATTCGCTGGCGGTCTGGTCCATCGCTTCCTGGATCGCACGTTTGCGTGTCGCTTCGGCGCGGCGGCTGAAGAACCAGACCATGAAGGTCACGATCGATACGGCGAGCAGAATCAGGCTGGCCACGGCGTTGATCTCAGGCTTCACGCCCAGACGCACCGCCGAGAACACTTCCATCGGCAGGGTCGTCGAACCCGGGCCGGACACGAAACTCGCCAGCACCAGGTCATCCAGGGACAAGGCAAACGACATCATGCCGCCGGCCGCCAGTGACGGCGCGATCATCGGAATGGTGATCAGGAAAAACACCTTGAACGGCTTCGCCCCGAGGTCCATGGCCGCTTCTTCGATGGACAGGTCCAGCTCACGCAAGCGCGCCGAAACCACCACCGCCACATACGCCGCACAGAACGTGGTGTGGGCGATCCAGATGGTGACGATGCCACGTTCCTGCGGCCAGCCAATCAACTGCGCCATCGCCACGAACAGCAGCAACAGCGACAGACCGGTGATCACTTCCGGCATCACCAGCGGCGCCGTCACCAAACCACCGAACAACGTGCGGCCCTTGAAGCGCGTGACGCGAGTCAGCACAAACGCCGCCAACGTCCCCAGCGCCACCGCGGCAATCGCGGTGTAGCAGGCGATTTCCAGCGAGCGCACTACCGAGCCCATCAGTTGCGAGTTATCGAGCAGGCCGGCGTACCACTTGAACGACCAGCCACCCCACACCGTCACCAGTTTCGAGGCGTTGAACGAGTAGATCACCAGAATCAACATCGGCAGGTAGATAAACGACAGGCCGAAAATCAGCATGAACTTTGAAAATCCGAAGCGTTTCATCCCCGTGCCTCCATCTCTTTGGCCTGGCTGCGGTTGAACAGCAGAATCGGCACAATCAGGATCAACAGCATCACCACCGCCAGGGCAGACGCCACCGGCCAGTCGCGGTTATTGAAGAACTCTTGCCACAGCACGCGACCGATCATCAGGGTCTCCGGGCCACCCAACAGCTCCGGAATCACGAACTCACCGACCACCGGAATGAACACCAGCATGCAGCCGGCAATGATCCCGTTCTTGGCCAGCGGCACGGTGATTTTCCAGAAGTTGTTGAAGTTGCTCGAACCCAGGTCCGAAGCGGCTTCCAGCAGGCTTTGATCGTGCTTGACCAGGTTGGCGTAAAGCGGCAACACCATGAACGGCAGATACGCATACACCACGCCGATGTACACGGCGGTATTGGTGTTGAGGATCTCGATCGGGTGATCCGTCAGCCCGGTCCACATCAAAAACGCGTTGAGCAAACCGTTGTTGCTGAGGATGCCCATCCACGCGTAAACGCGGATCAGGATTGCGGTCCAGGTCGGCATCATGATTAACAGCAGCAGAACGTTTTGTGTTTCCTTGCTCGCTTTGGTGATCGCATAGGCCATCGGGAAACCGATCACCAGGCACATCAGCGTGCTTAAAAACGCCACCTTCAACGAGCCGAAGTACGCCGAGATGTACAACTCATCCTGGGTCAGCAACGAGTAGTTGCCGAGGTTCAGCAACAGCTGGAATTTCTGCTCGGCGAAGGTGTAGATCTCCGAGTAAGGAGGAATGGCCAGGGCCGCTTCCGAGAAGCTGATCTTCATCACCAGGAAGAACGGCAGCATGAAGAACAGGAACAGCCACAGGAAAGGAACCCCGATGACGAGTTTTCGACCACTCGGCATCAGCCGCATAAACTGCTGATTGAGTGTTTTCATGAGCGCAGTACCACGCCGCTGTCGTCTTCCCACCACACGTAGACCTTGTCGTCCCAGGTCGGACGGGCGCCACGGCGTTCGGCGTTGGCCATGAACGACTGCACGATCTTGCCGCCAGGCAATTCCACGTAAAACACCGAGTGGCCGCCGAGGTAGGCGATGTCATGCACCTTGCCGCTGGACCAGTTGTAACGGGTATCCGGTTGGGTGGTGCTGACCAGCAGTTTTTCCGGGCGAATGGCGTAAGTGATCGACTTGTCCTGCACCGAGGTGCTGACGCCGTGACCGACGTAAATCTTCTGCTCCAGGTCCGGGCTGTGAATGATCGCGTGACCTTCCAAGTCCTCGACCACGGTGCCGTCGAAGGCGTTCACGTTGCCGATGAACTCGCAGACCATGCGGCTGACCGGCGCTTCATAAATGTCCACCGGGCTGCCGATCTGCGCGATCCAGCCGAGGTGCATGATGGCGATGCGTTGGGCCATGGTCATGGCCTCTTCCTGATCGTGAGTCACCATCACGCAGGTCACGCCGACGCGCTCGATGATCTCGACCAACTCCAGTTGCATCTGCGAACGCAGCTTTTTATCCAGCGCACCCATCGGTTCGTCGAGCAGCAACAGCTTCGGACGCTTGGCCAGGGAGCGAGCCAAGGCCACACGCTGACGCTGACCGCCGGACAACTGATGGGGTTTGCGCTTGGCATATTGGGTCATGTGCACCAATCGCAGCATCTCTTCAACGCGGGCGTCGATTTCGCTGGTGGACAGACGATCCTGCTTCAGCCCGAACGCGATGTTCTGCGCCACCGTCATGTGTGGGAACAGCGCATAGGACTGGAACATCATGTTGATCGGCCGTTCGTACGGCGGCATGTCGGTGATGTCGACACCGTCGAGCAGAATCCGCCCTTCGGTCGGACGCTCGAAACCTGCGAGCATGCGCAGCAGGGTCGATTTGCCCGAACCGGAACCGCCGAGCAGGGCGAAGATTTCCCCTTGATGGATCTCAAGTGAGACATCGTCCACTGCGGTGGTTTCGTCGAATTTCTTGGTGACGCGGTCGATTTTCACCAGCACCTTTTTCGGTGACTGGTGACCTTCAAGAGCCTTCCTGTAGATGCTGGAGGCGTTTGCCATGTGAAACTCCCAACAGGTTTCAGTCGTCGGGCCAACGCGGCCTGACTTAATAGTTGATTGCAAGCCCAATCCGTACGACGCCAGTCAACTCAACGGTGATCCCCAGTGGGAGCGGGCTTGCTCGCGAAAGCGGTGTATCAGGCAGCATCAATGTCGACTGACACTCCCTCTTCGCGAGCAAGCCCGCTCCCACAGGGGGGGCGTTTGACTCACTGGCATCGCCCGGCCTGGGCTTATTCGGCGCCGCCGTCCTGGCTGCCTGGTGGTACTTGTTGTTATCGCGTTTGTTGGTGTCGTGAGGGACCGGCGCGCAAAGGCACGCCCGCCTGACTCACGGGGGCAGTAAATTGATTAATCGAGTGTTAAGTCAGCGCTTGTTACGTAGCGCCGCCCGTCGCCGGCATGCATCACCGAACGCCTGGAAAATACTCAAATAAGGAGGATTCGAAAGCACCTGCCATTCCGGGTGCCATTGCACACCGACGGCGAAGGTCGGGCTGTGTTCCACCGAGATCGCTTCGATCAGACCATCCGGCGCGACGGCTTCCGCACGCAGGCCGGGCGCCAGTCGGTCGATGCCCTGGCTGTGAATCGAATTGACCTGGAACACCTGTGGCAAATCCAGCGCCTGGAACACACCGCCCGGTTGCACGTTGACCGCATGCGCCGGTGCGTATTGCACCGCCAGGTCCGGATGATTCGCTTCCCGGTGATCCCGCATGCCGGGGAGTTCGTGGACCTTCTGATGCAGGCTGCCGCCGAACGCCACGTTCATTTCCTGAAAGCCCCGGCAGATGCCGAGCACCGGAACGCCCGCCGCAATGGCTGCACGCAATAAGGGAAGGGTGGTGGCATCCCGTTGCGGATCGTGATCCGTGCCGGGGGCGCTGTCGGGGCCTTGATAGTGGAAGGGTTCCACATTCGAGGGCGAGCCGGTCAGCAGCAGACCGTCGAGCTGCGCGAGCAGGTCATCGATTTCGGTCAGGTCGCCTAAGGAAGGAATGATGACCGGCAGCCCCAAAGCCGCGATGCTGACAGCACGCAAGTACTTGTCGCCGCTGACATGGTAGGGGTGCAGGCCAATCTGTTTGACGCACGCTGTAACGCCGATCAATGGCTTGAGTGCCATTTTTATCACCTCGAAGTTTCACACTTGAACGAGCTTTTCCGGAGCTTAGCCTTGTTGATTTTAATTAACAACTCTCATGTAAAAAATTCTAAACGCCGCACGTCCGATCTTCAGGGTTTACGCGGGGCGCAAGACTGATTTGGCACTCTCACGCCCAAGAAAGGCCCGAAAATAAAGGTTGAGAGGCCAGGTGTTCGCTATTGACTTCACTTTGCCGTTCGGGTTGACTGGGCTCGCAACAAGGTAGTGAACATAATAATTAACAGCTAATAGGTGCATCATGTCGGTCCCTCTGCGTACCGTTCAACTCAACGAAGCAAACGCATTCCTTAAGAAATATCCTGAGGTTTTGTACGTCGACCTTCTGATTGCGGATATGAACGGTGTGGTGCGCGGCAAGCGCATCGAACGCACCAGTCTTCATAAGGTTTACGAAAAAGGCATCAACCTCCCGGCGTCACTGTTTGCTCTGGACATCAACGGTTCTACGGTGGAAAGCACCGGCCTGGGTCTGGACATCGGTGACTCAGACCGAATCTGCTTCCCCATCCCCGATACCCTCAGCATCGAGCCCTGGCAGAAGCGCCCGACCGCGCAACTGTTAATGACCATGCACGAACTCGAAGGCCAGCCGTTCTTCGCTGACCCTCGCGAAGTGCTGCGTCAGGTCGTGAGCAAGTTCGATGCAATGGGCCTGACCATCTGCGCCGCGTTCGAACTCGAGTTCTATCTGATCGACCAGGACAACGTGAACGGTCGTCCGCAATCGCCACGCTCGCCGGTTTCCGGCAAACGTCCGATGTCGACTCAGGTGTACTTGATCGACGACCTGGACGAATACGTCGATTGCCTGCAAGACATCCTCGAAGGCGCGAAAGAGCAGGGCATTCCTGCTGACGCCATCGTCAAGGAAAGCGCCCCGGCGCAGTTCGAAGTGAACCTGCATCACGTCAACGACCCTATAAAGGCTTGCGACTACGCGGTGTTGCTCAAGCGTCTGGTGAAGAACATCGCCTACGACCACGAGATGGACACCACCTTCATGGCCAAGCCATATCCGGGCCAGGCGGGCAATGGTTTGCACGTGCACATTTCGATTCTCGACAAAGAAGGCAACAACATCTTTGCCAGCGAGGATCCCGAGCAGAACGCCGCACTGCGTCACGCGATCGGCGGTGTGCTCGAGACCCTGCCGGCGCAGATGGCGTTCCTCTGCCCGAACGTCAACTCGTACCGTCGTTTCGGCGCGCAGTTCTACGTGCCGAACTCGCCGAGCTGGGGCATCGACAACCGTACCGTTGCAGTACGTGTGCCGACCGGTTCGCCGGACTCCGTGCGCATCGAACACCGCGTAGCGGGCGCCGATGCCAACCCTTACTTGTTGATGGCGTCGGTCCTGGCCGGTATTCACCACGGCCTGACCAACGAAATCGAGCCGGGCGCACCGGTTGAAGGCAACAGCTACGAGCAGAACGAGCAGAGCCTGCCGAACAACCTGCGCGATGCACTGCGCGAGCTGGACGACAGCGAAGTCATGTCGCGCTACATCGACCCGATGTACATCGACGTGTTCGTGGCGTGCAAGGAAAGCGAGCTGGCCGAGTTTGAGAATTCCATCTCGGACCTTGAGTACAACTGGTATCTGCATACGGTTTGATGAGCCAAGTGGTGTACGCATTCTCTGCATACACCACCAATCAAATGTGGGAGCGGGCTTGCTCGCGAAGGCGGTGGATCAGGCGGCATCGGTGTTGACTGATCCACCGCTTTCGCGAGCAAGCCCGCTCCCACAGGGGGCTGCATTTCAACTCCCTGGTTGGGCGGCATTCAGTCCCACTACTTTTTCCTCTGCGTCGAGTCACAACCATGACAAACACTCGCAGCGACTGGGAGCAACGCTTCCAGTCCCTAACACTCGAAGGCCGCGCATTCATCGACGGCCAATACTGCCCGGCACTCAGCGGCGACACCTTTGAATGCATGAGCCCGGTCGACGGCCGCTTCCTGGCCAACGTCGCCAGCACCGACGAAGCCGACGCCAATGCGGCAGTCGCCGTCGCACGTCGCACCTTCGAATCCGGCATCTGGGCCAATCTCGCCCCGGCCGAACGCAAGCGTACACTGATCCGCTTCGCCGACCTGATCCTGGCCAACCAGGAAGAACTCGCCCTGCTCGAAACCCTCGACATGGGCAAACCGATCAACGACTCGATGAACATCGACATCCCGGCGACCGCCAACGCGATCCGCTGGAGCGCCGAAGCCATCGACAAGATCTACGACGAAGTCGCCGCCACACCGCACGACCAACTCGGCCTCATCACCCGCGAACCTGCGGGCGTGGTCGCCGCCATCGTGCCGTGGAACTTCCCGCTGATCATGGCCAGCTGGAAGTTCGCCCCAGCCCTCGCGGCGGGCAACTCGTTCATCCTCAAGCCTTCGGAAAAGTCGCCACTGACCGCGATTCGCATCGCCCAACTGGCACTGGAAGCGGGCATCCCGAAAGGCGTGTTCAACGTCCTGCCGGGCTACGGTCACACCGTCGGCAAGGCACTGGCGTTGCACATGGACGTCGACGTGCTGGCCTTCACCGGCTCGACCGCGATTGCCAAGCAACTGCTGATCTATTCCGGCCAAAGCAACATG
The DNA here is from genome assembly GCF_019219045.1 of Pseudomonas sp. PDM25. Lineage (NCBI taxonomy): Bacteria > Pseudomonadati > Pseudomonadota > Gammaproteobacteria > Pseudomonadales > Pseudomonadaceae > Pseudomonas > Pseudomonas sp. PDM25. The sequence continues at coordinate 27,825 of NZ_JAHUWL010000010.1, forward strand.
AAACGCGTCTGGCTCGAGGCAGGGGGGAAGAGCCCGAACGTGGTGTTCGCCGACGCGCCGGATTTGCGCGCGGCAGCACAAGCGGCGGCGGGTGCGATTGCCTTCAACCAGGGCGAAGTCTGCACCGCCGGTTCGCGCTTGCTGGTGGAGCGTTCGATCCGCGAGCAGTTCATTCCGCTGCTGGTGGAAGCGCTGCAAGCCTGGAAACCGGGACACGCCCTCGATCCGGAAACCACCGTCGGCGCGGTCGTCGATCAGCGCCAACTGGACAACGTGCTGCGCTACATCCAGGTCGGCAAAGACCAGGGCGCGCAACTGATCGCCGGCGGCAGCCGCACCCTCGAAGCCACTGGCGGCCTGTACGTGGAACCGGCGATCTTCGACGGCGTGACCAACGCCATGACCATCGCCCGGGAAGAAATCTTCGGCCCGGTGCTGTCGCTGATCACCTTCGACACCGAGGAAGAAGCGCTGGCCATCGCCAATGACAGCATCTTCGGCCTGGCCGCAGGCGTGTGGACCAGCAACCTCAGCAAGGCTCACACCTTCGCTCGCGGTTTGCGCGCCGGCAGCGTCTGGGTCAACCAGTACGACGGCGGTGACATGACCGCGCCGTTCGGCGGGTACAAGCAGTCGGGTAACGGTCGGGACAAATCGCTGCACGCGTTCGACAAATACACCGAACTCAAAGCGACCTGGATCAAGCTCTAACACCTATAAAAAAGCGACGGCCGCCGGCACATGCCAGCGGCCATCGGAGAAACCTATGAAACAAGCACATGTAAACAGCTACTACGCCGCCACCCGCAACTTCACCGGTGACTTCCCGGTGCTCGAACAAGCGGTAGATTGCGACGTCTGCATCATCGGCGCCGGCTACACCGGTTTGTCCTCGGCCCTGTTCCTCGCCGAAGCCGGCTATAGCGTGACCGTACTCGAAGCCGCCAAAGTCGGTTTCGGCGCCAGCGGTCGCAACGGCGGCCAACTGGTCAACTCCTACAGCCGCGACGTCGATGTCATCGAAGAACGCTACGGCGACAAAACCGCCGAAGTCCTCGGCAGCATGATCTTCGAAGGCGCCGACATCATCCGTCAGCGCATCCAGCACTACGACATCCAGTGCGACTACAAGCCCGGCGGCATCTTCGCCGCGCTGAACAAAAAGCAGCTCAAAGGCCTGGCCGAGCAGAAAAGCAGCTGGGAACGCTACGGCAACAAAAACCTGAAAATGCTCGACGCGGCAGACATCAAGCGCGAAGTGGGTTGCGACAACTACGTCGGCGGCCTGCTCGACATGCAGGGCGGCCACATCCACCCGCTGAACCTGGCCCTCGGCGAAGCCTCGGCCATCATCGGCCTGGGCGGCAAAATCTACGAACAATCGGCCGCAGTGGAAATCACCTACGGCGAACCGATCACCGTGCGTACCGCCAAAGGCGTGGTCCGCGCCAAGTATCTGCTGATCGCCGGCAACGCCTACCTGCCGCAAGACCTCGACAACCGCGTCACGCGCAAAAGCATGCCGTGCGGCTCGCAAATCGTCGTGACCGAACCGTTGTCCGAGAAGGTTGCGCGCAGCCTGATCAAAAACAACTACTGCGTGGAAGACTGCAACTACCTGCTCGACTACTACCGCCTCACCGCTGACAACCGCTTGCTGTACGGCGGCGGCGTGGTCTACGGCGCCCGTGAACCGGACGACATCGAGCAGTTGATCAAGCCGAAAATCCTCAAGACCTTCCCGCAACTGAAGGACGTGAAGATCGACTACCGCTGGACCGGCAACTTCCTGCTGACCATGTCCCGCATGCCGCAATTCGGCCGCATCGAGAAAAACGCCTACTACATGCAAGGCTACAGCGGCCACGGCGTCACCTGCTCGCACCTGGCCGGCAAACTGATCTCGGAAATGATCCGCGGCGACGCCGAACGCTTCGATGCATTCGCCTCACTCCCGCACATGCCCATGATCGGCGGCCGCACCTTCCAGGCCCCACTCACCGCCATGGGCGCCGCGTACTACGCACTGCGTGACCGATTCGGCATCTAACCTCTATGCAGATACTGTGGAAACACCACTGATCAACTGTGGGAGCGGGCTTGCTCGCGAAAGGGCACTGTCAGCCGCCATCAAAGTGGCTGACACACCGTTTTCGCCAGCAAGCTCACTCCCACAGCAGATCGATGATGGGCACAAACCTATGATCGCCCACGCCAAAACTGTGGGAGTGAGCCTGCTCGCGATGACGGCGGCACAGTCAACATTGATATCGACTGACACACCGCCATCGCGAGCAAGCTCGGCTCCTACGAGATGTTTGGCAGACACAAAATCCGTTATCAACCAAAACCAAACTGTGGGAGCGGGCTTGCTCGCGAAGAGGCCCTGCCAGCCACCATCAATCCCAACTGACACACAGCAATCACATCCACAGTCTGCACAGCCAAACCACCCAACCCCAGGCCAAAACAACCTTTTTACCCAACCATTTATCGAACCTGCTGAGCAACACCACCAAACGTGATTTAATACCCGCCTTTCAAATTTCCGGGACAGGGAAGCGGTGTTTTTCGCGGCCAAAAGTCGCCCGCCATCCACCCCCATAACCCTTAAGTATTCTTCGCATAAGGCTGTCATGGACACGGGCTCACGACTCAAACTAGTACGCGAAAGCTACAAACTCTCCCAGCGCGAGCTGGCCCGGCGTAGCGGCGTCACCAATGCCACCATCTCCCTGATCGAACAAAATCGCGTCAGTCCCTCCGTCAGCTCCCTGAAAAAACTGCTCGAAGGCATACCTATGTCTTTGGCGGACTTCTTTACCTTTGATCAGCCGCCGCGCGAGCATCAATACGTGTTCCGCGCTAATGAACAGCCGGATCTCGGGCGTCATGGGTTGCGGTTGTTGTTGATTGGGGCATCGGTGCCGAGTCGGCAGATGCGGCTGTTGCGCGAGCAATACGCGCCTGGGGCGAGTTCGGGGGAAGAGCCGATTGTGCATTCGGAAGGGGAGGAGTGTGGGCTGGTTACGCGGGGGACGGTTGAGCTGACGGTTGATGGGCAGATTAGTGTGTTGAATGCTGGGGATGGGTATTACTTTCCGACGACGTTGCCGCATCGGTTTCGGAATATTGGGGCGGATGAGGCGGAGATTATTAGTGCGAATACGCCGGCGAACTTCTGATGAGTTACACACCCACTAAACGCTGAATGTTTTTTTAAATGGAGCTAAAAGATGTTCGATACTTGGGGCGGGCGAGGCGAGTTTGATTACGAAGGCGATCTTCAACAAGGCACAACCATAATTTACGGCCGAGGTCGTCGCCTGGTCATAAATTCTCAGCAGTATCGGCAACTCCTGACAGAGTTTGCAGGTCGGACAATACCAGTTACCCCATCCCGAACAGACGCTGGAGCAGGCAGTCTCGAAGGTTGGCTCAATCAGAATGTCACTCGCACAGCTATCGCCAGCTATGTTGCTCCGATTCTAATTTTGGAAGGGGCAGCAACTCGGACTGAAGGTGGAATTCAGTTCAATCGCTAATGCATGTTGTTTGATTTTCGGTACGGCGAGGAAACGAGACGCCTATTTTTTTACCAAAAATTGACAACCCGGACCATCCCAAACGCTACAGACCTATGACCTACACACGCCACGTGAACATGATGTGCTCCTCCATTACCGGTTCCGGCGGGCCATGAGGTCACACGTTCATAGGATTTGATGTGGTTACCCAAAGCCCCGCCAGAAATGGACGGGGCTTTTTAGTACTCCGTCCACAGATGATTACGGAGCATGAAATGTTCGAAATTAGACGCGCCAAACCAAGTGATGCCCAAACCGCATTCGACATTCGTCTTCAAGCTATACGGCACCAATGCATCGGCGCCTATACCATGGAACAAATGCTCGCCTGGACGGCAGGAGCTGCCTATGGTGGGTATGGCAAGTTGATGGATATGCACTTTGATCTGGGTTGTATTGACGGTGAGCGGGGGGCCACGGGATGCTGGATCTGGAGAACTGCGAAGTTGGTGCGATCTTCGTGCTTCCGGGTTTTATGCGGCAAGGCGTTGGTTCGAAAATCCTGAATCACTTCGAAGGACTGGCGCGGGATTAAGGAGGTCATTCTAGATGCCACGTTAAACGCGGCAGATTTTTATGGCGGTGCGGTTATGTCGGTGACGAGCCGGCTATTTATCATTCACCTTCTCGGCTTCAGCTAGCATGTGTGCCTATGGTTAAGGGGCTTTTGCTTTGATAGAGGAAGTGGGTTGGGGGACTGGGTGGGCACGTCCGGCTATGTGTAGGGGGGATTTTTTTTCATAAGAAAGAGTGTTGCGATCCGCAGTCGCGTCCGGTCCAACGCCGCATCCAATGATCGATTGTGCTCTGGCCTTTACACATGGTCATGAAGGATCGTTTACCAGTGATGGCATTTTGGGTGTGGATCGGCATATCCTGTCCCGAAATCAATTCATCAGGGACGAGACATGAAAAAAGCAACGCTGGCCCTTTTTGTGGCTTTCACGCTTAACGGTTGCGCGACTTCGCATTACACAAGTGGCAGAGACTTCCCCACAGAGAACGTCCCGAGCATCGTCAAAGGAAAAACGACTGCAAGTAACCTCAAAACCCTTTTTGGCGAACCCTTTGCCAAGAGCCCGGTAAATGAAACTGATGAAAAGTGGGTTTATACCTACGCCACTGGGTCTGCTCACGCCCAAAGTTATGTGGTCACGATGAAAGTAACTACCACTGGAACGCAGAAGGCTTTGGATGTGTTAATGCGTGATGATGTGGTGATTAACTATACGTTTACTGAAGGGGCTGCACCTAGCAACAGTACATCTACAGAGTAGTAAGTGTGGTAAAAAAAACAGGCAGGATTAATTTTAGCTCTAGGGCGTGAAATCTGATCTGTTTGTTTTTCTAGTTATTGCTTTGTTCGTGATTTTTGCTGCTTGGATTTTAGATTTTTTGAGGGCTGAAAAATAAATGTCTAATCATTAATTGCTTATTGATGTTTTTTAAAGTGCGTGATGAGTTGATCCTGGGTTTTTAAGTTTTGCTAGGATTGCTGTAGGCGATATTTTATGGTGTGTGAGGGGGCGTTATGGGTTTTGTTTTTAAAGTTGTTAAAAGTGGTTCTGCGATACGCGGTATCCATAAAAATACAGCATTCCTTATTGAAAATAATTGGGATGATTATGGTTTCAAAACACAGTTTTATTTAGTTGTGCATGATCAAAGTGGCGTGGCCCATGATATAGGAAGCTTAAAGATTGGGTATGTTGATCAAGTGATTGGGTGGACAAGTGCGAAATTGTCAGGTGAATTCCCTGCTTTGAGTAATGGCTTTTTTTCTTTGGGACAAGAAGCTGAGTATTACTTAAAGTTGAGGAGGGTTTTTTCTGGGGCCGGGATTTACAGTTTTCTTTCATCTTTGTGCGATGTTGTGGTTGATAAAGGGGGCCTGCAGGTTGCAAAGCAACAGCAGGTTTTTAAAGAATCATTATTGAGAGGAGGTAGTCTTTCATCAATCGATGTTCAGTATCGTAGGGTCGTAGATGGGGGGAATTTACTTACCGATTTTGATTTTCGATATATTTTGCCGGCTGCTCAAGATGTTGCTGGATTTAGCTTGGATTTTTCAGTAATTGAAAGCTCTAAGCCGTCAACCAATATGCATGTACTGATCGGAAGAAATGGGACTGGTAAAACTACCTTATTAAATGGGATGGTGGCAGCTGTTTTAGGGCAGCAAAGCGAAAATGGCGGAAGGTTTTCAACATTATCCTATCAAGGAAAGGAGAGATCGCTACCATCAGATTATTTTAGTAGTGTGATTTCCGTTTCTTTTAGCGCATTTGACCCGTTTATTCCTCCCCCGAACCAACCTGATAGAACTAAAGGGGTTTGTTATTACTACGTCGGATTGAAACAGATTGTCGGTTCTAGTCCTGGAGAATTTTTACTTAAAACGTCAGAAAAGCTGTGTTCTGATTTTGTTGAAAGTTTAGAGTCTTTTTTTGGTACGGCAAATAAGAAAGAGCAATGGTTGCAAGCGATATCTAAGTTGGAGTCTGATACGAACTTTGCAGAGACTAAGTTGTCTGGTTTGGCCGGCATGACTGATGCCAAAAGTTTGCGAGAGCGTGCAGGAACTTTATTTTTATCTTTGAGTTCAGGGCATGCAATTGTTTTGTTAACTATAACTAAACTGGTTGAAACAGTAGATGAGAAAGCACTTGTGCTTTTGGATGAGCCGGAAAGCCATCTTCATCCTCCTCTACTTTCGGCCTTTACTCGCGCACTTTCGGATTTATTATTAGCAAGAAATGGGGTTTCTATAGTTGCTACTCATTCCCCTGTAGTCCTTCAGGAAGTACCTTCCTCTTGCGTTTGGAAACTCCGTCGTTCTGGCCATGAAGGGACGCAAGAACGACCGACCATTGAAACATTTGCGGAAAACGTCGGAGTTCTTACCAGAGAAATCTTTGGGTTGGAAGTATCAAAGGCAGGCTTTCATGATCTTCTGGCTGAAGCGGTAACTACGGGGGCAAGTTATACGGAAATTGTAGAAGAGTTTGGCGGGTATTTAGGGTATGAAGGAAAATCAATATTAATGGCTTTGCTTTCAAATAGAAAAATTGAAAGAGGCGGAATATGAAGGCATTAAAAAAACCTACGGTTTCTGCTGAAGACTCTTATCGGGCTTGCTTGAGTGGTGTGTTAAAAGTTGGTCTGAAAGCCAGAATTCAAAATTTTGAAGAGTATTATCTTGAAGCAGCAGAGCAGTATCTGGGGTTTGCAGGAAAATCTTTGCTTTATACTTTCGAGAAATTTGATGGGGCAGATGATGATGTAGTTTTCAGCGAGGTAACGAAGGGTGAACTGAAGAGTTTTTATACGTACTACATGGTTGATGAATCTAAGCCTGGTCGTGATATTTATCTGAAAATAAAAAATAGTGCAGCTATATGCCCTATCTGTGGGTTTGGTCATGTGTATACGCTCGATCATTATCTGCCTAAGGCTAAGTACCCGGCTCTATCCATACTTCCAGTTAATTTAGTTCCGGCTTGTCAGGACTGTAATAAGATAAAAAGAGAAGGAGCTCCGAGCAGTTTAGGAGCGCAAGTGATCCATCCTTATTTTGATAGGGATCGGATAATTAATGATCAATGGCTTTTTGCTAGGTTGGAGACGATTGACCCAGTTACTTTTGAGTTTTATGTGTCGACGCCTTATGCTTGGCCTCCTGAGTTAGTTGACAGGGTGAACTCCCACTTCAGGGATTATCAGTTGGCCCGAAGGTTTGCGGTGCAGGCCGCGGAAGGTTTTTCTTCGCTCAGAGAACAGCTGAGAAGTTCTATGAGGTTGGGTGGTTGTTCTTTGAGGGATTTGATTTGGGATATGTCTACAAGCGCGTTAATAAGTGCTCCGAATTCTTGGTATTCTGCTATGTGTCAAGCGCTTGCCAGAAGTAATAATTTTTGTAGCTCTAAGCCGTAAAGAATGAAACGGTTTCCAGCTAATGGTGGGGATGGGGGATTTAAATCTATGTTAGAAAATAGTAAGCCGTAAAATAAAAACCCACATTAAGGCGGGTTTTTAATGTATGAAAATTATCAATGATCGTTAGGTGTATCAAACCCACGCTGCTCAATCACCCGAAACACATCGCTTACATCCTGGATCATGATCCGGGCGATGTTGGTGACGGTGTTGATGTCGTTTTCAGCGTAGTCGGGGAGGCTGGTGCAGGCCATGAGGTTGAGGTATTTGAGGACGGCGCTGAGGCGTTCGCTGACGCAGTTGTGGAGTTCGCGCAGCGGGGCGTCGCTGTCGATCAGCAGGACGGGGTAGTCGGTGGCGAATTGGGACATGGGGGTGAAGCGGCGAGGCGGATTGTTCATGGTCATAAGTAGTTCTCTATGGAAGTAGATAGAGGCGCCACCTTTTTGCTGCGAAACAATTGGGTGGCAGTTGTACGCGGGTTCGCAGACCGAGAGATGACCGACACCCGGCAGACTCGAAAGTCTCCCACGCACAACCGCCATGAAATGAAACGCGGGCGAATATTGCCAGAGTTCTCATTCGACGGTATTGGTCATCTCTTTATTAGGGCTGCGAAACCCATCGCCAATTGTGTAAGCGACGGGTCGAATATAGGCGTCCATTTTTGTGCTCACAACCGGGCTGTAGGACGGTTGGGCGTTTGTTGTGACAAGGCTGAATGCCACTGTTTTCGGGCTTGTCGCGGTGATTCGGGTCGTGTGGAGGACCTTGGGAAATTAGGGGCAGGTTTTGGGGCCGCTTCGCGACCCAACGGGGATAAATCCCCTCGCCACAAAGGGTAAATTCCTACGCGAATTTCGGATGTCAGGTTTATGAAATCGGGTGGTCAGGACCAACAAAGCCCCGAATCTTCGGGGCTTTGTTGTTTGCGATTGGGCAGTTCAAAAAATACTTGCCGCACAGCATGCAACGTTATTGCCTGGCCTGCGGTGAATACGGGTTCTGATCGGTGTGTTTCGGTCCGGCCAGTGCCCACGCTATCAGCCCGAACAGCGGTACAAACACGATTACCACCATCCAAACGAGTTTGTTGCTGGATTTGCCTTCGGCTTTGCGCACTTTGTTGATTGCCCATACCTCGACCAGCACAAGTATTGCGGCGAGTACGATCCAGATGGTTTCGGTTTGCATGGGTCACCCTCCTGATAGTCATTCAGTTAGGTGGGTGGGTGTGGGCGGGGTTCATTAAATTTCGGGGTTTTTGGGTAGTCGCGGGCAAGGCGCAAGTGGGGTTGCTCGCGATGGGGGGCTGTCAGCTAAATCAATATTGGCTGTCATGGCCTCATCGCGAGCAGGCTCTCTCCCACAGGGGATTGGGGGGTTAGTTAGATCGAGTTGGCGAGTTTTCCGGTTGAGAGGCGGCGTTTGTAGGCGGTGTCGCGGTTGGCTAGCCAGTAGTAGAGCGGGGAGGTGATCAGCAGGCCGACCAGCCAGGACAAGTCAGCGCCGTTGATGTGTTCGGAGATGGGGCCGACGTACAGCGGGGTATTCATGAAGGGGATCTGCACCACGATCCCAATCGCATACGCCAACAACGCCTGCGGGTTGTACCGCCCATAGATTCCGCCATCGACCTTGAAGATCGAACCAATGTCGTACTGACCTTTGTGAATCGCATAGAAGTCGATCAGGTTGATCGCGGTCCACGGCACCAGCACCACGAGCAGCACCAGCACCATGTCGACGAAGTGGCCGATGAAGTTGGCGGAGGCGCCGACGGCGGCGAAACAGCAGGCGGCGAGGACGATGACCGAGAGGACGGCGCGGCTTTTGGCGGTGGGGATCCAGCGGTAGGCGAAGGTTTGGACCAGGGTGATCAGCGACAGTACGGCGCCGTAGAGGTTGAGGGCGTTGTGGCTGATGACGCTGAGCAGGAACAGCACGAGCATCAGTGGGCCGATGGAGCCGGTGGCGAGTTTGACGGCGTCCATGGTGTCCATGCCGACGGGTGTGGCGAGGACGGCGACGGCGCCGAAGATGAACGAGAGGCTGGAGCCGAGCACGGTGCCCAGGTAAGTGGTCCAGAACGTTGCGGCCACGGGCACGTTGGCGGGCAGGTAGCGCGAGTAGTCGGAGACGTAGGGCGCGAAGGCGATTTGCCAAAGTGCAGCGAGCGATACGGTGGCGAGCCAACCGGAGATGTTGAAGCTGCCACGGGTGAGGAAGTCGGCGGTCTGCACGTGGGTGAAGATGTAGCCGAAGCCCAGCACGATGCCGGCGCCGAGCACCCAGGTGCCGATGCGGTTGAGCACGTGGATGAAGCGGTAGCCGATGATGCCGATGATGCCCGAACCGAGGGCGCCGATGACGATGCCGACGGGCACCGGCACGCTGTCGACCACGCCGTGCAGGGATTTGCCGGCGAGGACGATGTTGGAGGCGAAGAAGCCGATGTACATGATGCCGGCGATCAGCACTACCAGCAGTGCGCCGAGGGAGCCGAACTGGGCGCGGCTCTGGATCATTTGCGGAATGCCCATTTGCGGACCTTGCGCCGAGTGCAAGGCCATCAGCACGCCGCCGACCAGGTGGCCGACGAGGATGGCGATGATGCCCCACACCAGGTTCAGGTGGAACATTTGCACGCCGAGGGCGCCGGTGACGATGGGCAACGGTGCGATGTTGCCGCCGAACCAGAGGGTGAACAGGTCGCGGGTTTTTCCGTGGCGATCTTCGGGCGGCACGTAGCCGATGGTGTGTTTTTCGATGAGCGGGGCGGAGGTTGTTGCTGCGGTAACCATGACGGACTCCAAGGCAATTTGAGTACGTGGACGTACTTCGGTGAGCGCTGCACGGGGGCGACGCTTTTCTTGTTGGAGTTGATGATGTGCGGTGGGGAGTGAGAGATAAATTAGTAAGTTTGTGGGTATAGACGCTAAAAAATGTATGCCAGTGGCGTTTAGGAATTCCCCAGCCGGGCGCTGTTTTGTGGCGAGCGAGCTTGCTCGCGCTGGGCTGCGCAGCGGCCCTGAAATTCTGCGAGTTGACTGGCTATTTTTGTGAGTGCTGCGCACTCAAGCGGGAGCAAGCTCCCTCGCCACAGAGTTGTCTGCGAATGCGGCAATTGTGGGAGCGGGCTTGCTCGCGATACGGTGGGTCAGCTGCATTGATATTGGCTGACATGGCCTCATCGCGAGCAGGCTCACTCCCACAGGGGGTTTTGGGTGTTCTGGATCTTTGTGATTCAGCTGATCGATTGCAGCATTCGTTGCAGCATAGTGTCGCAGGCTGTGAGTTGTTCGAGGCTGACGAATTCGTTGGGTTTGTGGCCTTGGTCCATGCTGCCGGGGCCGCAGACGACGGTGGGAATGCCTGCTGCGTCGAACAGGCCACCTTCGGTTCCGAAGGCTACGGTGCCGAACTCTCGGGAGCCGGAGAACGCAGCAATCAATTCAGCCGCTTCGCTGTGCGCATCGGTCGCCAAACCGGGATACGCCGACAACTCGCTGAAGCGAATCTCGCTCTGTTCACTCACTGCACGCATGCGCGGCAAGACCTGTTGCTCGGCGTAGGCCTTCAGCTCCTGCGCAACCTCACTCGGATCATGCGAGGGCAGGGCGCGGATTTCGAAGTCGAAGCGGCAATCGGCGGGGACGATGTTCAAGGCCTTGCCGCCGGAAATGACGCCGGTTTGCACCGTGCTGAACGGCGGATCGAAACGGGTGTCGTGATGCTCGGGCGCTTTGAGCCGGTTGCCAATCCGCCCCAGTTCACCGATCAGTTCGGCGGCGTATTCAATCGCATTGACCCCAAGCGGTGCGTACGCCGAATGGCACGCTTCACCGTGAATATCGCAGCGCATCGCCAGTTTGCCTTTATGGCCCAGCACCGGTTTGAGCTCGGTCGGTTCACCAATGATGCAGAGCATCGGTTTGACCGGACGCTTTTCCAATTCCGACAGCAACGAACGCACACCCAGGCAGCCGACTTCCTCATCGTACGAAAGCGCGATGTGCACCGGCAGCCGCAGCGTGGCGTTCACCAGCGACGGGACCAGGGCGAGTACGCAGGCGATGTAGCCTTTCATGTCCGCCGTGCCGCGACCGTACAACTTGCCGTCGCGCTCGGTGAGTTCGAATGGCGCAACGGTCCACGGCTGGCCGTCGACGGGCACCACATCGGTGTGCCCCGACAGCACGATGCCCGGCCGGTCCGCCGGGCCAATGGTCGCGAACAGGTTGGCCTTGTTGCGCTGCTCGTTGTAGACCAGCTCGCAAGGCACGTCGAAGCGTTCAAGGTAGTCGCGGACAAACTCGATGAGGTGCAGGTTTGATTCGCGGCTCGTGGTGTCGAACGCCACCAAGGTTTTCAGCAAATCGAGGCTGTTGCTCATCGGTCGTCTCCGGCGACGCCGTAGCCAGGGGATTTGTCGGGGGCCAGGGCGCGGTCGATGTAGTCCTGGACCTGTGGGCGATAGGCGTCCCAGAGTTTCTCAAGCTGGCCGATTGGATCGTGATCTGCCCAATCCACCCGCAGGTTTATGATCGGCCAGGTCAATTCGCCGACCACCACCACCGCCGCCGAATGCACCGGCCCGGCTTCACCGCCCGCGGCGATGGCCGCTTTCATGGCCGCGAGCAGGCGGTCGGTCAGTTGGCCTTCACCATGCTCGAACGCCTCGACCATGGCCTCGATCACTGCACGGTCCGCCAGCATGTTGCCGGCCGCGACGCATTGGTCACCGGAGACGGCGTTGTGGTTGCCCAGGGTTTGTGCGCCGCTGAAGTGCGCGGTTCGGCCGAGGTGGTCAATCGCCGTGATCTGGCGATATTGGCTGTAGCCGTTGCGGGTCAGGACTTTGTCCAGTGCCTCGGCCGGTGCAAGGCCCTGTTCCATGAGGGCGAGGACTTCCGGGCCGAGTGACGGCAAGGTGATGTTTTGTGTGGAAACGGCGCCGACGCCGGGCAGCAGCCAGGGACAGCGGGCGCCGACGGCGATGCTTGAGGAACTGATCGCAATGCCGAACTGACCGGTTTCGGGGCAACGTGCTGCGATGGAGAAGGTCATGGGTTTTGCTCCTGGTTTAGCCTTGGCAAAGTGGGTGTCTGGGCGGGCCCCTTCGCGAGCAAGCCCGCTCCCACATTTGATCTGCGTCGCACACACACTATGTGTTCGCTGAAGATCCCCTGTGGGAGCGGGCTTGCTCGCGAAGGCCGCGCCTCGGTCTACTTCCTTACTCAGGAATCACCGCAATCACATCAATCTCCATCAACCACTGCGGTTGCCCCAACGCCGACACCACCAACCCGGTCGAAATCGGAAACACGCCCTTAAGCCACTTGCCCACTTCCTGATACACCGGCTCGCGATACCGCGGATCGATCAGGTAGGTGGTGGTTTTCACAATATGGCTGAGGTCGCTACCAGCCTCTTCCAGCAACTGTTTTACGTTGCGCATGGCTTGCTCGGTTTGCGCTCGCGGATCACCGAGGCCCACCAGGTTGCCTTCGAAATCAGTCCCGACCTGGCCGCGAACATAAACGGTGTTGCCGGCCCGGACGGCTTGGCACAGGTCATTGTCCAGGCTCTGGTTCGGGTAGGTTTCCTTGGTGTTGAACATGCGAATACGGGTATGGGTTGGCGTGGACATTTGAAGCTCCTAAAGAAAAATGGCTCAAGCGCTGACGGTTGCTTTATGGGCGGCCGGGACGGTTTCAGCCTCGCGTTGCGCGGCGTCGTGGTAGTCGAGGTAGGAACGCTGGATGGCGATGTGATCAGCCACGTACTTGGCGTCGTGCCAAACGCCCCAGATGAACGAAGACCCGCGACGGGACTGCCACGGCAGGCCGAGGAAATACACCCCCGGCTCGCTCGAGACGCCGCGCTGATGCGCTGGTTTGCCGTTGTCGTCAAAGGCATCAACCTTGAGCCAGCTGTAATCCGTGGCAAAACCGGTGGCCCAGATGATCGAGGTCACGCCGGCCTTGGCCAGATCGAGCTCAAGAATCGGGTGAGTCACGCATTCCGGATCGGAAAAGGTAATACGCGCTTCAGGTTCTTCTGGCAGGTCCAGACCGTTGCGCTCGATGTAGGCATCGGCGGCATTGAGCAGCGCCAGATAGTTCTCATCGCCGCGCGCCAGGTTCTCGGCAAGGTTCGGTTGAAAAGTCGCTACGCCGCCGTTGAACGATTGGGTCAAACCCACCAGCGTCATGCCGCGATGAGCCAGACCACGGAAGTCCACGGTGCGGCCGCCATGCGCGCCGCTCACGGCGATGGTCACGTGTTCCCGGCCGGGTTTCATCGCCGCCTGATCCCACTCGCCGAGCACACCCAGCCACCAGCAGAAATCACGGTTGCGATAGGCGCGAGGAGGGCGGTCGTGGGCGCCGACCGAGAGGTAAACCTTCTTGCCGGCCCGCTGCAGTTCATCAGCGATTTGCACGCCTGACGACCCGGCACCGACCACCAGCACTGCACCCTCGGGCAGTTGCGCCGGGTTGCGGTATTCGGCCGAGTGGATCTGGGTGAATGGCTGATCTTTCGGCGCGATTGGCGGGATAACCGGACGCTGGAAAGGCCCGGTGGCAGCCACTACGCGGTTGGCTTCGATCACGCCTTCAGAGGTTTCAATGGTGAAGCCCGGGCGACCGACATTGCGCTCAACGTTCAGCACGTCCACGCCGGTGCGGATCGGGGCGTTGAATTTTTTGGCGTAGGCTTCGAAATAGTCGGCAACCCGCTCTTTCGGGGCGAAGTCGTCGGGGCTGAGGTCGTCGAAATCGAGACCGGGAAAACGGTCGTGCCAGGCCGGACCATTCGCCACCAGCGAATCCCAGCGCCCGGTGCGCCAGCGTTCGGCGATACGGTTGCGCTCCAGTACCAGGTGCGGCACGCCGAGTTTGCTCAAGTGTTCACTCATGGCCACGCCAGCCTGACCGGCGCCAACAATCAGCGTATCTGTTGTTATTTTTTCAGTGGTCATCTCTACACCCTTCGAAGTTGGATTTAGGTCGGTAACGGCCTGCCATTTCTTGGGGTCAAGACTAGGGATCACCCTGGTATCGGTAAAATATTATTAAGCTGGCATTTGAGTATAAATAACTGATGCAGAGCGTTTGGCTTGGCGGCTCGCCCTTTAAACGTTAGGCGCTGGCATCGGCCTGCAGGGCGGCATCGAGTTCGGACAGGGGGAGTGGCGCTAAGAGAAATCTCCTTGCAAACAGGTGCAATCGCAAAAGTTTAGTCGTTGTCGATGCGTCGCGTTGTGATAGGTCAAGTCTGAACTAAGCTGTTCGATGTGCTTGCGCAGGCCGGGTCTTGGCCATCCAGGCACGGCTGAAAACCAGGACAGGACCACGCTGACGCAGCCGTGGCGAGGATGAGCGCATGCGAAGCACTGGAGAGCAAAAGCGGGCCCGTGTTCTTGATCCGGTCGACCGTGTCACAGAGGTCATCTTCGGCCTGCTGATGGCAATGACCTTCACGGGGACGATCAGCGTGGCCACGTCAGGCCAGGAGGCGGAGCGCACGATGATGATCGCCGCGCTGGGTTGCAACCTCGCCTGGGGACTCGCGGACGCTGTGATGTATTTGTTGCGAACCCTGATTGAGCGCACGCGCAACCGTACGCTTCGCACCAACCTGCTCGGCGCGACGGATGCCGCCGCCGGGCAAGCGCTCATTGCCGAGGCGTTACCCCCGCGTCTCGCCGCTGCGACCGGCCCTGAAGAGCTGGAATCGTTGCGTCGCCGCCTGGTCGAATATTCATCCATGCCGGTACAGCCGCGCCTCGGTTGGGATGATTTCAGGGGGGCTTTCGGCGTTTTCCTGTTGGTGGTGTTCTCGACATTCCCGCTTGTCGTGCCGTTTCTGTTGCTCGACCAAACGGCACTCGCCGTGCGCCTGTCTAACCTGATCGGACTTGGAGTGCTGTTCATCGCCGGTTGGATGCTCTCGAAGTACGCAGGCGCAAGACCGTGGCAAGGCGGTCTCGCGACAGCAGTCATCGGCGCTGTACTGATCACCGCGATCATCGCGCTCGGCGGATGAGCAGAAAGCAACCTACGCTCAATACCTATCGGCGACTGGCATCTATGAGGTCTTGGTCATGGCAAAGGACAAGAAGAAAGCCCCTAAGCGTAATGCTGCTGAAACCCCGCAGCTGAAAAACAAGGAATACCTGGAGCAACTGCGCCACCTGCATGTCGAGTTGGTCAAGTTGCAGGAGTGGGTAAAAGCCAAGGGCATCAAGATCTGCATCGTCTTCGAGGGGCGCGATGGCGCTGGCAAGGGCGGAACGATCAAGGCGATTACCGAACGTGTCAGCCCGCGTGTCTTTCGGGTGGTGGCGCTAACGGCGCCGAGTGATCGAGAGAAAAGCCAGATGTATGTCCAGCGTTACCTGCCGCACCTGCCCGCGGCCGGTGAAGTGGTGATCTTCGATCGCAGTTGGTACAACCGGGCGGGCGTCGAGCGGGTGATGGGGTTCTGCACCAAAGAGCAGGTGGCCAATTTCCTGCGGACAACGCCGTTGGTGGAGCGGGCTATCGTCGACTCGGGCGTGATCTTGCTCAAATACTGGCTGGAAGTCAGCGAAGAGGAGCAGACCCGCCGGCTTCAGGAGCGCATCAAGGATGGGCGAAAAATCTGGAAACTGACCCCCATGGACCTCAAGTCATACAGCCGCTGGTATGACTATTCACGCGCGCGTGACGACATGTTCAAGGCAACCGACACCGATCATGCCCCCTGGCTGGTGGCCAACTCGAACGACAAGCGGCGGGCGCGCCTTAACATCATCAACGATTTGCTCAGCCGGATCCCGTACAAGGAAGTCGAACGCGAGGAGGTGATATTGCCCAAACGGCAGAAGCCAGGCGGCTATCGCGACCCGGATTATCCGCACCGGCGAGTGCCCGAAAAATTCTGACGGGCACGTTTTAATCGAATCTGCGCTGTACACCTATAGGCCACAGCTCTATGAGCGATTCGGATTCTTCACCTCCCGTCCCGGAACCGGGCCGGATTGCACACCGCAATACCGGTGTGCAATCGGGCTGGAGCCGCTGGCTTCCCGGGCTTCGCACGCTGCGTGGGTATCAGGTTGCCTGGTTGCGTCACGACATCATGGCCGGGCTGGTGCTCACCACGATGTTGGTGCCCGTCGGTATCGCCTACGCCGTGGCATCGGGCGTACCCGGCATCTATGGCCTCTACGCGACCATCGTTCCGCTACTCGCTTACGCATTGTTCGGGCCTAGCCGGATTCTGGTGCTGGGCCCGGATTCCTCACTGGCCGCCGTTATCCTTGCAGTCGTGCTGCCGCTGTCGGGCGGCGACCCGCATCGCGCCGTCGCCCTGGCGGGCATGATGGCGATCGTTTCAGGGGTCGTGTGCATCCTGGCGGGCATCATGCGTTTGGGCTTCATCACGGAGTTGCTTTCCAAACCGATCCGCTACGGCTACATGAACGGCATCGCGCTGACGGTTTTGATCAGTCAATTGCCCAAGTTTTTCGGTTTTTCGATTGAGTCCGACGGCCCGCTAAGAAACATATGGGCGATCATCACCGCGGTGATGGAAGGAAAGACTAACTGGACCGCGTTCATGATTGGCGCAGCCACCTTGGTCGTGATCCTGCTGCTCAAGGGCTTCAAACGCGTGCCGGGCATCTTGATCGCTGTGGCAGGCGCGACCATTGCCGTCGGTGTGCTGGACCTTGCCGCGCGTGCGGGTGTGTCGGTCCTGGGCGCTCTGCCGCAAGGTTTACCGGCGTTCGCCATCCCCTGGATCACCCGCGCCGATATTGTCCCCGTGCTCATCGGCGGTTTCGCCGTCGCCCTGGTGTCGTTCGCCGACACCAGCGTGCTCTCGCGTGTGTATGCGGCACGGACCCATTCCTATGTCGATCCGAACCAGGAGATGGCAGGGCTCGGTTTTGCCAATCTGGCGGCGGGGTTTTTCCAGGGCTTTCCAATCAGCAGCAGTTCTTCACGCACCCCCGTGGCCGAAGCCGCAGGCGCCAAAACCCAGTTGACCGGAGTTGTCGGCGCGCTGGCCGTTGCCCTGCTGCTGATGGTGGCGCCGAACTTGTTGCAGAGTTTGCCCAGCAGCGCACTGGCAGCGGTCGTGATCGCCTCGGCCATCGGCCTGATTGAAGTCGCCGACCTGCGACGCATTTATCGTATCCAGCGCTGGGAGTTCTGGTTGTCGATCGTCTGCACCGTCGGTGTGGCCGTGTTCGGTGCGATCGAGGGCATCGGGCTGGCCATCGTGATCGCCGTCATCGAATTTCTGTGGGATGGCTGGCGGCCGTATTCCGCGGTGCTGGGGCAAGCCAAGGGGGTCAGGGGCTACCACGACATCCAGCGTTATCCCGACGCGAGCCTTATCCCCGGCATGGTGCTGTTTCGCTGGGATGCGCCGTTGTTTTTCGCCAATGCCGAACTGTTCAATGACCGAGTGCTTGCCGCCGTAGCGGCGTCGCCTACGCCCGTGCGCTGGTTGGTCGTTGCGGCAGAACCCGTCACCAGTGTGGACGTGACCTCTGCCGACATGCTGGCTGAACTGGACGACACCTTGCACGCGGCGGGTATCAAGTTGTGCGTGGCCGAGATGAAGGACCCGGTCAAGGACAAGCTGAAGCGATTCGGGCTGTTCGCGCGGCTTGGCGAAACGGCATTCTTTCCAACCATCGACGATGCTGTCGACAGCTACCTGGTGATCCATCCGGTGGACGCGGGGAGCTGATTGGCATGGGCGTCACTCAGCGCTTGGGGTTTTCTGACTTCAAGGTGCACGAAGAGCGAACCCGTACCAGAATGCACGAACCCGTTTTGATTCTGGAGAACCAAGATGATCAGCAAAAACACGATTTGTCTGTGGTACGACGGCACCGCGCTGGACGCTGCGACGTTCTACGCCAAGACGTTTCCCGACAGCGCTGTGGGCGCAGTCCTTCGCGCGCCTGGCGACTATCCGGCAGGCAAGCAGGGCGATGTCCTGACGGTCGAGTTCACGGTGATGGGCATCCCTTGTCTCGGACTGAACGGGGGCTCGGGGATCAAGCACAACCAGGCTTTTTCGTTCCAGGTGGCAACCGACGACCAAGCCGAAACGGACCGCTTGTGGAACGCAATTGTCGGAAATGGCGGTCAGGAAAATGTATGCGGCTGGTGCCAGGACAAGTGGGGATTGTCATGGCAGATCACCCCCCGTGTTCTGAGCGCCGCGATAGCCAATCCTGATCAAGCAGCGGCCAAACGCGCGTTCGACGCCATGATGGAGATGGGAAAAATCGACATCGCTGCGATTGAAGCGGCTGTTAAGGGTTAACCCACGCTCCTGGGGGTTACTGCGATTTCCAGTGACCTCCACCCGACTCGCAATCAATCTTCGCCTGACTCAAATGCTCAGCGCCGTAGTAATACGTAGTGACCTGAGCATTGTTCGGAATACTCAGCGATGTGCTGCTCTTGTCCTTGCTGGTGGAGTGAGGATTGGCCAGCGATTCTTGGGTCAACGTGGCGATGCAAGTGGCCTGAGCATGATCGGCGCACTGTTCGACTTTTTTCTTGGTGCTGGTCAGCATGTCTTTGCTCTCGTTGCTGCATGACCAATCGATGGCGTTCACCGGCATGCCTTCGTACTCATAGCAGCTATGCGTTTCGACCACCGGCACGGAAGGGCTTTGAGAGCGGGTCAGCACGTCACAGCCTTCAGCCATGACCAGGGTTGGACTCAGGCTGGCCAGCAAAAACAGCAGTCTACTGTTCATCGGGATTTCCTCTCCAATGGCGCCTTGCTTGATCAAAGATGAGTGCTGATAGGGTTTCGAAAACGCGATGGGGCGCGGGGTTCCATTGGTTTTTTAGATCCGCCATGGGCGAGGGCGAAAAAAGCGCAGCCCCGATGGTATGCTCGCCGCGCCACGCGCTGGCAATCCAGGGAACACTCTTTAAGGAAGGGAATGGCGGATGATCGATTTCAACAACAAAGGCTTTTTCAAACTCAAGCAAAACAACGAGTACGCAGAGCGAGTCACCGCGTTGCTACTGGACGGCGAGCAGGTCATTGATGCCTATAAATCCATGCGCGACGGCGTGGTGTTTACCAACAAACGCATCATCGCAGTGAACGTGCAAGGCATCACCGGCAGCAAAAAAGACTTCACTTCGTTGCCCTACAAAAACATCGTCGCTTACTCCGTGGAAACGTCGGGCACCTTCGACCTGGATTCTGAGCTGGAAATCTACTTTTCGGCGCTGGGAAGAGTGAAGTTTGAATTCACCGGAAGGACATCGATGGTCGAGATTTCCAAACTTATTTCACAGCATCTGTTGGGCTGAACCCGGATTTTCGAGAACGCCATGAGCCAGACACTGGAACGCGCCATTGCCATCGCCGCCACCGCGCATGAGGGGCAGGTCGACAAGGGCGGTAGCCCTTACATCCTGCATCCGCTGAAAGTCATGTTGCGGGTCAACACGCTGGAAGAACGCATCGTCGCGGTGCTGCATGACGTGGTCGAGGACTGCGGCATCAGCCTTGATGACCTGCGCAAGGAAGGCTTCAGCGAAGCCGTTCTGACCGCCATCGAGTCGGTCACCAAAGTGCCGGGCGAGTCCTATGAAACCTTCGTCGAGCGCGCGGCACAGAACCCGATAGGCCGGGTGGTGAAACTGGCGGACCTGGAAGAGAACAGCGACTTGTCGCGGATCGCGCAGCCGTCATGGGAAGACCTGGAGCGCGTTGAAAAGTATCGGCGGGCGATTGGCGTGTTGCGTTCCTGACGAGCCGAATAAATAGATCTGTCCCATTTCCTTCCGGATCGCCCTCTCCCTGGCAGGAGAGGGCGGGTGCCAGCCTCAGGTGTGATGAATTTCCCGATCCTTGGTTTCCGGCAGGAAGAACGTGCCAAGAATGGCCGTCATCACTGCGATGACAATCGGGTACCACAGCCCGTAGTAGATATCACCCGTGGCCGCGACCATGGCGAACGCCACCGTGGGCAGAAAGCCGCCGAACCATCCGTTGCCGATGTGGTAGGGCAGCGACATCGAGGTGTAGCGGATGCGCGCCGGGAACAGTTCCACCAGCCAGGCGGCGATCGGGCCGTAGACCATGGTCACGTAGATCACCAGGATGGTCAGGAGCAGCACCATCATCGGGTAGTTGGTCTTGGCCGGGTCGGCCTTCTCGGGGTAGCCGGCCTCCTTGAGCGCGGTGCCGAGGGTGGCGGCGAAGGCGTCGTTCTTGACCTTGAAGTCGGCACCCGGCATGCCGGTGCCCTCGAAACTCGGGATCACCTTGTCGCCGATGCGGACCTGCGCGACGGTGCCCGGTTCGGCTTTCACGTTCTTGTAGGGAATGGCCTTCTTCGCCAGCACCGTCTTGGCGAGGTCGCAGGAGCTGGTGAATTTGGCCTTGCCCACCGGGTCGAACTGGAACGAGCACTGGCCGGGATCGGCGACCACCGTGACCGGGTTCTTCTCCTGCGCGATGAACACGTCGGGGTTACCGTATTGGGTCAGCGCATGGAAGATCGGGAAGTAGGTCACTGCCGCCAGGATGCAGCCGGCCATGATGATTCCCTTGCGGCCGATACGGTCGGACAGGCTGCCGAATATCACGAAGAACGGTGTGCCGATCAGCAGCGAGCCGGCAATCAACAGGTTGGCGGTCTGCGGATCGATCTTCAGCGTCTGCAGCAGGAAGAACAGCGCGTAGAACTGTCCGGTGTACCAGACGACGGCCTGGCCGGCAGTGCCGCCGAGCAGGGCCATGATCACGATCTTGAGGTTTTCCCAGCGGGCGAAGGATTCGGTCAGCGGCGCCTTGGACGACTTGCCTTCTTCCTTCATTCTCAAGAACACCGGTGACTCGCTGAGTTGCAAGCGGATGTACACCGAGACGATCAACAGCAGGATCGACAGCAGGAACGGAATCCGCCAGCCCCAGGCCTCGAATGCTTCGGTGCCGAGAATGGTTCGGCAGGCGAGGATCACCAGCAGCGAAAGGAACAGCCCAAGGGTTGCAGTGGTTTGAATCCACGAGGTGAAGTAGCCGCGCTTGCCTTTCGGCGCATGCTCGGCCACGTAGGTCGCCGCGCCGCCGTACTCACCGCCCAGGGCCAGGCCTTGCAGCAGACGCAGGCTGATCAGGATGATCGGTGCCGCCACGCCGATGGTCGCGTAGCCGGGCAAAAAGCCCACCACGGCGGTGGAGATACCCATGATCACAATGGTGATGAGAAAGGTGTGTTTGCGTCCGATCATGTCCCCCAGTCGGCCGAACACGATGGCGCCGAAGGGGCGTACCGCGAAGCCCGCGGCGAACGCGAGCAGCGCGAAGATGAAGGACGTTGTCTCATTGACGCCGGCGAAGAAGTGCTTGGCAATGATCGCCGCGAGAGACCCATAAAGGTAGAAGTCGTACCACTCGAACACGGTGCCCAGGGACGAGGCAAAGATGACCTTGCGCTCCTCCTTGGTGATCCCGTGGTGGGGCGCGCTGCCCGTGGAAGTGTTGTCGATTGCGGCCATGAGTCTTCTCCGTCGTTCTTGTTATAGGCCGGAGTACCTCGTTACCTTTTTGCCGCACCCAGGCCCTGGGGCTGATGTCGTCGGATTACGGATTGCGCGAAGCATGCACACAGGCTGACGGCCTCGCATCGCTGCAAGGTTTCTTGAAGCATAATCGGCTTCGCGCAGATATCCACTCGCCATCACGTTTACCCCTGGGCTGATTTCCTCCTGTGAGCCGCATCGCGATCCGGCGCATCAGTGGCTGCGGGCAATTGTTATCTGAATGAGATCTGTGCAAACCGGCCCTGTAGGAGCAAAGCTTGCTCGCGATGCTGTTGGCGTTCTCGAGGGCCCCATCGCGGGCAAGCCATGCTCCTACAGATGATGTGCGCGTCACTTAATGTGGGCGCGTCTTGATCACGTACCCGTAGGCTCGAATGCGATCACCTTCCTGTTTCAAGTACACGCCCTGGAGTTCCGGCGTGAAGCCAGGCAGTGAGTTGATGCCTTCCTCCAGCGCCAGGAAGTACTTGAGCACCGCACCGCCCCATATTTCCCCGGGCACCAGGCAGAGCACGCCGGGTGGATAGGGAAGCGCACCTTCGGCAGCGATGCGCCCCTGCGCGTCGGCCAGCGCCACCAGTTCGACGTTGCCACGGATGAATTCGAACTGCGCTGCTTGTGGGTTCATGGCCTTTTTCGGGAAGTGTTCCTTGCGGAACATTGCCTTCTGCAATTGCTGGACGTTGTGGGTGCGGTAGAGGTCGTGCATCTCCTGGCAGAGTTGGCGAATGGTGTAGTTGCGATAGCGCTCCTGATGCTGCGCATAGATGGCCGGCAACACCCGGCTCATCGGCGCGTCATCACTGATGAAGCGTTCAAAGCGCGCGATCTGTGAGGCGAGATGCGTCATCTTCGCCCAGTCTTCGGCCGGGGTGAGCAGGAACAGAATCGAGTTCAGGTCGCACTTTTCCGGAACGATGCCATTTTCGCGCAGGAAGTTGGCGAGGATGCCCGCGTGGATACCGAAGTCGGTGTAACTGCCATCGACCGGGTCGATGCCGGGCGTGGTGAACAGCAACTTGCAGGGGTCGATGAAGTATTGCTTGTCGGCGTAACCGCTGAAGGCATGCCAGCGATCCTTCGGATGGAATTCGAAAAAGCGGATGTCTTTGGCGATGTCTTCAGTGGGATGGTCCTGCCAGGGGCGACCGTCAATGGTGTCCGGCACGAAGGGGCGAACCATGGTGCATGCTTCCAGAATCAGCTTGCGCGCGTCGATGCCGAACTTCACACAGTCTTCCCACAGGCGCAGGCCACTGCGGCCGGAATGGATGCGCGCGTTCACATCCAGTGAGGCGAACAGCGGGTAAAACGGGCTGGTGGAGGCTTGGGCCATGAAGGCGTTGTTCAGCTGCGCATGGCTGCAATAACGGGCCTGGCCCTTGATATGGCGATCTTTCTTGTGGATCTGCGACGCCTGGGAAAACCCCGCCTGCTGTTTGTGCACCGATTGCGTGACAAAGATGCCGGGATCGTTTTCATGCAGGTTCAGCAGCAGCGGCGAGCAGTCCTTCATCATCGGGATGAACTGTTCGTAGCCCACCCACGCCGAGTCAAACAGGATGTAGTCGCACAGTTTGCCGATGCGATCGACGACCTGTCTGGCGTTGTAGACGGTGCCGTCATAGGTGCCCAGCTGAATGATCGCCAGACGAAACGGCCGTGGCAGCTCGGCCTTGTCCGGTGCGACTTCGCAGATGAGTTCGCGCAGATAGCCTTCTTCGAAACAATGG
This sequence comes from Pseudomonas sp. PDM25, assembly GCF_019219045.1. NCBI lineage: Bacteria > Pseudomonadati > Pseudomonadota > Gammaproteobacteria > Pseudomonadales > Pseudomonadaceae > Pseudomonas > Pseudomonas sp. PDM25. Next base: position 51,675 of record NZ_JAHUWL010000010.1, read on the forward strand.
GCGTCAATTCCGCCGATGAACCCATAAGGGTTGCGCGCGGTTTCCAGGTAAACCGGGGTCGCCCCGGCCTGGATCAACGCACCCTGGTGATTGGATTTGTGGTTGTTGCGGTCGAACAGCACCAGATCGCCAGGCGTGAGCAGCGCGGTGGTGACCACCTTGTTGGAGGCCGATGTGCCATTGAGTACGAAGTAGGTCTTGTCGGCGTTGAACACCTGCGCCGCGTGTTTTTGCGCCAGAAGGGCCGGGCCTTCGTGGATCAGCAAATCGCCGAGCTTGATGTCGGCGTTGCACATGTCGGCGCGAAACAGGGTCTCGCCGAAGAAGTCGAAGAACTGCCGGCCAGCCGGGTGTTTGCGGAAAAACTGGCCGCCCTGGTGACCCGGGCAGGCGAACGTAGCGTTGGCCGATTCGGTGTAGTGCTTGAGTGCGTCGAAGAACGGCGGCAGCAGACTTTCTTCATAGGCTTTTGCCGCAGTCTCCAATTGGTTGCCATGGTATTCGGCGTTGTTGCGTGAGGGGTCAAAAATGCCATTCACCTGAAGCAGAACATCTTGCAGGTGCTGGTAGACGTCCCGGGCGCGGTTGCCGGAACCGGGGGAGGCGACGAGAAAAATGGGAATATCAAAACCGGTACGCTGCAGGGCGTCCAGGGCGCCCGTCATCACATCTTCCACAGAGAACACCGCAACCGCGACATCGGTGTAGTCAGTTTGATTGAGCGCAATGACTTCTCGGGAGGTGTGGAAACAATCGAATGCGGAATCACTGGCGGCAATTTTCAGGGCTGCTTTCATGCGGGGGAAATCTCCTGGCGGACAGTCACTTGTCGGCTTTTTTCAAGAGATCAATTTAGCGAGGGCGCCTTCAAGGCTCCCTGATCCAAATCATGTGGATACGGGTTATAGACCTTGTTGGGAAGGATTACGGCTTTTCCGCCGGCTTTTGCCAGGCGCTCGACCACTTCTGCTTCGGCAACCCCTTGGTTTCCGCTGATCAGGCGTGCCCCAACGCAATGGCAAACGAGACCACGATCATGCAGGCAAAGGCAAAATTTAGATTCATGAAGTTCTCATCCAAAACATGTGTGATGGCGCCATCTTGAATAGGTCACAAACAAATAAAAAATTCGGCTTCATGATTTGAATCATCGAAACAATCGATAGCTGGCTGGATTGTGTTTACCCCGCGCTTTGGCTAGTCTCGCGAAAACACGCAACTACACGCAAAAGCGGGCAAAAACATGCACGATTCACATTCAGCCGCCGAACTCCCTCATCTGCGTCGGCAAAAAATCCTGTTGATTCTCGAACGTGACGGCAAGGTCATGGCGGGCGAGCTGAGCCAGCATTTTGCGGTGTCCGAAGACACCATTCGCCGTGATCTGGCGGAGCTGGCGACCGCCGGGCTGGTGCAGCGGGTGCACGGCGGGGCGTTGCCGCGGCCCAAGGACACCGGCAAGGATTACTTCACCCGCGTCAGCGAAACCGATGAGGTGAAAACCCACCTGGCGAAACTCGCCGCACGCCAGGTACACAACGGCCAGATTGTGATTTTCGATTCGGGGAGCACGACGCTGCAGATCGCCCGATCGCTACCTTTGGACATTGCAATCACGGCCGTCACCGCCTCGCCGATGATCGCGATCACCCTGGCCGAATACAAAGGCATCACGGTGATTCTGGCCGGCGGGCAACTCAATCCCGCGACCATGTCGGCCAGCGGGCATGAAACCCTGCGGCTGATCGAGGGCATCAAGGCTGATCTGCTGTTCACGGGCGTCTGTGCGATTCACCCGGAAGTTGGCATCAGCTCCCTGCATTTCGACGAGGTGCCGGTCAAACAGGCGATGCTCGCCAGCGCCTCCCATGTCGTAGCCGTCACCACCGCTGACAAACTGGGGGCGGTGGAGCCATTCGTGGTCGCGCCGTGTCAGCGCATTCATACCCTGATCACCGAGCGCCACGTGGCGTCGGGCAATGTCGAGGACTATCAGAAACTCGGGATTGAAGTGGTGCAGGTGGAGGCGTGAAGTGCGTCATGCTTCAACCCCCGGTCACCGGCGGAGGCCGCGCCCGGGCGATTGCTCGGCCGGTGCGCGGTGACACCGTCGGCCCAGATGCCGCTGCCTGCCCCTTCAGCGAATTGTTCTGAAACCGAAAATCCCCTGTGGGAGCGGGCTTGCTCGCGAAGAGGTCGGCACATCCAACATTGATGTCAACTGACTGACCGCTTTCGCGAGCAAGCCCGCTCCCACAGGTTCTGCGTCTACTGGCATGTGCCAATGCCCGGTGAATCATCGAGCCAATCAGCTCAACACATAGTCCACCGGTTCCAGCGGCGGCGGCAGTTGTGTCACGCCCAGTGCCGCCAGTACATCTCGTTCAACGCTGCGCACCAATGCATCGATGGGCAGGTCGTTTTCATCGCGACCGAACGGGTCTTCCAACTCATCGCCAATCGCGTCCAGACCGAAAAAGGTATAGCTGACAATGGCGGTGAAAATCGGTGTCAGCCAGCCCAGTGGCTCGGCCATCGCGAAGGGCAGCAAAATGCAGAACAGGTAGATGGTCCGGTGCAGCAACAAGGTGTAGGGGAAGGGCAGTGGCGTGTATTTGATTCGCTCACAAACGGCTTGGGCCTGGGTCAGGCGGGTCAAATGGTTGGCCATGAGCGTGTAGCGCCATTCATTGATCGCGCCTGACTCGGCGAGCGCCGAGCACTGTTGACCGACCTGCAGCAGAATCTGCCCGCTGATATCCGCCGCGTTGTCCTTGGGCATCGGGTTCAGCCATTCACCACTGGCCGCCAGTTCGTTTTCTTTGCGCAGTTTGGCATTGAGCGCATGGGCGAAGCCGCAGAGGTTGCTGAGGATATGGTGTCGCTCGTTCGCGTCCTTGATGACCTGGGTTTCGCGCACCATCGAGCGAACATCCACCAGCATGTCGCCCCAGGCTTTGCGCGCTTCATACCAGCGGTCGTAGCAGGCGTTGTTGCGAAAGCTCATGAAGATCGACAACGACAAACCCAGCAGGGTGAAGGGCGTTGCACTGACCTTGGAAAAATAGCTCGGGTGCAAGGTTTCGATGAGCACGATGGCCGAGGCGAGCAGCGTCACCAGAAGACTGCGCCAGGCAATTCGTTTGGCGATCGAGCCCTTGAGTGACGTCAGGACGCCGATCAGATTGGGTTTGGGTCTAACGATCATGGTGTTCAGCCGCCCGTCATGTTCATGAAGCGAACCACCTGGACCTCGTCGTTCACTTCGAAAGTGTGCCGATAGGGTTTGAGTTTCATCGCCTCGATGATGGCTTTTTCCAGGCGCTCGGGATGGCCGGGATGGCTGCGCAATACGGCCTTGAGGTCGACAGCGTGCTCATTGCCCAGACACAGCAGCAGACGACCTTCCACCGTCAACCGAACCCGATTGCAGGTGCCACAAAAGTTGTGGCTGTGGGGGGAAATGAACCCCAGGCGAATCTGCGGGGCCTCGGCCAGGCGCCAATAGCGCGACGGACCTTGGGTCGACTCGGCGGACTCGATCAACGTGTAGCGCTCGGCGATCCGTTCACGTACCTGGCTGCTTGCGTAAAACGACTCGGCGCGGCTGTGTTCATGGATGGTGCCCAGGGGCATTTCTTCGATGAAAGAAATGTCGAGATGTCGGTCGATGGCAAAGCTCACGAGGTCGTTGATCTCGTGGTCGTTACGGCCCTTCATCACCACGCAATTGAGTTTGGTATGGCGAAATCCCGCGGCGTTGGCCGCGTCGATGCCTTTGATGACCTGCGCCAGCTCGCCGGTGCGCGTCAGTTCACGAAAGCGTTGCGGGTCCAGGCTGTCGAGGCTGATGTTGAGCCGTTTGACCCCGGCCTCGAACAAGGGCGCTGCAAGTTTGCCCAGCTGAGACCCGTTGGTGGTCATGCACAGTTCACGCAGGCCAGGCAGGGCGGCGATCTTTTCGCACAGCTGCACCACCCCCGGACGGATCAGCGGTTCGCCGCCCGTGAGGCGGATCTTGCGGGTGCCCAACTCCACGAAGCTTTCGGCCAGTTGATAGATTTCTTCCAGGGTCAGTACCCGTTGGCGGGGCAGAAACTGCATGTCTTCAGCCATGCAATACACGCAACGGAAATCGCAGCGGTCAGTGACAGACATCCGCAGATAGTCCACACGCCTGGCGAACCCATCGATCAAGACTCGCTCTGACATGACATTCTCGCCTGCTTCCGTGAAATGAGTATTCCGCTATCCCCGGAATTGTTGTGCGCAGACTAAGAGCAACTTTAGAGGGGCGTCCAATCACTATTAATGACCGGCTGATCGACAGGGTCGATGAAGGATTTGATTGCAAAAAAAAACCGGAGCCCCATGACAGGGCTCCGGTTTTTTTCTATCGGCGTTCTGAACTTATTGCGCCCCGAACATCGCCGTCCAGTAAATCCCCGGATCACTCTTCGGATCAACCGCATAGGCCGCGCCCAACTCCCGGTACTGTGGGTTCATCAGGTTCGCGCAGTGACCGGCGCTGGACACCCAGCCTTCGACCACCTTGCGCACGGTGTCCTGGCCGGCAGCGATGTTCTCGCCGACCTGCCCGCCGCCATAACCGGCCAATTCAGCCCGGTCACCCGGCATGCGGCCATCGCGGTCCTTGTGATCGAAGTAATTGTTGTTGGCCATCGACCGGGCGTGCTCCTCGGCCGCCGTCGCCAGCGCGGCGTTCCAGGCCAGTGGCGTGGTGGCGGCAAAGGATTGCGTGCCGCACTGGCGCGGTTGGCTGCGTACGATGTTGAGCTCGGCCAGCAGCTTCTGGCCTTCCGCCTGCCAGTCGCCCAGGCGAGCGCTCAACAGTGGACGCGCCAGCACGATGCGCCACTCGCGGTCCTGGTGGCTGACGCCGACATCGACGAATTGCGGGTCCAGTACGATCTGGCAAAAACTCTCCTGAATCGCTTTCATCGCCGATGGCGCATCACGCGGCCCGGACAGGCTGATCGCCTGTACATTCTTCATCGGATAACCCGCGCTGGCCATTGCCTGCTGCAGATTGCCGACGCTGTTGGCGTTCAGCGCCAACCGTGGGTCGCCGGCCAGCGGTGGCAGCTCCTGCGATACCTGACCTGCGCAGCGCTGCACCTGGCTGCGGTAGAGGTTGATCGAATCAATCAGTTGTTTCTCGTCGGCCGCCAATGCATTCGCGGCGAACAACATCCCCAGTGACAACGTGGCAAGACGCATGGCAGATGATTTGAAGCGCATGGAAATCCCCTTGAGCTGACTGCGCCCATGATGCGCGATTTCACCCCCGCAAGCGCAATGACTTTTCACGCCCGACGACAGTTTTTTTGTCCGTCTGTTGGAATCAATTCTGGCAACTACAATCAAGCAAAGTCGCCAGTTCGGCGTGCTTGCGGTTCCGTCCGAAGGGTCGATCATGCGAGTTGTCTGGATAGTCACCTGCTTGGCAATAACCCTTTTCGCAGGCCACGCCATCGCGTCTGAGCAGGAGCAAAAAAAGGAAATGGCTGAGGACAAGGCCGAGGTCCTGGAACAAAAAGCTGCGGAGAAGGGCACCGAAGTCCCTGTGCCCAAGTCCGAAACCATCACCACCTCTGAAGTTCAGGCCGTCGATCCCGCCGGCGCGTCGCCGCTGGACGATGCAATCACCTGTCTGTCCCGCTCCATCTATTGGGAGTCCAAAGGAAAATCGTCCGCCGACATGGAAGCCGTCGCCAGCGTCGTGATGAACCGCCTGGGCCATGAGGGCTTTCCGGACACGGTATGCGCCGTGGTCAAGCAGGGTTCTGAAAGCAAAAATTGTCAGTTTTCGTGGTGGTGTGATGGACGCTCGGATCAGGTCCAGGAAGAAACCCAATACGCGATGGCCAAGGAAATCGCGCGCAAAGCGCTCAACAAGCAACTGAACGACCGAACCCACGGCGCGATGTATTTCCACGACAGGAAAGTGAAACCTGCCTGGGCGAGGAAATACATCAAGACCGCCGAGACCTCGATGTTTCTTTTTTATAAGCCGCGTGGCGGGACGGCGAAGTAGGGGGGCGCTTTTTGCCAGTGTCGTTCAAGTAGCAAAGGCTGCAGCCTTGTTCCCAACCTCCGTTTTTTTCACGACTCATGCCAGCAGCTTGTCCGCCGGTCGCTCCTCGCCGACGCCGGAAAGTGATTTTCCAGAACGACCTGATATCAACGTCTGGATGGCTACTGGTCTTCAGAAACCTCCTTCCAACTGTCATCCGGATCAAAGCGTTTCATTGCCTTCGCCAGTTTTTCGCCATTGGGGCCAAGGTCTTTCTCAAACACCTGTCCCTCATGACTGATCATGAAACTCATCACCCCGGTGTCATCATATTTTGCCGGCCAGGCGATCAGGGCAAAGCCTCGGCTCATTTTGTCGCCGATGCGGTAGCTGTAGGCGCCACCTGGTGCCGACGGGCCTTGGGCATCAAGGATGCGGAAGTGGTAACCATGCCAGTCTTCGTCGTTGATGGCTTTGCCGAACAACGGCCCCAACGGACTGATCTGACCGCTGTCGTCGTCCGCCCAATAGAGGCCGTCATGCTTGCCGGGGGTGCTGAAGATTTTCTGCGCATATTCAAGTGCGCCGTCCCCGTCACGATCCACTGAGGCATAGTCCATCTGAGCATCGTGATAGGTCAGCGCCGCTTGCACGGCGTCCAGTTCGTTGCGGCCAATGCGACGGGCACGGATTTCGACGCCGGCGACCTTCATGTCGAAGCGCCAGCCGTTCGTACCTTTTGTCATGGGGATAGGCAGTGTCCAGTGGTCACTGCCGACTGCCAGGATCGCCTTGCGCTCGCTGGGTTTTTCAATCTTGTGCTGCTCGTGATACTGCTTCAAAAACGCCTCCACATCACTGCTCTGCACGCCTTCGCGGGGAATGTAGGTGCGCCAGTCATCGCCCAGCAGCTCTGTCAGGCGTACCTGATCGGGTTTTCCCGTACCCAAGGCCTTGACGAACGCCTCAGCAGCTTCTTCCGGTGTTGGAAATGCCTCCTGTGCCGCTGCCATGCACGTCCACGCCAAGCCGGCCGTTATCGCCAGCAGGCCCGTGAGGATCTTCACTTGCAGAGAGTTGTTCACCGACGCCCCCCCCTTGAACGCGCCGGCATGGACGGCCGACTGATCTGGTGACCGGCCGATCGCGCGGCGCTCGGGCGCTGGGTGGATGCCTGGCTGGTCCGGCCACGAAGTGCTTGTGCGTTGGACTGGGAAGGGGAGCGCGCGCCGGCGAAGGCATTGTCGCGGGCGCTGCCGCGACTGGCGGCCGGTTGCCTCTGCGCAGTCTGGCGCACCTGCGAAGAGTCTTTTGTGCGCTGATTCACCTGAGCGTTCTCTCTCCTGGGCTGCTGATTCTCACGGATGTTTTTGGCCGTGCCCTGGCTCCGGTCAGCCGTCCTCGGTCTGTCCGCACCGGCTTGCATCCGATTGCCGACCGAGGCATCGGACTGCGCCCTGCGCACTTGATCACGGGCCTGGCGGTTGCTGGTGGCAGGTCGTTCGATACCGCGTTTGTCCATTGAACTACGGGCATTTTCACGGGCCTGGGCGCGCTGGGCATCGTCCCCTCGATACGCCTCACGCTGATTGGCACCGTTGAGTTGCCGGCCGTATTGTCCACGGCTCCGGGAGTCTCGATAGGGAACGCCATCACGGTGAACGGCGTTGTGCTGCCACTTGTTTTGATTATTGGTGATCTGGTTGTTGCGATTGATGTTGTTGTAGCGATCGACGTCGATGTCGATGTCGTTATTGCCCCAGTCACAGTCTCCCCACAGCGAGCCGATGATCGCCACACCGGTCCCGAACGCCAATCCGGCCATCAGTGCCGAACCGGGGTAATAGGCGGGCGGCGGAGGGTAGTACGGGGGCGGCGACGCAGGGTAGGCCCAAGTGCCGTAGGTGGTTGTCGGGTTATAAGCAGGTACGTACACCACCTGCGGATCGGCGGGCTGAATGATGATGGTCGACGTGCTGCTGGCAGGCGCGGGGGCGGGTGCCTGAGCGGTGGGCGCGGGTGCCGGTGTCGCAACATTCTGCACCGTCACGTTCTGGTACTGGTTGCTCTGAAGATTGCCTGCGGCTTGCGCCTGATGACGCAAGCGTTGCACGCCATCCATGAGATCGTCCGGCTGCGCGAGGAAGGCATCACCCAGGCGTTGTACCCAAACCGGGTCCTGTCCCAGCGTGGCCAGGACCTGCGGGAAGGCGACCAGTGCCTGCACGCTCGGATCCCACGGCTGGCTGGCCACTTGCTTGACCGCCTCGTCGCCCTTGGCGTCCGGGTGTGCCTTGGACCAGGTCACCGCCTCGGCGATTTCGCCGGGGTAGGTGCTCGCCATCAATACCTGCGCCAGCAACGGGTCCGGGTAAAGGGCGATGGGCGCCAGCATTTGGGCCAACTGCTCCTGCGTAAACACGGCATCCTTGGCCGGTGCCGTGACGGGCGCCGTTCCGGCAGGGGTTGTCGGGGCTGTATTCGTCGGGACAGGGGGAGGCGCGCCCGTGGTTTGCGCAAGGCACGCAGATCCGCTCAAGAACAGTGCAGCCGACATCGCGTAAAACAAGGGGATACGCATTGCTCCCTCCCTGTGATCAGGCAGGCATGAAATGAGTGGATCAACGCCAAGGAGATGAAAGCCGGCTTTGCTAGCCGCAAACCTCAGCTTCGATGCCGTGGCTTAATGGTACATCACCAACCTAACGCCCAATGCTGTGGCACAAAGCTGAACATCGGTGCCAACGCTGTCACAGCGATTGTAGGCTGGCTTCTATGGTCGTGACCACACGGTTACGGCCTTCGTGTTTAGCGTGATACAGACGTTGATCGGCTGCACGCAGAATGGCGTCGATGGTGTCGCCGTCGCGGCCGGATTGCGCTACGCCGATGCTCACGGTGACCACGGTTAACCGCTGCAGGCCATGAAAAGAATTATTTGCGACGGTGTTTCGCAGTCGCTCAGCGATTACGTGCGCGCCCTCAAGCGAAGTCTGCGGTAGCAGAATCATGAATTCTTCCCCGCCCACTCGGGCTACGCCGTCATACGGGCGGATCGAATCGAGGCATTTCTCCACGAAATCCTTGAGGATGTCATCGCCCACCTGATGCCCGAAGCGATCGTTGATGGACTTGAAATTATCCAGGTCGAGTGCCAACACGGAGAACGGCTCACCGCCGCGCTTTGTCCGGCCCATTTCGACTTCGACCCGCTCCATGAACCGACGCCGATTATCAGCGCCAGTCAGGGGATCGGTGGCCGCAAGGTGCCCGAGTTCTTGATTGGTGCGCTGCAGTTCCTGCAAGGCGCTTTCGGTATACGCCATCGCTTCGGCAAGCCGCGCCATCAACTCCTCTTGGCTGTAAATCTTTGAGAACGACCGCGTGGTGAGGAACGCTTGCACGACGCCATAGCTCAGCATGAAGAACCCGCCGGCGAAGATCGCATGAGCGAGCCACCACATGTGGTTCCACGGACGTGCAAGGATGAAGGCAAGCGATGACAGCGCGAACGCGGTGACCGAGACGACAAAAATCATCATCAGCGGCGAACGGATACGGCGCAGCAGGAGGATTACCACGGTCAATGTGGAAAGAATGAGGGCACCACCTTCCATCGAGAGGCGCACCGAGAGATTGCCGGCGATCGGTGAATTCGCGACGTACGCCACTGCCACATCAACCAACAGGAACAGTCCTATCCAGGTCAGCCACGGGCGGGCCTTCATTCGTTGGTCCGCGTCATCAGGCGGGCGGTGGTACGACAGCATTCCGACTAACAGCAGAATCGACATGACCAGACGAGAGGCCGGTCCATACAGCAGGAAGAGCCAGATATTGTGGTGGGCTTGCCCGGTGAACGCACCATGCAACGCGTAGATCAGTACAAAACCGAGAAAACCTAGCGTCATCCATCGCAGCAGCGGATCTCCCGATGACTGATAGCAGCGCCACGTGACGTAAGTCACAAACAAGCCCGCCAAGGTGGCTGCCGTGATCGCAATGATATGGAACAGGTGGTTCTCGAATGTAAGGGTGGGGTCTTGGAAGAAGTATAAATAGCCAATCAGATAGGCCGGAACAAACGCAAATCCTGCGAGCAGCAAGTAAGCATAAACCTTGACCATGAGGCGAACGGCTTCAGGTGGTTCGCCGCCGGCGATGAGATTGCTCATGGTTCCCTCCAATTTTGAATCTATTTAGTCAGCACCGGTCCGGTGTTGGCTCCAGAGACACCTACCTGCCAATGGTCCTTCGCCTCTTTACGCAGATAGGGGATGGACCGATCTATGGCAATTCAATATTAGACTCCCTCCCGATTTCTGCTGCGCAAGCAGGTAAAAATGTTCACGCGAACGCCTTTAATCGATCAGGAATGTCTCATTGTTCTCATCGGCGATTTTCGGTCAGTCGTGAGAGGCCGAAATTGGCCGGTCGCTGCCCCGCTGATGCAATTGGTCGCGATCTCGGTCAGCTCGAGGCTGGGTTGCCTATTATTACTAAACAGAAGCGCAAACCACCTTTGACTTTGAGGACGTGAGTCATGATTTCCATACTTGAGCTTCGCCACATCATTGAGTGTGGTTTTCTGCCTCTTTCTTGCATCTGCACCTCCAATCCAGATGGATCGCTCATGATAAAAGTGTTCGAACCGTCATCGGGTCATGTCCAATTATTGGTCACTGGCGTTAGAACCGAAAAACTAACGTCCAGCCGAGCTATCGCGGAGTTGATCGGCGAACTACGAGTTGAAATGTTGGCTTTGAAAGCGGAGCTTTGCTGACAGAATTCTATTGGATGACAGGCAATTTAGAGCTTCACGTCCAGCCGAATCAAATTCGGGCCCTGTTGCCGCTCTGACTGACCGCTGCTGAGAGCAGCGATGGACGCCGACCCGCCACGGTCAATTGGTACTTGGATAACAACCGAGTGTCGTGGTGAAACATGCCGACGGCGCCACCGTCGATATCGCCAAACGCGTTGGCTACCAGGTACGTGTTGTGATCGACCAGCACATACAAGCTGTGTGCAATGGGTTCATTTGCGCAGGGCTTTGGTTGAGGCTGTTCAGGAACGCTGGATGAATTTTTCATGGGCTATTTCAAGGCACCACGAAATCAAACCCTATCGGTAAGTGTCCGGTAGAGGTCGACGTAACGTTGCGCCATCACCTTGGCTGAAAAACGTCTATCGAATACGTCACGTATCACTTGTCCCCATCACCAATCTCTGCGATGAATTCAATGCCGGGAAGCGTCAGTAAGGGGCGTATCTGCTGTTCGAAGTATTCGCGATCGGCCGCATCGATCTTGGCAAGGTTTAACGCCGCGACAAGCGGTTTTATAGATAGGCCTATGGGCATGACGGATCTGGTAGCTCCAGCGTCCGCTTTCCATAGTTCCAATTGATTATTTTGGCGTGCACAACATCAAAGGTGAATCGACGCCGCGGCCCGGGAAAAAACCGCGGCGATCGATCAGGCGGCGGGGAGCAGGCCTTTCTGTTTGGCGACGTGAATCGCCAGTGCGTCCATCAAGTCCGGGGACAGGCAGTCATAGGGTTCCAGGCCGATCGAGCGCAGGCGCTCGCGAATAGCCTTCATTTGCGCTGGCGGCGTACCGGTTTCGATGATGGAGGATACGAACGCCGCGAATCCCGGCGCAGCCCATCCGCTCTGTGGCGAAAGCTCGGTGTGGACGAAGTCCAGGCCATAAAACGCATGGTCCTTGTTCTCGATGCGCCCGAATAGATGGGCGTGACACTGCTTGCAGGCGTGGCGCTGGATGGTTGCGGTTTCGTCGACAACCTCCAGTTTTTCGCCATGGGCAATGACGCTGACCTTATCTCGTGGCACCACGGCGATGACGGCAAATGTCGCGTTTTGCGGTTTCCAGCATTTGCTGCAACCGCACGCGTGGTTATGCAGCGTTTGTGCGTCGATCTTGACCTCGACCTTGTCGGTCGCACACAGGCATTGCAGGGTGCCACCGGCGAAATTCGCGGCGGCGGGTTGGATACCATTGTCCAGTGCGGGGTGTAGTTGCAAGGTGCTCATGCTGGCGTCTCCGTTTCAGGGTGGGCAGAGTGCCTGGGCCGTGCCCAGACCGGTAGTTCATCGAAAATCGATGACGACGCGGCTCGATTTGCCTTCATGCATCAGATCGAATCGCGGCGGATTTCGAAAAGACAAGTGCATAAACGAGCGACCTCCTTCGGTGCGACCGGTCGGGTACCCAGATTCCAGAATAGTCGGCGATGACGCCTTGAGCGCGGCTTGGGCCAGCGCGCGGGTGAGGGGCGATAAAAGGTGGGACACAAAAAAACGGGTGCCGTCACGGTAACGACCTGGCCGCAGCCAATGCTGAAGATCCTCAGCTACGCGACTTCCTGCGTATCCCGGGTAAGGACAACGACTTCGATATCGAAGGGTTGGTGATGATCGGCTCGCGCCTTCTGCTGGGGCTGCGTGGACCGGTGCTACGCGGCTGGGCCGTGTTGTTGGAGATCGGCCCCGAGCTGAACGACGCCCCGTCCACCGCTGATGGCTTAGGTCCCTTCGCTGCAGCTGCCAAGCAAGCCGGATTAGTTCCATAAACTTCCAAAATAGCCGACGAACGGCTGCACCCGCAGGCACAAAGCCTGCAATAACCACCTCGACGAGCATTTGACGTCAATCTACCGCCACACGGATTTCCTGATCAGCAGACCCAATTGACACAGCTCAATAGCATCGGTTCGAGCGCAACTGTGGCCGCAACATTCCCCGCATACAGGATTATTGACATGATAGACCTCGCCACTTGGAATTTGAGCATCCCTGAAGGCAGCCCACCGGCCACCATAGAAACGCCTCGATTGGCGCAAGGCTTCAAGGACCAATATTTCAGTTCTGAAGCCGCTACCCTTTCTTTCTGGGCGCCTGTGACGGGTTCCAGGACGGCCAACGCTATTTACCCGCGCAGCGAGTTGCGGGAAACCTATAGCGATGGAACGGTGCGCAACTGGCAGTATTCAGCGGCGGATAACATTCTGCGGGCGAGTCTGACCGTGAATCAGGTGCCCAGCACCGGCAAGATCGTGATTGGTCAGATTCACAACAAGGACAGCAACAGCCCCATGGTGAAGCTGGAGTACCAATACAAAACCTCGGCTTCGACGGGAAACATTGTCGCCAAGGTGCGCATGCGCCCCGACGATGAAGAGGGCCAGGTCATTACCATTGCGACGGGGGTGCCGCTCAACTGCAACTTTTCCTACCAGATCCACCTCAGCCCGAAGGGCGCGCTGGGCATCAGCGCAGCAGGATACAACTGGAGAACCACCATCGACCCGAGCTGGAAGACCAAACCACTGTATTTCAAAGCGGGTGCATATGTGCAGGACAACACCGGCTATCCCACCGAGGGCGGAAAAGTGACGTTCAGGTTGCTGGAGATCCAACACAACATGTAGTCGCTTCTTTAGGTCACTACCGTTGGTACGCCGATCCGAAGGGTGAAGACTTTAGTGGATTTCCTCGTCGATCGGCTACCAAGTGGCTAGCTGTCAGTGAACTCAACCGTCGATTGCACCATTTCGCGACGGGCAGCTATCGGCCCAGAGTGTGTAAAAACGTACGTCGAGGTGCATCACATCCAGCTAGCAAGCTGGGCCAGCCGGCGGAACGCTCTGACGAACATAATAATTGTCGAATTCTCTGCTTTCGACGAATTGGAAGCCATGACGGGTATAAAAGCGATTCGAAGCGCTTTCTTTGAGAGCACCCACTCTAATAGGGAGCGCATCCGCATCCGCCTCTTTGAAAATCTGAGTGAGAACAGCAGAGCCTATTCCTGATCCTTGCGCGCTCGGTCTCACATACAAGTGGTCGAGCAAGAGTTCATTGCGGTGATGCTTGACCACTACAAAACCAACCCTCTCTCCAGATACCTCGATGTAGTGTGTGTTGTGGGCTTCAAAACCGCTAAGAAACCGCTCGCGCGCTCGCACTGGATCAAATCGCCCAACACGCTCCAGACTTTCGCGCATGGCTTCAATTCGAATGGCTACAAGATTGTCCAAGTCGCTTTGTTGAGTCGGGACCAAAATGACTGGCGAATTTTGATTGGGTGTGACGGGCATATTTTGCGCTCTAACTACCATCTTGGGAGGCCAGTATAGAGAGCCTGATATGTGGTTCCCAGTTTGGCTTCACCGTCGAATTCAGACATCCACCTCAAATGTGAATGAAGGGCTGTGTCTCCGTTCTATTATTTTTGCGTATTCATTTGCAGAGGGAAGCCAGTGAAACGCTTCATTCAAGGTGAACATCGAGGCCAAAGCACCTTACTTCCAGAAGCTACGGCCGAAACCCTGGCGGTTTTTTTGGTCGTGACGCTAGCGTCGGTCGATGTGATGGTTCATCAGTTGGTGGATCATTTGGAGGGGGAGTCGCGTTATGCCTTGCTGGGCATTTCAAACAGCATCATGGTGGCGGAAATTACGGCTAACCGGGTGTTGGATAAGGTTGAGCCGCCTAAGTAGTCGCTGACCTGTGGTGAGAGGGATTGTTTCCACTGAGCGGCGAAACGGGTTCAACAGATGGGCCTGCTGCGCAGGCCAGCGGGAGCGAGCTCCCTCGCCACAGGTTGCTTGTTGTTTGTGCTATCTGTTTTCGCAAAAACGGGACGCTTGGCGTCCCGTTTTTTATGGTGGTGGTATCAGCCTCCAGCGCGTTTATTCAACGTCTCTGCCGCCGCAGCGATTTCCGCCTGGCGCCTGCGCGAGCCCGCAGTCAAGCAGCGGCAAGCCCGCCATCGATCAGGTAGATCGCAAAGGAGAACGTCACGATCGACAGCACGGTGCTGACCAGAATGGAGGTCGCGGCTTCGCTTTGATAGGCGCCGGTCTGGTTCGCAAACATCGCCGGGATCGTCGCCGATGGAAGGGCGCAAAGCAGGATCATCTGTTGCGCGTACAGGCCATGAGTGCCGAGCAGTACCGTGGCGCTGAACATCAACACTGGGTGAATGAGCAGCTTGAGCCCAAGGTTGCCCCAGACTTCACCGGACATTTTCAGTTTCTCCGACGACATGATCAGTCCCAGGCACAGCAGGGATACGCCGGGCGTGGCTTTGCCGAGAAGGGTGAAAGACTCCGCCGCAAGCGGAGGCAACTTGACCTGCAGCACGGAAAGTAGAATCCCCAGGGCCGGCGTCCACATCAGCGGACGACGTACCGCCCCTGAAAGGCTCGACAAAAACGCCTGGCCGCCACTGGCCTTTCCATCGGCGATGGTGAGCAACATGGTCGTCAGCGGGATCATCACCAGGCTCGCGACCAGGTTCAGTACCAGCACCGAGTAGATGCTGCCCGCGCCGAACATTGCACCCAGGATAGGGATGCCCATGAAGGCGGCGTCTGGATAACCGTTCACGAAGCCCTTGAGCGTTGCCACCTTGAGATCGCGAGTGCTGAACCAGCCGATCGCCAGCGCTATCGTGTACATGCCCATGATGCCGATGAATGTCGCCACGATGAACTTGAAGTCGAAGAGCTGTTCACGGGGCGTGCTCGCCATCCCGACAAAAAGTAACGCCGGGAATATCCAGCCCAGCACCAGGCGGCTGATCAGCAGGCTGTCCGAATGGGTAAGTCGTCCGCGCTTGCCGGCGATGTAACCCAGCGCGATCACAAAGGCGACGGGCAAGATGGGTCCTACGATCCTGTCTAACATGTCATCAATCCTCGTGTTTATTTTTATCAAGAATGTCGTCATGGCTGATCGAGGCCGACACGTCGGCGTCGATCAACGCTGCAATGAGCCAGCGGCTTATGGGGTCAAGGTTTGAAGCGGTAGTCCCGGATGACGTCCTGGTCTGGCTCGATGCCGAGTCCCGGTCCTTGCGGTACGTCGATGCGTCCGTTACGCGGGATGATGGCGTCGCCATAGAGTTGCGCTTCGAGATCGAAGTAACGCCATTCGACCAGTGACTTGGCGCCGCCCAGGGCTGCACTTCCATGCACCGCCGCCAGCAGGCCGGGGCCGTCATAAAAGGCGTGGACCATCACGGTGACGCCATGGGCGTTGGCCAGTGCATAGACTTTTTGCAGTTCGGTGATGCCGCCCATTTTGGCGGGGCTCGGCTGTACGAAATCCACCGCGCCGGCCTCAAGCAGGTGCTGGAAGTCCATGAGCGTCGAGGCATTCTCGCCAGCCGCAACCGGGATGCCGCCGTGCGCGCGCACCCTTGCCAGCCCCGAGTAGTCTTCCGGCGGCCACACCGGTTCTTCGATCCAGCGCAGGTTCAGCGGGCGAAGTTTCTCGGTCATGTCCAGCGCTTCGCGCACCGTCCACGGAGCGTTGACGTCGAGGGTGATTTCCACGCCGGGGCCAGCGGCCTCGCACGCAGCGCGGATGACGTCGATATCCACTTCGTGCAACTTGAGGTGGCGGAAACCGCTGTTGACCGCGCGCTGCACATTGACGCGGATGAGTTCGGGATCTGCATATCGGATCAGGCTTGCATACGCCGCAAGAGACGTGGCCTCACTCCCGCCCAGCAACTGGTAGATCGGTTTTTTGGCGGCTTTGCCCGCGATATCCCACAGCGCGATGTCAATCGCCGAGAGGCCATAGATAAACGCGCCGCTGCGACCGAAAACGTGAAATTTCTTCTGCAGGTCACCCTGTAATTTCTCCCGTCGGGTAACGTCACTGCCAATCAGTTCAGGCGCAAGGATGGTGTCGATCACCACTTTTACCGCAGGGATCGCGGTGAAGCCGAAGGTTTCGCCCCAACCAACGATACCGTCGTCGGTGGTGATCTTGACCACGAGAGAGTCGACCATTTGCAGGTCTTTCGGCCCCCAGACCCCGCCGGCGGACCGGCCACCCGTGGTGAAGGGAATACGAAGCGGAATGGTTTCAATGCTGGCAATTTTCATAGGATTGCGCCTCGAGCGGGTTGCGAAGCTGGCACGGCGATTTTTTTATTCGTCCGTGCCAGGTTGAGGGCAACGTACATAACATCCTGTTGTCCTTCAACAGAACAACTGAGTCGTTTAGTGGATTTCGGTCTGTGTTGTTATTAAGTATTTGTTTTTATTGGTTAATATTATTGATGCGTTTGGCGAATTTCAGTTTCAACTGTGAGGAACAAGTCTTCTGATGTAGATTAAGAAGACAAGTGAGGGGAGAAAAAGAATGAGTGAAATGAATGTGCAACCCGTAACGCGGCGACCTCATCTGGCCGAGCACATCGCCCGCTCGCTGAGCGACGAGATTGCTTCCGGGCGGCTGCGGCCGGGAGACCGTCTGCCCACTGAACAGTTTCTCTCGCAGAACTTCGGCGTCAGCCGCAACGTGGTGCGCGAGGGCATCGCCACGCTGCGGGCGCAGGGGCTGATTCAGTCTCGCCAGGGCGTAGGCGTCTTCGTCTCCGCCGCCTCCCAAGCGTCAGAGCCTTTGGCACCGCAGGCGAGTGCGCCGATGCTGGACGGTGACAACACCATCCGAAATATGTTTGAGGTGCGGGCCGTGCTGGAAAGCCAGGCCGCCGCGCTCACCGCGACGCACATGACTGCGGCCAAGCTGAAAATCATTCAGGCCGCGGTCCTGCGTATGCATTACGAAGGCGAGCCGACCCTGGAAACCGTCAACGCCGACCTCGATTTTCACAGGGCCATTGCGGCAGCGTCGGGCAACGACTACCTCGAGACGATGATTCGCACAGTGCTCGAGCCAATGCGCGCACTGATCACCATGACCTTCGCGCGGCGCGGCCCGGTGTTCAGCAACATTCCGCACGCGGCGCGCGGGGAGCATGAAGAACTCGTGCAGGCTTTTATCGATCGAAATGCGACGGCGGCACGCCAGATCATGGGGGAACATATCGTCAATGCAGCCTCACGATTCGGCTACGAGATCACATTTTTCTGATGGTTTCTGCCGCAAGGGTGTTGTCTCGTTGTTCTACAAGGCAGGCAGGTTGTTCTTTAGTCATGCGAGGCGCTACGAGTTGGCGAACAGTTGGCCGACAAAAGACGTCAACTGTTCGCTGCGGACATAATCAGGCGCATATCGAAAAATCCATCCCGTTCCTTCGGTGATGGACTGAGCCTCAAGTGGGGCTCAGGTCAGGCACTCGACACTCCTGTACCAGACGCAAACATCGGCAAGCGCTGCAACATCCAGTTCAGCAGCTCTTGAGCAGGGGCGGCCAACGGTCGACCGGATTTCACCAACAGTTTTGCTTCAACCCCAAGAAACAACGGATGGTCGATCGTTACCGCCGCCAGGCTGCCGTTGGCGATTTCCCGATAGGCCGCGAATTCGCCGAGCAACGAAGCAAAACCGCCGTCCTCCACCATGCGCTTGAGCGCCGCGAGGGAGTTGCTGACGAGTACCGGGCGGATCTCGATTTTCTCGGCATACTCGAGCATCTTGATCGCATGACCGATACCGAATGTCGTGGGCGTCAGGACCAGTTGGCAGGCGAGGATATCCTCGACGGTTGCTGCCGCGCCTCGCAATGCCAATGGGTGATCCGGGCGAACCAACAGCATCACCGGTTGCGAAAACGTCGCGCGATAGTCGATGTGCGGATGCGGCGGCGGATTGTACGCCAGGCCGATGTGCGCACGGTTTTCGGCGACTTCGTTGAGGACGTCGTCGACGGGCAGGATGTCCAGCCGCACATCAAGCTTGGGGTACTGCTTGCAGAACGGCGCGAGTACGTTGTCGACCAACGCATCGACATAGCCCTCGCTGATGACGACGCGCACATGGCCTTGCTGCAGGCCCTTGATCGCTTGCAACTGATCTTCGAGTTTCTCCTGGTGCGATCGATAGCCGCGCCAGAACTCCAGCAGGTGCGCCGCGGCCTCGGTGGGCTGAACACCACGTGCCTGGCGCTCGAACAGTTTTGCGCCGATTTCCTCTTCTAGCAGCTTGATCTGGCGTGTGATGACCGAGGGCGACGTATTGATGCTGTCGGCCGCGCCACGAATGGATCCGTGCGTCAGCACCTCATGAAAATACCGCAGCCTTTGTTGATTGATTTCGCGCATGCCGGGAACTCTCTCCAGAGATGTAGCGTTGCCTGTAGAGCAACACTACACGAACTTAGTTGCTCTTGCTGGTCCTGAGATGCCGGTGCAACATTCTTGAGGACGAACGCAGACCAACAAGAATAACGGGAGATTCGCATGTCAATTCTTCAGACGCCGGCACGAAGTGATGCCATTTCAGCCCTTTACCGCAAGCTCAACTGGCGGCTGCTGCCACTCCTGTTCATCTGTTATGTATTTGCGTATCTGGACCGGATCAACGTCGGCTTTGCCAAACTGCAGATGCAAAATGACCTTGGGCTTTCCGATGCGGCCTATGGCGCGGGCGCCGGTATTTTCTTTCTGGGGTATGTGTTGTTCGAATTGCCGAGCAACCTGATGCTGCCGAAGGTCGGCGCACGGAAAACCTTCAGCCGTATTCTGGTGTGTTGGGGCATCACCTCGGCCTGCATGTTGTTCGTGCGCAACGTGCCGATGTTTTACGCCATGCGCTTTCTGCTGGGGGTGTTCGAAGCCGGTTTTGCACCGGGCATGATTTATTACCTGTCCTGCTGGTACGGTCCGAAACGTATGGCGCGGGCCATTGCGATCGTGTTTATCGCCGGCCCCATTGGCGGCATTGTAGGCGGCCCACTGTCTGCGTGGTTGATCACCACGTTCGAAGGCGTTGGCGGTCTGGCCGGCTGGCAGTGGATGTTCTTGATTGAAGGCTTGCCGTGTGTCTTCCTTGGTGTGCTGACCTTCTTCATCCTTTCCAATCGACCCGCTGAGGCGCGCTGGCTGAGCCATGAAGAAAAGGCCTTGCTGGCCAGTGAGCTGGGTGAATCGACCGGGCGCGTCCATTCGTTCCGTGCGGTGTTGCGCGACCCGAAAATCTACATTCTCGCCAGCGCCTATTTCTGCATCATCTTCTCGATCTACGCCATGAGTTTCTGGCTGCCGGCAATCCTCAAGGCCCAGGGCGTCAATGACACCATGCAACTGGGTTGGTACGCCGCGATTCCCTATGTCGCCGCCGCTTGCGGCATGTACTGGATAGGGCGCCGGTCGGACCGTGTCGGTGAAAGACGCTATCACTGTGCAGTGCCTGCGGGGATCGGCGCGATCCTGCTGCTGGTGTACCCCTTTGCCGACGGCAACCTGATGGCCGCGCTGGCCCTGCTGACCCTGGCAACCGCCATGATGTTTATGGCCTACACCGTGTTGTGGGCGATGCCCTCTGAACACATCAAGGGCGAGGCGGCGGCGGGTGGCATTGCCTTGATTAATACCATCGGTCTTTCCGGCGGCTTCTGGGGGCCGGCCATGATCGGCTGGGCAAAAACCGCAACCGGCAGCGCGAATCTTGGCATCGTTATCGTGGGTTGCGTATTTTTGTGCGCAGCGTTGGTGATCCTGTCGACCAAGCCGAAAACCCGTGACGGCGCGATTCCGGAATACAGTGCGGGTTGATCTGTTGCCACCCGCGTCCTTTGTCATGTTCCGCAAGGAACCCTTTAAAAGTGAGAACTCAAATGCTTTTACACCTGTCGACCTGGGCCGAGATCGGTCAATTTCTTCAACGTAGCCGCACCATCGTGATCCCTATCGGTTCGAACGAGCAACACGGTCCAACCGGTCTTCTGGGGACCGACTGGATGTGCCCGGAAATCATCGCCGGTGAAGCGCAAAAAAACGCAGACATCTTGATTGCACCGACCTTCAATATCGGCATGGCCCAGCACCATCTTGGGTTCCCTGGAACCATCTCGCTGCGTCCGTCGACCTTTATTGCGGCGATCGGAGATTGGGTGCGTTCGCTGGCCGCTCACGGGTTTGAAAAAATCCTCTTCCTCAATGGCCACGGTGGCAACGTTGCATCGATCGAGGCGGCGTTCTCTGAGCTCTACGCCGAAGCCAGCTTCGCTCGACGCCCAGCAGGGTTCGCGCTGAAGTTGTGCAATTGGTGGGACCTTGAGGGAGTAGGGGAGCTTGCGCGCGAGCAGTTCCCTACGGGGCACGGCGTGCACGCCACGCCGTCCGAGATTGCGGTCACACAATGGGCCTATCCGGATTCGATCAAATCGGCTGAATACTCGCCGCAGATCGCCCCTTGGGGCCCGATCCGCGAAGCGATGGACTTCCGCGCACGCCATCCCGATGGCCGCATGGGCTCGGACCCGGCGCTGGCGACGCCAGAAAAAGGTCGTGAACTGGTGATGTTGGCAGCGCAGAGCCTGGTGCGGGAGCTGGACGCTTTCAGCCGTGAATCAATGCCCGGCTGAACCTGCGGCTTCTCAACTTGGCCAACGCCCGGTAGAACCGGGCGTTGGTGCGTCCTGTTTGAGGGGATTTCATGATTGAACATGACGTTTATGCCCGCTTGAAAGACCTCGGTACTGTTAGAAAAGGGACGGATTATTTTTCTCAAAAGAAGACGGTTGGGTGCAAGGCTCGGTGATCGTTGATGCGGATGGTTATCCGTTGGCTGGGCCGGCGGAGCAGGTCGGGAAGGCGCAAGACAAATCCGCTTCAGTGACGGCACCCCCCCAAATATTGATTACCCAATGTAATAAGTGAAAGTCTGTTAAGGGGCTCTATCGCTGCCTGCTCTAGTAATAAGATGGCTCCGTCAAACCATTCCTACTGGAGAATCGCGTGAAAAAAGCCATTTTTGCCGCCCTGCTAGCCGGCGCCGCTAACTATGCCAACGCCGGCACGGTATTGGTTGTACTGTCGGATCAGGCTCAACTGGACCTGAAAGACGGCAAGGTCATGCAAACAGGTTTCTTCCTGAACGAATTAATGCAACCGGTGCAGACCTTCATCGAGGCGGGTCAAACCGTCGTATTTGCCACCCCTAGCGGCAAGGCGCCAACCGCGGACCAGAAATCCAATGATGTGAGCTTCTGGGGTGGCGATGAAAAGGCCCGTCAGGAAAGTCTCGCGCTACTGGCCACGCTGAAGCTGACCTCGAAGAGCGGCTCGCCGGCAATCAGCTTCGCGCAGGTTCAGAAAATCGGCTACGACAAGTTCGATGCCGTATTCGTGCCTGGCGGCCATATCCCGATGCAGGATCTGCTGAAGGACAAGCAACTGGGCCAACTGCTGACCAACTTCCATGAAAAAGGCAAGGTCACCGGCTTCACCTGCCATGGCACCATAGCCATGTTGTCGACGATCCCGGATGCGCGCGTTTTTGTCTCCGCGCTGGAATCGGGCAAACAGCCGGCAGCGCCAGCCAATTGGATTTACAAGGGCTACAAAGTCACCGCCTTCACCGACGTGGAAGAAGAGCAGGCCAAAGGTTTCCTCGGCGGTGGCCATATGAAACTGTTCCCACAGGATGGCCTGATAGCAGCCGGTGCTAACTTCTCCGAAGCCAAGCCATGGAGCGAGAATGTGATCGAAGACCGCGAAGTCATTTCCGGCCAGAACCCACAGTCGGCCAAGGCAGTCGCCGTGGCCATGCTGGCGAAACTGAAGTAATCCTGGGCGGCGGTTCCGGGCGAGCCGGGCCGTAGGTGCTGGGGGGCGAGCTGCTTTGGCTCCAGCACCACCGTCTACCCCAACACACTGCAAGCTTATGTGTCGGAAGACGACACCCGCACATTACGTCCAGGCCCAAGGGCGGCTTCGTAATGCGGGCTCTGCCGTTTCAATCCGCCGACTTCGGTCCGAAGGGAGGCCATTAGGTTTGCAGATTTGCAATACACAAATGAACGCTAAACTGAGCTGACTGGATTTTGGTGATTGCTACCGAGGTCAATGCGATTCCATCGGCTACGGCAAGTCACCCCAGAAAGCCGTATGCAGGATTCGTAATGTAAACACTCTATGGAAGAGCTCCCCCATGAGACCAATCCGTTCCGTTGCCTGCGCCATTGCCCTCGCTTCACTTCTCTCGACTGCCTGCCTGACCGCACATGCCGCCGATATACCGTTGGGAAGCAGTACGATGGAAGGGCACATTGTTTCCCGTGTATTGGCCGTTGATCCCGCTAACTACCAAGTCACCATCGAAGGTCGCGACAAAAGTCCAGTGCCTATCCAGCTCACCGACCAGGCCAAGAACCTGCACAATTTGAAAGTCGGCGACACGGTCGATATTCATGTGATTCGTTCAGTGGCTTACAGGCTTGATACCGAGGTTGGCGGTGCACCGGGCGTCACCAAGGAATCCATGTCCATCCGTGCCACCAAAGACAATCCCAATCCCGGAGGTGAAGCGGTTCGCCAGGTCAAGGTTACGTCCAAGATCATTCGCATTGACTTGCAACAGCATGAGGTGACTTTGCTTCCGCCGGAGGGAAAAGCAACGGTCCTGAAAGTCGAAGACCCGAAGCTTCAGGAAAGGATGAAGAAGCTCCAGGTGGGTCAGACGATTGACGCCATTTATACCGAAGTCCTGAAGGTCAAAACTTCACGCTAACAACGCTCGCCGACAAACGTGGCCTCGAACAACAGGACTTGAGTTCGACATGACAGATCTGTTCAATGCAATCGGCCTTGGGTTGCTGGCGCTGCTGCCATTGACTAACCCTCCCACGACAGTGGCGCTGTTTCTCGCCTTGAGCAAGGGGCTGAGTCACAAGGAAAAAAAGACACAGGCTTTTCTGACGTCGTTCTATGTCTTTCTGATCATGACGTTGACTTACTACGTAGGCGCGTTTGTTATGGATGCATTTAACATCTCTATACCGGGCTTGCGTATGGCCGGGGGAGGAATTCTCATCATCATGGGCTTGAAGATGCTGTTTCCGCCGCCTCTTCAGCCCTCTGCTTCCAGCAGCGGTGCAAGCGAACAACCGAACTTTGCCTTCATTCCCCTGGCCATGCCCAGTACGGCCGGGCCTGGCACCATTGCGATGATCATCAGTTCCGCCGCCACTATCAAACACAGTACGTTATTTCCTGCCTGGGTCTTATTAACAGCCCCGCCGTTAATTTTCCTGTTTACCGCTCTTATCCTTTGGGTATGCCTGCTTGGCTCAGGAATAATCATGAGAATAATGGGACAGTCAGGCATTGATGCCATATCACGGCTGATGGGTTTCCTGCTGGTATGCATGGGCGCGCAATTCGCCATTAATGGCTCGGTGGAAATCATCCAAACCATCATCGACAGTAATGCTCACCTGTTTCGCCCTCAGTAATTTCGAGAGCCTTTATTGCTCTTCACGAAGGATAGCTCTCGGCAAATCGGTCCGGCTTTCCTAGGACTTGAAATCCCGGCCCCTGACGTATATTTGTTGTCGCCACTGGTTATTGGCACTCATAAAGGATTCTGACTGATGGCACGCGTGGGATTGGTACTGACACCCGGTTTTGCGGACTGGGACTCGACACGGTTCCTCATACTTCAAACAGCGCTGATTTCTTAAAACAGAATGCCGTAGGTTATGAAGGGGGCACGCTCTATCGAAACAGTCCGGTAGCTGTGGTTGCAGACCGCATCATCACTGCTCCAGGCCCTGCACCCGTTAGCTTCACTTGCGCAGTGTTCGAAGGTGCCGGGCTATCTTCGGAAATCATTTCTCAGTTCAGGTCAATGTTGGCT
This sequence comes from Pseudomonas sp. PDM25, assembly GCF_019219045.1. Classification (NCBI taxonomy): domain Bacteria; kingdom Pseudomonadati; phylum Pseudomonadota; class Gammaproteobacteria; order Pseudomonadales; family Pseudomonadaceae; genus Pseudomonas; species Pseudomonas sp. PDM25. Next base: position 76,301 of record NZ_JAHUWL010000010.1, read on the forward strand.
GCGGAACATCGGTGACCGCTTCGTCCTAGAAAACAGCCGATCAGGTGATGTGTTTGAGTGGCACCTGTTGGCCCAAAGCAGTCGCCCACCAACCCTATTCATTCGCGCGTGGATTCCGGTTCTTCCAGATGATCGATGTGCTTGAAACGCTCGACCAGAAAATCAATCAGGCGGCGTACTCGCGCCGACAGGTGCAATTGTTGTGGATACACGGCGTAGACATCGGCGCGGGTGGGGGTCTGATCTTCCAGCACCAGGCGCAAGCGGCCGCTGCGCACGTAACGGGCGATGTCCCATTCGGCCCGCAGCAGAATGCCGTAACCTTCCAGCGCCCAGTTCAGGGCCACTTCACCGTCGTTGCAGCCTAACGCGCCGCGCACTTTGATGTTTTGTGTGCGCCCGCCGTTGGTGAAACTCCACACGCCGTAGGGCGTTTCGTTTTGGCGAAGGAAGATGCAGTTGTGTTGCTGTAAATCCGCCAGGCGTTGGGGCACGCCATGCTGTTCCAGGTACAGGGGCGAGGCGCATAACAGACGGCGATTGGACGCAATCTTGCGGGCATGGAAAGCGGCGTCCGGCAGCGTGCCGAAACGTATACCCAGGTCAAACCCGTGAGTCGTCAGGTCGAGCGGGTGGTCGCTGATTTCCAGCTGTATTTCCACCTCCGGGTACTGCGCGAAGAACGCACCCAGAGCCGGGCCGATGTAGCGCCGACCGAACCCCAGCGAAGCATTGACGCGGATCAAGCCTTTAGGTGTCGCCCGGCTGCTGCTGATCAACTGCTCGACCTCATCGATCTGCGTGAGGATGCGCGCAGCATGGGAAAAATACAGTTCACCTTCCGAGGTCAGGCTCATCGAGCGGGTGGTGCGGTTGACCAGACGTATGCCCAGCCGTGCTTCCAGCGCGGTCAGGCGTTTGCTCACGGCCGGCGGGGTGACGCCCAACTCGCGAGCCGTCGCCGCCAGGCTGCCTTTGTTGGCCAGCAGGTAGAAAAAAGACAAATCCAGGGTTTGGCTCATTGGTAACTCAAATTCATCTATGTAGTGATTTGGAGTAACTCACGCTCATTTGTTCACTACATATACTCCGCTCACACCCTGATTGAACACCCCCGTTCGACAGGCACAACAAGAACGTGACGAGAGTGGAGTTAATAGATGAGCACCTACAAAATTGCTGCAGTTCCAGGTGATGGTATCGGTGTAGAAGTGATCGCTGCGGGTGTCGAGGTGCTGCAAGCCTTGTCGAAGAAATCCGGCTTCGAACTGGATTTCAAACACTTCGACTGGAATTCGGATAACTACCTGAAAAACGGTTACTACATTCCTGAAGGTGGCCTGGAAGAGCTGAAAACCTTCGACGCCATTTTCTTCGGCGCGGTCGGTGCGCTCAACGTGCCGGATCACATTTCGCTGTGGGGTCTGCGCCTGCCGATCTGCCAGGGCTTCGACCAATATGCCAATGTGCGCCCGGCTCGCGTGCTGCCAGGGGTTAAAAGCCCGCTGCTCAATGGCGATCAAATCGACTGGGTGGTGGTGCGTGAAAACTCCGAGGGCGAGTACTCCGGCAACGGGGGGCGTGTCCACCGGGGCCTGCCTGAAGAAGTCGCCACCGAAGTGTCGGTGTTCACTCGGGCCGGGGTCGAGCGCATTCACCGTTTTGCTTTCGAACTGGCGCAAAGCCGTTCACGCAAACACCTGACCCTGGTCACCAAATCCAACGCCCAGCGTCACGGCATGGTGCTGTGGGACGAGATCTTCTATGAAGTCGCCAAGGATTTCCCGGACGTCAAAATCGACAAGGAACTGGTCGACGCCGTGACCACGCGCATGGTGCTCAAACCGTCGACGCTGGACGTGATCGTCGCCACCAACCTGCACGCCGACATCCTGTCCGATCTGGCCGCCGCGTTGTCCGGCAGCCTGGGCATCGCGCCGACTGCCAATCTGAACCCCTCGCGCAAATTCCCCTCGATGTTCGAGCCGATCCACGGCTCGGCCTTCGACATCACCGGCAAAGGCGTGGCTAACCCAATCGCAACGTTCTGGACGGCGGCGATGATGCTCGAACACCTGGGCGAAGCAGCCGCGGCGAAGCACCTGATGTCGGCTATCGAGGCGGTGACCGAGAGCGGTCTGCACACCCCGGATCTGGGCGGCACGGCCACCACCCGCCAGATCACGGATGCGGTCATCGAGTTGATCAAACGCTGATTCAAGCGGCGGCACAACGCCAAGGGGCTGATCACCGATCAGAGCCCCTTGGCATTTCCTGACAACAATAAAAAATCAGGGCCCTGTCATGAAAAGAATATTCGGCAAACTTTACGTACAAGTGCTCATCGCCGTGATCCTCGGCGCCATCGTCGGGGTATTGGTGCCCGAAACCGGAACAGCGCTCAAACCCTTGGGCGACGCGTTCATCAAACTGATCAAAATGCTCCTCGCCCCGGTGATCTTCCTGACGGTGGTCACGGGCATTGCGCGCATGGAGAACATGAAAGAGCTGGGTCGCGTCGGCTTTCGGGCGCTGATCTATTTCGAAGTGGTGTCCACCCTGGCACTGGTCGTCGGCCTGGTGGTGGTCGACGTGTTCAAACCCGGTGCCGGCATGAACATCGATGTCGCCTCGCTGGATACGTCCAGCCTGGCTACCTACACCAGCGCCGTGAAGCATGCGTCGTTCATGGACTTTGTGATGAACATCATCCCCGACACCATCGTGGATGCCTTCGCCAAGGGCAACGTGCTGCAAATATTGCTGTTCTCCATTCTGCTGGGCATTGCCCTGGCGCATGTAGGGCCTCGTGCCAAGGCGTTCGTCGACACGCTGGACAGCCTGATGCAGGGCATGTTTCGCATCGTCAACATGGTCATGCGTCTGGCACCCATCGGCGCCTTCGGGGCGATTGCCTTCACCATCGGCAAATACGGCTTTGGCTCGCTGTTCTCACTCGGCAAGCTGATGGCCTGTGTCTACCTGACCTGTGCGGTGTTCGTGATTTTTGTACTGGGCCCGATCTGCCGTTACAGCGGATTCAGCCTGTGGAAGTTTTTGAAATTCATCAAGGAAGAACTGTTCACCGTCCTCGGCACCAGCTCTTCGGAGTCGGTGCTGCCGCAGATGATTTCCAAGATGGAAAAGGCTGGTGTTTCCAAGCCTGTCGCCGGCCTGATCATTCCTTCGGGCCTGACCTTCAACCCGGACGGACAGGCGATCTACTACACCATCGCCGCGATCTTCATCGCGCAGGCCACGAACACGCCGCTGACCCTGACGGATCAGTTGATCGTCCTGGCCGTGCTGATGTTTACCTCCAAGGGCTCTGCCGGGGTCACCGGCTCGGGATTCATCATTCTGGCGGCGACCTTATCGTCCCTTGGCACCATTCCGGTGGCGGGCATGGTGCTGCTGTTGGGCGTGGACCGGTTCATGTCGGAAGCGCGTGCAATCACCAACACCATCGGCAATGGCGTCGGGACAATGGCCATTGCCAAATGGGTCGGGGCGCTGGACACCGTGAAAATGCACAAGGCGTTGAACGGTGAGGTCGAAGGGGAGAAGCCCGCAGAGGTTATCGCTGCTCCTTCGGCGTTGGGCGCTCGCGTGCTGCCAGGCCGCCAAAAAGCCTCTCAGGCGTGAGGTGTGAGGCGCTGAACGTGATGCTCAGCGCCTGCTTTGCTCAAAGTTTGTAGCCGATCTGCCGCAACAGGTTCTTGCGCCACAGGATGTCTTCCTCGCCTTCAATGCCACGGGCACAGAAGCCATCCACCACGCCCAGAATCGCTCGCCCTTGGTCCGTCTCGGCCAGAATCACTTCAGTCGGGTTGGCCGTTGCACAAAAGATGCGGCACACCTCTGGAACCATTTTGACGGCGTTCAACACGTTTACGGGATAGAAGCCATCGGCGAGAAAAATGATGAAGCTATGGCCTGCGCCGATGGCTTGGGCATTGCTCCGGGCCAGGTCGATCATGGCGGCATCGGTGCCAGACCAGCGCACCAGGCAGTTGCCGGAAGCTTCGCAAAAGGCCACGCCAAAGCGGATACCTGGCACGGCATTGACCATCGCTTCGTGGATGTCCTCGACGGACTTGATGAAGTGGGTCTGACCGAAAATGAAGTTGGTCGCTTCCGGTTTGTCGATTTTCAACGTGATGAGTTGCATCTCGAACGCCTCCTTTCACGATGTCGTTACTCTTCAGCCTAGCGTGAGAACGAGCCGGGCGTTGAGCGTCACCGCTGTTGATACTTGAAAATACAAATGGCCCCGGTGCTGACACAGTGCAGATACATCAGTGCGCTTTCATGGGCCAATCCCACACGCACAGAGAGAATTGCCATGTACCGCAAACTGCAGCATGTCGCGAAGTTCTTCAGCCAGAGCGCGCGTTTAATGGTTGGCGTACCCGATTACGATAACTACGTTGCGCAAATGGCGCTCAATCATCCCGGCGAACCGGTCATGAGCTATTCGGCGTTTTTCCGCGAGCGTCAGGAGGCCCGTTTCGGCCGTGGCAAATGCAATACCCGTTGCTGCTAGAACTCGCATCGTTCAACCCATCGAGATTGGCCGAGCCGCCGATACCGGTCAGCGTCAGTACCCTAAAGCGTGCAATGACGATCATCTTGCGATGCAACGTCAGTGGCTGTTAAATCAGGCATACCACTTTTAAGGTCAGAAGAGCCAACTGCCATGCACGCCATCGGACTCATCGTTTACCCCGGGTTTCAGGTGTTGGGCCTGGCCATGTGCGCCACGTTCGAGTTGGCCAACATGGCCACCGCCGAACCGGCGTACGACATTGCCTTGCTGTCCGAGCACGGCGGTACGGTGCAGACCTCCGCCGGGTTTGGCGTGGAAACCACGGCGTTCGACCAGCGCTCGTTCGATACGCTGTTGGTGATGGGCGACAACCTGATCCGTCCAGTATCGCCGGGCATGGTGGCGTTTTTGCGCAACGCCAGCCGGACCACCCGGCGTCTGGGCTCGATCTGCAGCGGCGCCATTGCGCTGGCCGAGGCCGGTTTGTTGGATGGTCGACGGGCGACCACGCACTGGTGCCATGCACCGGCGCTGCAGAAGGCGTACCCGAAGGTGAAGGTCGAGGAAGACCGGATCTTCATCAACGACGGCAACATCTGGACGGCCGCGGGCATGAGCGCTTGTGTCGATCTGGCGTTGGCGCTGGTGGAAAAGGATCTGGGCGCGGAAGTGGCGCGGCGGGTGGCCCGGCAATTGGTGGTGTACCACCGACGCGCGGGAGGGCAGTCGCAGTTTTCGGTGATGCTCGAACTGGAGCCCAAGACCGACCGCATCCAGGCCGCGTTGACCTATGCCAAACAGAACCTGAAGTCCGCGCTGTCAGTCGAGGAACTGGCCAGCGCCGCCAACCTCAGCCCTCGGCAATTCAGCCGTGTGTTCCATGCCGAAACCGGGCAATCACCGGCCAAGGCCATCGAAAACCTGCGGGTGGAGGCGGCGCGTCTGATGATGGAAACCGGTCGGCACCCCATCGACGTGGTGGCGACCGATACCGGTTTTGGCGATCGGGAGCGGATGCGTCGGGCGTTTATCCGCGCTTTTGGGCAGCCACCGCAGGTCATTCAACGCGCCAATCGCGGATGATGCCAGTCAGTCAAACGTGACACCGAACCTGTGGCGAGGGAGCTTGCTCCCGCTGGGTCGCGAAGCGACCCCCTTACCCCAAAAAAGAAGGGGACTGCTGCGCAGTCCAGCGGGAGCAAGCTCCCTCGCCACAGGTTACTCATCAATCGTCGCAGCAGATTTTCATGATGTCCTAAAAGGTGGTGTATTCGACATTTCGGTCTAAATATTATTGGCGTAATTTTGATCTCGAAGTAGTCCATTCCCTCAATGAGATCACCGCCATGACCCTCGTAAAAGCCGCCGCCGTACAAATCAGCCCCGTTCTTTATAGCCGTGAAGGCACCGTCGACAAAGTGGTGCAGAAAATTCTCGAGCTCGGCGAGCAGGGCGTGCAGTTCGCCGTGTTCCCGGAAACCATCGTGCCTTATTACCCGTACTTCTCGTTCGTTCAGTCGCCTTTCGAAATGGCGGCCGAACACCTCAAACTGCTGGATCAGGCCGTCACTGTCCCTTCGGCTGCCACCGAGGCTATCGGCGCCGCCGCCAGACAGGCCGGCATGGTGGTTTCAATCGGCGTCAACGAACGTGACGGCGGTACGCTGTACAACACGCAGTTGTTGTTCGATGCCGACGGCACCCTGATTCAGCGTCGGCGCAAGATTTCCCCGACCTATCACGAACGCATGATCTGGGGCATGGGCGACGGCTCCGGCCTGCGTGCCACCGACAGCGCAGTAGGGCGCATCGGCCAATTGGCGTGCTGGGAACATTACAACCCGCTGGCCCGTTATGCCTTGATGGCCGATGGCGAACAGATCCATGCGGCGATGTATCCAGGATCGTTTGCTGGGCCTTTGTTCGCTTCACAAATGGAAGTCAGCATCCGCCAGCATGCATTGGAGGCGGCCTGCTTCGTGGTCAACTCCACCGCTTGGCTGAACCCTGAACAACAGGCGCAAATCATGGCCGACACCGGTTGCCCCATCGGCCCGATTTCCGGTGGCTGCTTTACCGCGATCATCAGCCCGGACGGCGTGGTGCTGGGCTCGCTGACCGAAGGTGAAGGCGAGGTGATCGTCGACCTCGACATGAGCCTGATCGATAGGCGCAAACGCATGATGGATTCGCGCGGTCACTACAGCCGTCCGGAACTGTTGAGCCTGCTGATAGATCGCACACCGACGAGCCATGTGCATGAACGCAGTGCTCATCCGAAGTTGATGGTGAACGAGGTGGTAGAAGAAACCAGTCGTTGAGCGGCTGAGACCGTGTCGACGCCATCGCGGGCAAGCCATGCTCCTACATTGGAATGCATTTCCCTGTAGGAGCATGGCTTGCCCGCGATGGGGCCATCACAGACACCAAAAAAAGGGGACTTCCACCGGATCGATGGAAGTCCCCTTTTACTCGTCTGGCCTTACAGTTCCTGACCCAAAAAGATCAGTGTATTGCCATGGGCTTCAGCCGCTGCGCGTTGGTTGTAGCTGTCGCGATGCGAGCAGTTGAAGCCATGTTCGGCCTCTGGGTACACGACAATTTCCACGTTATCGTTGGTATCGAAGCGCTCGGCGATTTTCTCCACGGCTTCCAGTGGGATGTGGCTGTCCTGTTCACCGAAGTGCATCAGCAGCGGCACTTCGATTTCATCGGCGCGGTCCAGATGATTCTGGATGCCGCCGCCGTAATAGGCGATGGCCACGTCCACCAGCCCATTGGCGGCGGTGTGGTACGAGAGCAGACCACCGAAGCAGTAACCAATCGAAGCGATCCCGCCGTCCAGACCCGGCTGGGCTTTCAAGGCGTCGATGGCCAGTTCGATGTCGGCCTGTGCCTTGCCGACATCGGTGGCGTTCATCAACTCGACGGCGCGTTTCCAGCCGGCCTCGTCGTAACCCAATTCGATGCGGTGGCCGCTGCGCCAGAACAGGTCCGGTGCAATCACCAGGTAACCGTCGGCAGCGTATTGTTCGGCGACCGAGCGGATGTGTTCATTCACGCCGAAAATTTCCTGGATCAACACGATCCCCGGGCCTTTACGGGTGTGCGGAATCGCCAGGTAAGCGCCGAATTTACCGTCGGCGCTGTCAATTTCGATCCATTGGGTGGTCACGCTCATGGTGGCTCCTGTCTACACAAGTGAGTGGGGTGAAGGATACTTGGGGTGTGTGGTGTTGAAGCTTGGCATCGCCTGCATACGTTTCCATCATTCGGCGAAACCGTCCACTGCAAATACCCTTCAGCGGTTATCGCGACGCCAGAAGACTCGAGCCAGCAGCGCATCGAGGCTGAGCTTGCCGGCACCCGAGAGCAACAGCGGCATAAAGGCCGCGAGGTAGATCAGCGGCAGTTTGAAGTTGCCGTGCCCCTTGTTGCTGATGGCGTAACCCTGAGCAAGCTCACTCAATGTAGACCAATCGGCCGGCCAGTGAACGGCGGCAGTCGCGACGACCGTGACCACGATCAAAATGATTGCCGAGATCCGTGTCCCCAGGCCGACCAGTATGGCCAGGGCGCAGATCAGTTCGGCCCACATCGACAGTTCCCAGTTCAGCGTGGCCGGCACGTGGTTGAAGGGGAACGGGAAGCTGTCCTGAATATCGGCGAACCAGTTTTCGCCATTGAATTTTTCCAGGCCTGATTCGAAGAACTCCCACGCGAGGAACACCCGCAGGGTCAGCGGCGCAATCCAGCTACCGGCACGGTCGAGGTTCAGGTGCAGGCCTTTCACGGCCGATGAGAGTGAGGTGGTCATGGGCTTGATCTCCGTTCAGTCAGGGAGGAGGGGCACAGCGGTGCCCCATGCAAAGGGTTACTCGCTGGCGCCGCACTTGCCTTCGCCACATTTACCTTCCGCCGGTTTTTCTGCCGAATCGGCCTGGACCTGGCTGTAGCCGTGGGCCAGTTGTTTCATGCTGAACGCCTCGGACTCAGAGGCAGAAGCCACGTTGGACAGGGCCAGGCCGCCAGCGATGATCAGGCCGAGGGTCAAGGAAGAGGTCGAGAGCTTGAACATGGTGATACTCCGTAGCATTGAGTGAGTTGAGCGCTTTGATCGGCGTGGCCAATCGACAGGCACAGTTCATCAAGCAGGTGTATCTGCGATGTGTCTTTGGTGTGGGGTTTTAGGGGTGGGGTGTGTCGGGAGGCGCGTTGTACACACTGTGATACGTAACCCACTGATCTCTTGTGGGAGCGGGCTTGCTCGCGATAGCGGTGTGTCATTTAAAAATGATGTTGGCTGACACACCGCCTTCGCGAGCAAGCCCGCTCCCACAGGGGATCAGTGGGGTATTGGAGATTGGGTTTATCCAATGCCACGGAAAACTGTGATCCGGCCTCGACCGCTGGCGTCTAGCGTCTGTGTCCCCGCAATCCTATGGGGCGAGACTTCGGAACCCGGCATGCAAGCGCTGTTGAACGAGATCCTTGACGCAGTTCGTCCCCTGATCGGCCAGGGCAAGGTGGCTGACTACATTCCCGCCCTCGGTACGGTGCCGGCCGATCAGTTGGGCATCGCGGTGTATGGCAATGACGGCGAGCTGTATTGCGCCGGCGATGCCCATACGCTGTTCTCGGTGCAGAGTATTTCCAAGGTGTTCAGCCTGGTGCAGGCCATCGAGCACTCCGGTGAAGCCATTTGGCAGCGCCTGGGTCACGAGCCTTCCGGCCAACCGTTCAATTCGCTGGTGCAACTGGAATTCGAGCGCGGGCGCCCGCGCAATCCCTTCATCAACGCCGGTGCGCTGGTGATCTGCGACATCAATCAGTCACGCTTTGCCGCGCCGGCACTGTCGATGCGCGATTTTGTCCGTCGACTGTCCGGTAACCCGCAAGTCATGGTGGATGGCAAGGTGGCCGAGTCCGAATACCAGCACCGCGCGCGCAACGCTGCGATGGCTTATCTGATGCAGTCGTTCGGCAATTTCCACAACGACGTCGAAGCGGTGCTGCGCAGTTACTTCAGCCATTGCGCGCTACGCATGAGCTGCGTGGATCTGGCGCGGGCGTTCTGTTTTCTGGCCAATGACGGCTTCTGCAAGCACAGCGGCGAACAGATCCTCACCGCCCGCCAGACCCAGCAAGTCAACTCGATCATGGCCACCAGCGGCCTCTACGATGAAGCCGGCAACTTTGCCTATCGCGTCGGTTTGCCCGGCAAGAGCGGCGTGGGCGGGGGGATTGTCGCGGTGGTGCCGGGGCAATTCACGGTGTGCGTCTGGTCGCCGGAGTTGAACACCGCCGGCAACTCCCTCGCGGGCATGGCCGCGCTGGAGTTGCTGAGTCAGCGGATTGGCTGGTCGGTGTTCTAGGCACGGTACCGCGGCTCATGACGGCCACCCTGGAAAACAGGAAACGCTGATGCACCTTTTTCAGCGTAGGAGGGCCGGGTGCAGGGCCGCCGGGTTTTCGATCACCGGTCAGGCGTGCGGTTAATGACGCTCCAGGGATTTTCCTATACATTTTCCGGCCGCCCCCTGCATGGTGAAACCGCTTCATGTCTCTTGCGCTCGAACGTCTAGTCGCTGGCACGCCGATCCCTTTCGCTGGTAACCGCGTCACTGTGGTCAGCCCCGAATTGGCCGCGCGTTTTCAGCCCGGGGACCATTTGCTGGTGGAGCAGGTCAGCGGCGAATTGTTGCTGATCCCGGTGGCTGACCAGCAAGCGGCGGCCATTGCAATCGAGCGTGCCGATGCGGCCTTCAGCGCACTGTCCGCGGTCTCCGATCAAGCCATCAGCGAGTTCTTCGATCGCTTCGCCCAACGCCTGGAAAACCCTGACTGCTGGGCCTTGATCGAGGCCGCCAACCTGGCCGACATCGAGCGGGCCAAGGCCCGTGGACGCTCCACCACACGGCTTCTGGCGGATGAACGCATGCGCCGCGACATGATCGCCGGCCTCAGGGCCTGGCGCGATGCGTCCGCCACGCGTGGCAAAGTGGTCAGTTGCGTCGAGCATGACGGCTGGAAAGTCGAGCAAGTGGTCTCGCCCCTGGGCATCGTCGCGTTCGTCTTCGAAGGCCGGCCGAACGTCTTTGCCGACGCCGCCGGTGTGTTGCGCACGGGTAACACGGCGGTGCTGCGCATTGGCAGCGATGCGTTGGGCACCGCGCAAGCCATCGTCGCCCATGCGCTGAATCCGGCACTGAGCGATGCCGGGTTGCCGACCGGCGCGGTGTCGCTGGTGGAAAGCGTCAATCACGCCGCCGGCTGGGCGATGTTCGCCGACCGACGCCTGTCGCTGGCGGTGGCCCGTGGTTCGGGTCGCGCCGTCAGTCAATTGGGCAGCATCGCCCAACAGGCCGGCACCGCCGTCAGCCTGCACGGCACCGGGGGTGCCTGGCTGATCGCCGACAAAGACGCCAATGCCCAGCGCTTTACCGCTGTAGTGCGCAACTCCCTGGATCGCAAAGTCTGCAACACGATGAACGTCTGCCTGATTCACCGTGACCGTGTCGCAGAACTGCTGCCGCTGTTCCTCGACGCGTTGCAACAGGCCGGCACCGCACGCGGGCAGGGCTGCAAATTGCACATCGTCGAGGGTAGCGAGTCGTACTTGCCGACCGATTGGCAGACCGCCAGCGTTGAGGTGTACCGCGCCGAAGGCTATCAAACCGAAGCGTTGGCCGAACCGCTGCCCGAGGATCAGTTGGGCCGCGAGTGGGAATGGGAAGAAACCCCGGAAGTCAGCCTGAAGATCGTCGATGACCTGGACAGCGCCATCGCGTTGTTCAATCGCTACAGCCCGCAGTTCACCGTGTCGCTGATCAGTGAAGATGCCGCGGCTCAGGAACGCTTCTACAGCGCCGTCAACGCACCTTTTGTCGGTAACGGGATTACCCGCTGGGTCGACGGACAGTACGCGCTGAACAAGCCGGAACTGGGGCTTTCGAACTGGGAGAGCGGTCGCCTGTTTGCACGCAGCGCGATTCTCTCGGGAGATGGGGTGTTCACGATCCGCAGTCGCATGACCCAGACGGATCTGTCGGTCAAACGCTGATCCAGCACCACGACCCCGGTCAACAGCCGCACTATACTTAATGTGCGTCCGTAGGGGCGTGGCGAGCACTCCAAAACGAATCAGATGTCCATAACGCTCGTCTGAGCATCAAGGCTGCACAGCCAATGGACGGGCAGTGCATCTGATGACGGAGAGAGGGTTACATCATGAAACTTCATTCCTTCCAACAATACTCTCATGATCTGGAAAGGGGCGTTCACGACACGTGGATTACCGCCAGGGTGAAGTCAGCCCTGGCAATGGCCGAACCCAGCCTTGGCCTGCAAATCCATGTCAAAACCCATGGGGGCACGGTGGCATTGAGCGGTCGCGTCAACACCCATAAACAGTGTGAGCAGGCTGTTGCTCTGACCCGTTCGGTTCAGGGGGTCGTCGATGTCGATGCCAGAGACTTGCTGACTCACGTGTTCAGGCCAGGCAGTATTCCAGAACCACCCAATGCGGAAGAGGCCCCTGAGCGTCGGCCACCATCGTCAACCAGGATCGACGATAAATAACCCGGTCGATCGTGTCAGTGCAGCGCTCCCGTGAGCTGGGAGCGCTGCGTCGATGGATACACACTTCAGGCTGCTGCTTCTATGGATCGGGCTTGAAGGGCGCAGGTGTCCGGATACTCGGCGAGCGCCACAAAACGGTGGCTGTTGGCGTCCAGGGCGTCGACCGAACCGGTCTCGATGTCGTAAACCCAACCATGCAAATTCAACAGGCCTTTCTCCTGAGCCAGGCGCACGCTTGGATGCGTCTGGATGTTGGCCAGTTGCGCGATGACATTCTCCCGAACCATTGAACTCACCTTCGCCGCTTCATTGGCGTGAGGGCGGGATTCGTTGATGACTTTCGCTGACTCGGCGTGTTGCAACCAGCCGCTGACGGCGGGCAGGTGGTCCATGCATGTGCATTTGGCGACGGCGGTCATGGCGCCGCAGTCCGAGTGCCCGCAGATCACAATGTCGGTGACGCCGAGCACCGCGACCGCATATTCGACCGTGGCCGACACACCTCCGGGGTGAGGGCTGTAGGAGGGCACGATGTTGCCGGCGTTGCGGATCACAAACAGTTCACCGGGTTCCTGTTGGGTCAGCAGCTCCGGCACGACACGGCTGTCGGAACAGGTGATGAACAGCGTGCCCGGATGCTGGGTAGTGGCCAGGTGTTTGAACAGGTCGGTCCGTTGCGGAAAGGCGTCTTTCTGGAACTTCAAAAAACCTTCGATGAGCGCTTTCATTGCGATGTCCTCATGGGTGAGTCGGGTTTGGCCCGCACATCCGTGCGGGCCGGTATTCACTTAAAAAGGACGCAGTGGCAGGAACTTGCCGTCGAGGGTAATCACCGCGCGGGAGCCGCCTTCCGGGTCTTCGACTTTCTTCATGTCGAGCTTGAAGTTGATCGCACTGATGATGCCGTCGCCGAATTGCTCATGAACCAAGGCTTTCAGGGTGGTGCCGTAAATCTGGATCATTTCGTAGAAGCGATAGATGGTCGGGTCGGTTGGGACACCCGAGAGGCTGCCGCGCAGCGGAATGATCTGCAGGCGGGCCACGGAGTCGGCGTCCAGGTCCAGTTTTTCGCCAATCACCTTGGCAGCGCTTTCCGGCAGCGGGTGCTGACCGAGCAGGGCGGCAGTGACGTAGGCCAGGCCGAGGCCGGTGCCGTCGGTCAGATCCTGCCAGGACAGGTTTTTGCGCGTTTTTGCATCGAGGATCGACGTGGTCAGGGCCAGGCTTGGGTCGTTGTAGGCGTGGGACTGTTGCATGGTGATTCTCCTGTCGGGAGTGATGTTGCTTGGGTGTGGAGCCATCTTCTGCCGATCGATCCATAGCGTCCAAGACCGATATACAATGCAGCGCATAAGCACAGCCTATAGATGGTGATTCCCCATGCTGCTCCGACATTTGCGCTATTTGCTGGCGGTCGCCGACCATGGCGGTTTCACTCGCGCCGCCGAGGCGCTTCACGTTTCGCAGCCGACCCTGTCCCAACAGATCCGGCAACTGGAAGAAACCCTGGGGGTCAGCCTGTTCGACCGAACCTCGCGCACGGTCAAACCCACCGATGCGGGAGAGGCCTACATCGAATGCGCTCGTCGGGTGCTGGTGGAACTGGAGGCGGGTAAACGTGCACTGCATGACGTGAAGGACTTGTCCCGCGGCACCTTGCGGCTGGCCATGACCCCAACGTTCATGGCGTACCTGGTGGGGCCTCTGGTGCGCGATTACGTGGCGCGGTATCCGAACATCCATCTACAGATTTTTGAGCTGTCAATGGATGACATCGAGGCTGGGCTATTAGATGACTCACTGGACATCGCCATCGCGTTTACCCAGGTCAGAAATGCCGACATCGAGTCGATCCCGGCGTTTATCGAGACCTTGGGCATCATGGTGGGGCGCGATCACCCGTTATACGAAAGCCAGGTCGCATTGTCCGCGCAAGAGGTCGCGCAACTGGAGTTTGCGCTGCTGGCCCCGGACTTCGTGACCCGCACCCGCATTGATGAGTACTTTGCCCAGGAGCAGATCACGCCGAAAGTGGTGATCGAGGTCAACTCGGTGAGCACCTTGCTGGAAGTCATTCGGCACACGGCCATCGCCACCATCCTTCCGGAGCCCATTGCCACCGAGGACCGGGCGTTGCGCAAAATCCCGTTATTGGGGGAGGCGCCCAAAAGAGGAGCCGCGCTGCTTCGACGCAAAAACAACTATCACAGTGCAGCGTCGGTGGCGTTTATGGAGCTGGTGTTGGGGGCGGCTGCGGGTGAGTCGACGACCTCAGTCCTCTACTAATTGGCAGACACCATTGGGCGCCTTGCCCGTGGAGGACACCGTGACCGAGTCGTCATCGGAGAGGAGGATCGAGATGACGACGCCAGAACCCCTGGCTTCGAATCGGCGATCGTCGATGGCTTTGGTCTCGGCTTCCTTGCTGTTGATCAACACCGGGCCGTCCTGATCCGCGTGGACGATGATTTTGCCGGGGCAGTCCGCATCGAACAACGGCACGCCAGTGATGCTGTTTGCATGGGCAGCACTGGCCATTACGAGTAACAGCAAGCCTGTCAGTTGTATGTTCATCACAAACCTCCAATGATCCAGTGCACACGGTTAACGATAGCGTTGTTTGGTGCGCACGAGACAAACAAAAAAGGCCCCGCTCGATATGACGAGCGGGGCCTTTTTATGGATGGGGTGTAGAGGTATCAGTAGAACCGGTCAATCACCCGAACTTCGTTCTGGTTCTGCATCGAGGCCCACGCCTGTTTCAGCGTTTGCAGAACATGACCGATGAAGTCCTTGTCGGCCGCGGCTTTCTTGCCGACATAGCCTTGGCCGCGACGGTACATCTTCAGTCGGGCGAGCAGGTTCTGGTTGTTCTTGTCGAACTCCGCTTCATGGGCGTGAGGCGACAGGCAGTCGATATGCACCTGGCCCGACTTGCTGATCCACAGAATATGGCTGTCATGGCTGTCTTTTTGCGCAGCGAACAAATGAGCCAGTTCATCGATAGTGGGTTGATTGTTCAGATTCATAGTAAGCCCCTTGACCATTTGGTGATCTTTCAAAGTTGATTCGCTAATACAGGTAGCCCATCGGTTAGTTGATCCCTGGCACCGAAACCAGGACGTCAGCGGTCAGCCGCCAAATTGACGGGGGCCCGCGTCTGTTGCATGTAGTCGTGTTGAATAACTGCTACGCAATAGCGTCACAACGAGGAGAAGCAGCGAAAACCTTCAGGCCACTGCCGACATTTTCAGGGTCGGCCACAAGCTTCATGAGGATTGATCGCCAGCGCTTCTCGTCCTTGTACTGGACGTTCAGGCCAGGTCAGTTTCTTCAATCTGCCTTGTGGGCAGCGTGTATCCGGGAAAAACAGCTCGGCGGTCAGACGAGCTTGCTCAAACGTGTTGCCTGTACTCCCGATCGGGGAGACGTCTGCATCATGCAAGGGCAAATCGGAGGCGTCAACGGTTTTGTAGTGATTATTTTTGCTCACTACATATTGTCGGACAAAGTCGTTTGGAATTAAAAAGCCGAATGGGAAAGCGCCGGTCAGGACGCTGGCAGCGATGCCTGGAATCGGTAAACGGTGCAAGGATAACCGTCTACCGACAGCTGATGCAGGGTGAACTCGCCATGGGTGAGATCAGCCAGGACCCGGGCCCAGAACCGCTGCGCAGGCTGATTAACGTCGAGGTGGAAAATTTGCCATTGACCGGGGAACCGGCTCAAGAGGGTGGAAACGGCAAACTTCGCGACGCCTTGGCCACGAAAGCGTCGACTGACAAAGAAGTAGCCGATGTTGTACTCGGCGCCGTGAAGATGGGTTTCGTCATCCACCGTCACGAAACCGGCCAATTCTCCGTCGACCTTGATCAAAAACGGCCTGGTGGCGGGGTTGCGCCAGTAACCCGGTTTGGGCTGAGCGTTGAAGAAGCCATGCTCACCGAGCTTCAGCGGCAGCCACTCGCTGAAGTCATACAGGTAGAACTGCATCAGGTTTTCAATCGTTTCCAGTTCGTCGCGCTGGGCGGCGTGCAGTTCAATTAAGGGCTGGCTGCTGATTGTCGCCATGATCGTACCTCTCAGAAAGCAGGGCTGTTGCCTGGCGGGTAAGCTGTGGAAGCTGTCTTGCTTCGGGTAATGCTGTTCACTTAGGCGCGCTCTTGGATCGTGCGTACCTTTGCGGCGAGCGAGCTTGCTCGCGCTGGGCTGCGTAGCAGCCCCAAAAATCTGACAATCATTGCCGATTTTTGTGAGTGCTACGCACTCAAGCGGGAGCAAGCTCCCTCGCCACAGGTTTCTCTGATTCAAGACTCTCTTAAGTGAACAGCATTATCTTGCTCCGGGCGTTCCGACGAAAGCGGTGTGCCAGCAACACGAATGTTGACTGACACTCCCTCTTCGCGAGCAAGCCCGCTCCCACAAAGAACATAGTCCATTCGGGCTCGCTCGAAATCCCCTCAGGCCTTGCTCGCCGGTTTTGCCGCGCGTTTGGCGCCCGTCGAGGGCTTGCGTTTGGCGGGCTTGCGTTTGTTTTTCCACGGTGTGGCACCGCGCCCGGCGGGGCTTGCCGGTCCGCTGATGGTCAGGCTCAGGCCGGCGCAACGGGCGACCTGTTTGCTCATCCACGCGGCCTGCTTGGTGACGAATTCTTCCAGGCTCATCTCGCCACTCTGCACCATGTCCAGCGCCTGCTCCCAGATTGCCGTGGTCCCGGGGTCGGCGATGGCACGCGGCACGGCATCGATCAGGCTGAACGCGGCCGGGGTGGCGGCCAGGGCCTTGCCGTTCTTGATCAGATAACCACGGTCGAGCAGGCCCTGGATGATCGAGGCGCGGGTCGCTTCAGTGCCGATGCCGGTGGTGTCCTTGAGTTTCTGTTTGAGTAGTGGATCTTCCACCAGTTTGGCGACGTTCTTCATCGCCTTGATCAGATCGCCTTCGGTGAACGGTTTGGGCGGTTGCGTCCAGAGGTCCTTGAGCTTGACGTCGGCCACCGCGCAATCACGTCCTTCGGCCAATGCTGGCAGCGTTTGCGGCGCCGGTGCTTCGCGGCCCTTGGCCGGGGCAAGGGCCTCGGGCAGGGCGCGTTTCCAGCCGGGCTCGACGATCTGCTTGCCGACGGCACGCAAGGCTTCACCGGCGCAGTTGAAGTCGGCCTGGGTCCGGTCGTATTCATGGTTGGGCAGAAACTGCGCCAGGTAACGTGCGCGGATCAGGGTGTAGACCGCCCGCTGCTTGCCCGCCAGCCGCTCGAGGTTTTTCGCCGCAGCGGTGGGGATGATGCCGTGGTGAGCGCTGACCTTGGCGTCGTTCCAGGCCCGTGAGCGGCGCTGAGGCTCGAGGAAATCGTTCAAGGCGTTCAGCGCCGGATCCGCCTGTCTCAGCGCGGCAAGTATGCCCGGTGCTTCGCTGTGCTGACTTACGGGCAGGTAACCGCAATCGCTGCGTGGGTAGGTGATGACCTTGTGGGTTTCGTACAGGGCCTGGGCGATGTCGAGGGTTTCCTGGGCGCCGAGCCCGAGCTTCTTCGAGCAGACTTCCTGCAAGGTGCCCAGATCGAAGGGCAGGGGGGCCACTTCGCGCATCCGCTCGGTACGCAGTTTGATCACCCGGGCACTCGCCGCACTGCCAATTGCCGCCGCTGCTTGCTGCGCCAACGCCTGATTCAGGCAGCGATCCTGATCGTCGCAAACCTCGGAGGCTGCACGCCATTGGGCGGTGAACGTGGTGCCGTCGTGCAGCAGTTGCACGTCGATGGCCCAATAGGCGACCGGCACGAAATCGGCGATGCTGCGGTCGCGATCCACCACCAGGCGCAGGGTCGGCGTTTGCACCCGACCGACCGGCAATACGCCCTGATAACCGGACTGACGCCCCAACAGCGTGAACAGCCGACTCATGTTCATCCCGATCAGCCAGTCGGCCCGCGAGCGCCCGAGTGCGGAATGGTAAAGGCTAAAGGTCTCGGCCCCCGGCTTCAGGGCTGCCAACGCCTTGCGGATCGACGCATCGTCCAGCGCCGACAGCCATAGCCGCTGGATCGGCCCGCGATACCGGCAATGCTCCACCAGTTCCCGGGCGATCATCTCGCCTTCGCGGTCGGCGTCGGTGGCGATCACCAGTTCGCTGGCCTCGCCGAGCAGGCGCTTGACCGCTTTGTACTGGCTGGCCGTACGCGGTTTGACGGTCATTTTCCACTTCTCTGGAATGATCGGCAGATCCGCCAGCACCCAGCGCTTGTAACGCGTGTCATAGGCGTCGGGCGGCGCGGTTTCCAGCAAATGGCCGATGCACCAGGTCACCGTGACGTCCGTTCCCAGCCAGCAGCCGTCGCCACGACGCCTGGCGCCGAGGACGGCCGCAATGTCTTTGGCCTGGGAAGGTTTTTCACAGAGGTACAGCCGCATAACCACCATCGCTCATCAACTGTCGAGAGGCGGACAGAATGGCGGCTGAAGAGCGATGGGGCAATCTTTATCTGTATGGATGTACAGTCGGTGCGTTGCGATTCATTGCACAGGCGCCTCAGTAGTTCAGGTTAACCACCGGTTGGTCCAGCTTCGCGCCGGGCTCTCGCCTGAGAATGGTCAGCAACGCGGCGGTAATTACGTTCACATCATTATCGAAGCCGCCGTGGGAGGTGTCTTTTTTGGTGCCCGCGCCATAGTTCATTTTCGGATCGTTGAAGATATGCAGGGTTTGCGCGAACGCTTCGGGAAGCCCGTGACCCGTTGCGGCAAACCCGGCCGGAATGGTTTTCCCAAAGTAAAACTGGTTCCACTGTTCGGTCATGTTTTTGGCGGCGATGTTCCACTCCGCCAGATCGGGATTGCTGAAGTCCTGGTACTGCTTGTCCAGACTTTTGGCCATGCCCAGCAGCGGCATGCGTTGCAGTTCTTCATAGGCCCGGGAAACGAGGTACAACAGGGATTTGTGGTACACGCCGATGACGTTGTCATCCTGTTCGCGGCTGTCGGACATGAGGTGGATGTGGAAATCCTTGCGCTTGAGGCCTCCACCTTCGATGACTTTGCGGTAGGTCTGGTTGGCGAAATCGAGGGTGCAGGCCGGGGCCATCAGCGTCGATGTTTCGGTGGGCAAACCCCTGGCCCACAGCAGTTGAATCAAGTGGCCATTGATCAGGGAGCCTGCGGAGTGGCCGAGCAAATGCAGCTCGACGTTTTTCTTGCCCATGTCGGCAATCAGGTTCTTCAGGTTCTCCGCCATTTCCACCAGCCCACGCGGGGTAAAGCCGGCGACTGCGGCGGCTTCGGCGTTCTGTTTCATCTGACTCCACTGGTCGCCGCCGGGTTTTTTGGTTGCCAGTTCCAGCGTGCGATCGAAGCCTTCCACGGCTTTGTCCTTGATCGCCTTCAATGCATCGCTGATGCTGCCGGCTTCGGGAAATAGTCCGGGCAGGGTGTCCTGGACGATGTCTGCCAGTGTTTCGAGGACCCCGGTGCGCCAAGTGACAAACAGCGGATAGATGCCGTTTTCAAGGAAGTAGGGCGCCATCGCACAGATTCGATTGATCGAATCCTGCTCGGAATTGAGCCCGCCGTGGGCCATGACGGCGATGCGCAGCACAGGGGGTTTGTTTGTGGCCGGCAGCTTGTCGTACCAGGCGCGAGGCGCCTCGTAGACGATGCGTTTGACGCCCGCCCGGACGTTTTCCACGTCGGTAAGGCGAGGGCCGATGCTGCCATTGTTTTCCATCACGATGGTCAGGCCGTAAGCCTGATCCTTGGTCAACAGCGGCGGCCCTTTGCGATCGGGCTCGCAGGCGCTGGCGGTGAACAGGGAAAACCCTTCGCGCTTGGCGCTTGAGCTCGACAGCGCGCTACGAAACGGTGATTGAGCGCCGTTGCGGGAGCCTGAAGGGCGTGCGTTTTGCGATAACGCGCCGCGTTCGATCGGTACCCCGAGGGCCACGGTCCAGGCGTCGGTGCCATTGGCCAGCCAGTCTTCGAACGTCAGGATGGCGAATCCGGAAAATCCCCAGTCGGTTGACCAGGAGTTCTGCACGATGAACCCCTGATGGGTGTACCCGATCAAGGCAAAGGCGTGACCGCCCTCACTGGCCGCCGGCCATTTGATGACGGGCAGCTGAGACATGCTCTGGAATTCCACCGCCGGCTGTTTTTTGCCTTTGGGCCGCATCAGTGCCCAGCCCTGATGCACATTGGCGCAGACGTAGAGCGCGCCGGCCTCATACAACGCCGCCATCATGGCGGTGACATCGTCCTTCTCGACGCGGTAGTAAACCCCCAGCGGCCGTGTCATGGCATCCGTTGCCCAATTCTCCGCCGGTGCTTCAAAGGCTGGAACCGATCCGTCCGGCTTGACGGTATAGGGCCACAGTTCCTGCGCGCAGACGCCGTGTTTGTGCCAACCCTTCAACGCGCCGCGACAACTGGAACCCACATAGTCCTCGCCCGGCCATTCATCATAGAGTTTGGCCAGATGATAGAGCTGGCGCGGACTCGTTTTGGTGGAGGCCCGGTCTCGCCGCCACAACAGAAAATTGACCACCGCCGCCAGTCCGAACCCGGTGCACGCGCCTTCGCTGCCCTGGTAGAGCACCATGTTTTTGTCCAGGTAACCCGAGAGTTCGCAAGCAATGTCCTTGTCGGCGGGCCAGGAGGGCGGCAGCGACTGAACCCGTGGGGTAAAAATACGATCGCGCAAGTCGAGGCGATCCGGACGGGCGTCGAGGGTGATGATTTTCTGGTCGAGGGAAAACTGTGTGGCGGGCATGGTGAGACCCTCAAGTTTCTGAGACTCAAATCCCCACGCCATGCCACGACTGCCTGTCTGAGCAGCAGGGAGGTCAACGGTCTTATTGATCGTAGACGATGTTTTACCGACTTCGAGTGTTTGCCCTGCTTAATGCGGCATCTGGTGCTTGATCCGGTCCAGAATCGAACGGCCGGCGAGGGGGCTTTCTCCCGTTCGGCTGCGAAGCCGTCGTGAATGCAAAACATGAGGTATACCTAATGAACCGCGGTCGCGGCGTGCCCCTGTAGGAGCAAAGCTTGCTCGCGATGAACGATAACCCGATGCGTCTGGCTTGACGCCATCGCGGACACCTGCAGGTCCATCACCGTCATGAGGAACGTATTTCATGAAAAGCACCGGTCCTAGTCCTGTCATCACCATTGCGGAGCAGCCGGGCTGCCTGCTTGTGAAGTTTCACGGTATCCAGGTGGCCGCCTCCGCACGGGCGCTGGTGTTGCTCGAGGCCAACTATCCTCCGGTGTATTACGTCCCGCGGGAGGATATCGATGAAAAGTACTATGCCCGCACCGATCACACGAGTTATTGCCCCTACAAGGGCGATGCCAGCTATTTCAGTCTGCAAGTCCCGGGACATGAGGGCGCTAACGCGGTATGGAGCTATGAAGACCCCAAAGTGTCGGTAGAGCAGATTCGTGGCTATATGGCGTTCTATCCCGATCAAGTCACGTTTGAGGTGCTCAAAGACGTCGAGTGAGAGGCATCAACGAAAACGCCGCGCATGGGCGCGGCGTTTTAAGGTCAGGTGTTCAACTCATCGAACAGCCCCCACCAGCGTGGATTCATCAATCTGACTAATCGAGGTTACCCCGGTCAAGGTCATGGCGACGCGCATTTCCTTGGCGAAGATATCCAGCATATTTTCCACCCCGCGCTGACCATCGGCGGCCAGCGCATAGGCCATGGAACGCCCCAGCAATACGCCTTTTGCGCCCAGCGCCAACATCCGTACGACATCCAGTCCCGAGCGGATTCCCGAATCGACCAGCACCGTCAAATCATTACCGATGGCTTGCATGATGGGCGGCAATGCCCGGGTGGTGGAGAGCGCGCCGTCCAGCTGTCGCCCGCCGTGGTTCGACACGACAATGCCATCCGCGCCAAAGCTGACCGCATCCCGGGCGTCCTGAGGATCGAGAATGCCTTTGATGATCATCGGGCCTTTCCAGAACTCACGAATCCATTCCAGGTCATTCCAGCTGATCGAAGGGTCGAAGTTGTTGGCCAACCAGCCCATGTAGTCTTCGAGGGTTACGGCTTTGCCAAGGTACTTCGAGATATTGCCCAAGTCATGTGGACGTCCCATGAGGCCGACGTTGAATGCCCAGTCGGGTTTGGTCATGGCCTGAAGCATTCGCCGCGATGATGCAAAAGGGCCTGACATGCCCGAGTGTGCATCCCTGTATCGGGCGCCGGGCGTGGGCATGTCCACGGTAAACACCAGGTTTTTCACACCGGCGGCCTTCGCCCGCTCCAGTGCATTTCTCATGAAGCCTCTGTCCTTCAACACATACAGCTGAAACCAGATGGACTGTTGGCTTTGTGCCGAGACTTCCTCGATCGAGCACACCGACACCGTTGACAGGCAAAGCGGGATGCCTTTGTTCTCCGCGGCTTTAACCGCCTGCACCTCACCACGACGGGCGAACATGCCCGTCAGGCCGACCGGGGCCAATATGATCGGCATTGAAAGCGGTTGGTCGAAGAGGGTGGTTTCAAGACTCAAGGTCTCGACGTTTTTCAGAATGCGCTGACGCAGGCTGATGCCCGTCAGATCGGTGCTATTGGCCCTCAGCGTATGCTCTGCATAAGCCCCGCCATCAATGTAATCAAACAAAAAACGCGGGAGTTTGCGACGTGCTGCCTCGCGATAGTCAGATGCGGATGAAATGATCATGGTGCCTCGGTCTGTGAATGGCGGGGCTGCCGATGTCGTCGAGCTTACCTGTGGTGAGGGGATAAATCCCCTCACTACAAGGATTGTGGTGAGCTCAGTTTTTATCGAGGTCCACGTTCTTGGTCTCACGCAAACAGATCATCCCGACGACCAGGCTCACCCCGGTTATCACCACCGGGTACCACAGCCCGTAGAAGATGTCCCCGGTGTACACCACCAAGGCAAACGATACCGTTGGCAGGAAACCGCCGAACCAGCCATTACCGATGTGGTACGGCAGGGACATCGAGGTGTAGCGGATGCGGGTCGGGAACAGTTCGACCATCAGCGCCGCCAGCGGGCCGTAGCACATGGCGGAGATGATGATCAGCGCGACGATCAGCGCCACGATCATCGGTTTATTGATCAGCTGAATGTCGGCTTTTGACGGATACCCCGCCAGGGTCACGGCGCCTCGCAGGGCCGCTTCATCGTAGCCTTCGAGTTTCACTTCACCGACGCTCACCTGTATGGCGCTGCCGGCAGGTAGAGCTTCGCTGTTGTAGGGCAGGCCTTGTTTCACCAGGAAGGTTTTGACCTTGTCGCAAGGGCTATCAAATTTCGCCTTGCCCACCGGGTCGAACTGGAAGGTGCAGGTGGCCGGGTCCGCCAGCACGGTGATCGGTGCCTGACGGCTGGCCTGGTCAATGGCCGGGTTGGCGTAGTGGGCGATGGATTTGAAGATCGGGAAGTACAGTGCAGTCGCCAGCAGCAGGCCGATCATCAGCACCGGTTTGCGCCCGACTTTATCCGACAGCCAGCCAAAAAAGATGAAGAACGGTGCGCCGATGATCACACTGACGATCAGCAGACTGTTGGCCAGCGCCGGGTCCATTTTCAAGAACTGGGTGAGGAAGAACAGCACGTAGAACTGCGCCGCGTAGAAGGTCACGGCTTGTCCGGCGTTGATGCTGAACAGGGCGATCAGTACGACTTTAAGGTTTTCCCATTTGCCGAAGGAATCGCGCAGCGGTGACTTGCAGAGTTTGCCTTCCTCTTTCATTTTCACGAACGCCGGCGACTCGTGCAGGCTCATGCGAATCCAGGTCGAGATGCCCAGCAGAATGATCGAAAACAGGAACGGAATCCGCCAGCCCCAGACTTCGAACTGGTCACCGGTGAAGTAGCGGCAACCGAGCACCACCAACAGCGACAGCAGCAAGCCGAGGGTTGCGGTGGACTGTATCCAGCTGGTGTGGAAACCGCGTTTACCCAGCGGCGCATGTTCGGCCACGTAAGTGGCAGCGCCGCCGTATTCACCGCCCAGGGCCAGGCCCTGAAGCATGCGCAGCAGCACAAGAATGATCGGCGCGGCGATGCCGATACTTGAGTAGGTCGGTAGTAGCCCGACGCAGAACGTCGCCAGGCCCATGAGAATGATGGTCGCAAGGAAAGTGTATTTACGCCCGATCATGTCCCCCAACCGGCCGAACACCAGCGCGCCGAACGGCCGCACGATGAAACCGGCAGCGAAGGCCATCAGCGCAAAGATGAACGCCGTTGTGTCGTTGACCCCTGCGAAAAACTGTTTGCTGATCACCGCCGCGAGGGCGCCATAGAGGAAAAAGTCGTACCACTCGAAGACTGTCCCGAGCGACGAGGCGAAGATGACTTTCTGGGTTTCCTTGCTGGTGCCCGCGCTGCGCACGGCTTCCAGGGTCTGAACATGTTCTGACATATCGGTATCCCTCACAGTGATTGTTTTTTTTGTTCCACTGGTGTTGCGTGTTCCTTGCAGGGTTAAAGCTCAATGTCCGTGAATCAAATACAAATCCCCTGTGGGAGCGGGCTTGCTCGCGAAAGCGGTGGGTCAGTCGACATCTATGTTGAATGTAAAGCCGCCTTCGCGAGCAAGCCCGCTCCCACAGGGATAGTGTTTACAGGAGTGGCCAGGATCAGTTGTGCTGCCTTTTCGGCAATCATCAGCGTAGGCGAACAGGTATTACCCGAGGTGATGCGCGGCATGATCGAGGCGTCGGCGATGCGCAGGCCGGGGATGCCATGGACTTTGAGTTGCGCATCAACCACGGCGTGCGCGTCATTGCCCATGCGGCAGGTGCCGACCGGATGGAAAATCGTGGTGCCGATGCGGGCGGCGGCTTCATGCAATTGTTCGTCGCTCTGCAAGCTGTCGCCGGGCAAGTACTCGACCGGATTGAACGCTTGCAGGGCCGGTGCGGCGACGATGCGGCGGGTCAGGCGAATGGCGTCTGCTGCCACCCGCAAGTCCTCCGGATGGCTCAAGTAATTGGGCTGAATCAGCGGTGCTTCCTGCGGATCGGTGGAGCGAATCTCGACGCGGCCTCGGCTTTGCGGCCGCAGATCGCACACCGACGCCGTGAAGGCGGGGAAGGCGTGCAACGGCTCACCGAAACGCTCCAGCGACAGTGGCTGAACGTGGTACTCGAGATTCGCCGACGTCTGCTCCGGTCCCGAACGGGCGAAGGCCCCGAGTTGGCTCGGCGCCATGGATAACGGGCCGCTGCGGTCATACAGGTAACGCAGGCCCATGCCCATCTTGCCCCACAGGCTGCCGGCGATCTGGTTAAGGGTGCGGGCGTTTTCCAGTTTGTAGATCAGGCGCAGTTGCAGGTGATCCTGCAGATTGCCACCCACGCCGGGCAGTTCATGGGCAACGCCGATTCCCAATCGTTGCAGCAGCGGGCGAGGGCCGATCCCGGAACGTTGCAGGATGCTCGGTGAACCGACGGAACCGGCGCACAGCACGATTTCCTTGCGCGCCTTGAAGGTTTTCGCCTGACCCTGCCAACGCGCACTGACCGCTGACGCACGGCCGTTTTCCAGCAGCACGCGGTCGACTTCGACGTCAGTCAGCACGGTGAGATTGGGGCGGTTGCGGATCGGTTTGAGAAACGCCTTGGCCGCGTTCCAGCGAATACCGGCCCTCTGGTTGACCTGAAAGTAGCCGCAGCCTTCGTTGTCGCCCTGGTTGAAGTCATCGATGCTGGCGATGCCGGTTTGCTCGGCGGCGCTTTGGAAGGCATCGAGAATCGGCCACGACAGTCGCTGACGTTCAATCCGCCATTCACCGGCGGCGCCGTGAAACTCCGAGTCGCCAGCAAAATGGTTTTCGCTCTTTTTGAACAACGGCAGCACGTCGTTCCAGCTCCAGCCGGGATTGCCCTGAGCCGCCCAGCCGTCGTAGTCGCCGGCCTGGCCGCGCATGTAGATCATGCCGTTGATCGAGGAACAGCCGCCGAGCACCTTGCCACGCGGGTAACTCAGGGCGCGACCTTGCAGGCCGGGTTGCGCTTCGGTCTTGAAGCACCAATCGGTGCGCGGGTTGCCGATGCAGAACAGGTAACCCACGGGGATGTGAATCCACGCATAGTTGTCGCGTCCGCCGGCTTCGAGCAGCAGCACGCGATGTTGCGGGTTGGCCGACAACCGATTGGCCAGCAAACAACCGGCCGGGCCGGCCCCGACCACGATGTAGTCGTATTCATCCAGGGAAGTCTGCATCCGTGACCTCATGTTGTTGTTCTTGTTGTCGGTCATCCTAGTTGTTAGCTTTCGTCAAAAGAATGTTAGTTTTTGCGCAGCCGCTGTGCGTTTTTAAACAGCCCCACCTCAAGGACGGTTCATGTTCGACTGGAATGACCTGCGGTTTTTTCTCGAGTTGCAGCGCAGCGGGCGTCTGCTCACCGCTGCCCGCCGTTTGAACACCACTCACGCCACCGTGGCCCGGCACATCGAGGCCATCGAAAAGAGCCTCGGCACGGCGTTGTTTGTCCAGCATGCCCAGGGTTATGAGCTGACCCCGGCGGGCGAAGCGTTGCTCAAACACGCCGAAGCCATGGAAAACGTCGCCTTGCTGGCTCAGGAAGAAATCACTCAGTCGAGCGCACCGTTAGGCAAGATCCGCGTCGGCGTGACCGAAGGGCTGGGCATCATGTTCCTCGCCAGCCGCATGAACGGCTTGTTCGAACGTTATCCGGGGCTGGAAGTGGAACTGGTGGCGGTGCCGCGTTTCGTCAGCATCCTCAACCGCGAAGCCGAGATCAGCATCCACCTCGAACGCCCGGCCGCCGACATGCTGGTCACGCGAAAACTGACTGACTATCGATTGGCGCTGTACGCCAGCCAGGCGTATCTGGATCGTTCGCCACCGCTGCGCAGCCGCGAAGACCTCGCTCGCCACGCCTGGATCGGCTACGTCGATGACTTGCTGTTCAGCCAGGAACTGATGTTCCTCAACAGCTTCTGCCGCAACCCGCAGGTTGTGTTTCACAGCACCAGCGTCATCGCTCAACAACAGGCCGCGCGTTCCGGGTTGGGGATCGCCGTGCTGCCGTGCTACATGGCCAGCGCCGACCCCGGCCTGGTGCCGTTGCTTCCGGATGAGAGTATTCAGCGCAGCTACTGGATCAGCACGCGGCGTGAGCTGCACAAGTCGGTGCGGTTGCGGGTGTTGTGGGATTACGTGGTGGGGTTGTGTGAGGCCGAGCAGGGGTTGTTGATGGGATAACACACACATCAAAAGATCGTCCTGACGTGGCCCGATCTTTTGATCTTGGGAGAATACATTTTCCCTAATGTTCACTCACGCCTCAGAATGTGCCGATACTCTTTGTGCGGAAAACCAACTTCACCGTGTTGTTGGGGCCGGGCTGCCACTTCACGTCGGTCGGGTCGTTCTCTTTGCGCACGATACACTTCCATTCCTCATTTTTGCCGTCGTCCGTGCCTGGGAAAAGTACCTTGCCGGTCCATGTAGAGTTGTTAGGGGCGGGTTTAGGGTCGAGTTTTACGGCCTTGGCCGGATCCCAATTCCCTAACTCCGGATGGTTGCCGACAACATAGACGCTGTAGCCGGGCACCGTGTTGCCGTTATCGCATTGAAATTCCACTTCGTCTTTTAAGGGCTCCCACGTGACACCTAGGGCATCGCGGAACACGGGCAGCATTGCCAGCAAGCAAACGCCCAGCGGTAATAGGTAGTGATTGCGAGACATGATGAACACCTCAATTCATTCCGGTGGGCGCAGCTTAGCCCCGGCCAAACTGAATGTGACCTGTTAGATATGACAGTTCTTTAGAGCGCTTCGCG
Organism: Pseudomonas sp. PDM25; assembly: GCF_019219045.1. Taxonomy (NCBI): domain Bacteria; kingdom Pseudomonadati; phylum Pseudomonadota; class Gammaproteobacteria; order Pseudomonadales; family Pseudomonadaceae; genus Pseudomonas; species Pseudomonas sp. PDM25. Next base: position 104,237 of record NZ_JAHUWL010000010.1, read on the forward strand.
ATAGCTTCAATCGTTGCTGATTAACGGCGAGTTTGCGCTGGGCATTGGTTGCGCATTATCTGGCGAGACCCCGCTTGTGATCACTCAAGCATTCGGCGGCAATTCGCGCGTGGTGCGCTGTAAAGGCGTGCGGGACTGGCCGTCCGGAATCGACAGCGTTGCCCGCAACCCGCCCTCCGGCCGGTTGACCAGGGTAATTCGTCCACCCAGCCGAGTCGCAATGGTGTTGACGATTGTCAGACCCAATCCCGCCCCCTGGACGTTCCCTCGGCTGTAAAAACGTTCGAACAACCGGCCGCGTTCCGCTTCGTCGATGCCCGGTCCCTGATCTTCGACACTCAATAAATAAAACCCGTCAGCCTGATCCAGCTGCACGGTGATGACGCCGTGCGCGGGGGAGAAATTTGCCGCGTTGCTGATCAGGTTATTCAGGGCGATGTCGATGGCGGCGGCGTCAGCGATTACTTTCAGGGGCCGGTCAGTGACGTCGAAGGCCAGTTCAAGGTTCTTGCTCAGTAACCAGGGCGTGAGCTGAACCAGGCTGTCGCGCACCGTTTGAGTCAGGTCGATGGTGTGCGGCACCGGCGTTACGGCTGTGGGTTCAAGGCGAGCCATGGTCAGCAATTGGTTGACCAAACGGCTGGTTCGGTCCACGCCCGAAATCAGAAACGCCAGGGATTCCCTGCGCTCTTGTTCGGTGCCGGCCTCCAACAGGTTTTGCGCATGCACCCGCAACACCGCCAGGGGCGTGCGCATTTCATGGGCGGCGTCGGCGATAAAGCGCCGCTCGCGGCCGAGCACTTCCTGAATCTGCGCGAGCATGCGATTGAGCGCCGCTTGCATCGGTTCGAGCTCGTTGGGCAGCGGGGTCAGTTGCAGCGGTTCCAGAGAACCGCTGTGCCGTGCGCGCAGCGTCGCCGCCATATCGGCCAGGGGCTTGAGGCCCCAACCAATGGCCAGCCAGACCATCGCCACCAGAATCAGGCTGCCCAGCACATTGGGCCACAGGGTATGGCGCAGGATCCGGTCCACCAGCTCCGACCGCACATCGCCGCGTTCGCCCACCCAGATCCGCACATCAGTTGGTTTGTCTTCCAGCATGAACGCGCGCCAGTGGTTGTTATTCAGATCGACCACATCGCTGAAGCCGGGTGTCGACGGGGGCGTGGTGAAGGAGGGCGCGCTGGCGGTGTGCACCAGCACTTCGCCCTTACGATTCCAGACCTGAAAGGCAATCTTGCTTTCATAAGGATGGCCATCGCTTCCTGGCGCCGCTTCGCCCAAGGCCCTGTTGAATGCCTGATACAGCTCGGCGTGTTCCTTGCTGGCCAGCGGCATGCGCATCACACCCTGCAGCAGCCGGGCGTTCTGCGCCAGTTGAGCGTCATAGACTTCGGCAATTTCGTGGTTGCTGTCGTGCCAGTTGAACACGCTGATCACCGCCAGACCCGCGAGCATCAGGCCGATGATCAGCGTCAGGGTACGGTGCCGAATGGACGTCATCGACGCTCCTCCACCAGATAACCGACACCGCGAATGGTACGGATCAGATCGGTGGAAAATTTCTTGCGCAGATGATGAATGTGCACTTCCAGGGTGTTGCTTTCGGCTTCTTCGTTCCAGCCGTAAAGCAACTGCATCAAGTGATCGCGGGTCATGACCCGGCCCGGCGGCGAGAGTAATTCGTGGAGCAGTTGATATTCCTTGGGCGTCAGCGCGACCGGTTCGCCCAAATAACTGACTTGCTGGGTGCCAGGGTTGAGGCTGATGCCAGCGTGTTCGATGAGCATCTGCGCGCGGCCGGCACTGCGCCGCAGCAAGGCTCGCAGACGTGCCTTGAGTTCGGCAAGATCAAAGGGTTTGATCAGATAATCGTCAGCCCCGGCATCGAGCCCGGCGATACGGTCTTCGGTGGCGTCCCGCGCGGTGAGGATCAGCACGGGCAGGTTGGAGCCGCTGTCACGCAGACGGCGCAACACTTCCAGCCCGTCCATGCGCGGCAGGCCGAGGTCGAGCACTGCCAGGTCGAAGGATTCACTGAGCAGCGAATGCAAGGCGCTGATGCCGTCTTGCACCCAATCAACTGTGTAACCTTCGCGGCCCAGGGCCTGATGGATGCCTTCGCCCAGGGCCACGTCATCTTCAACCAGTAATAAGCGCACACGGACTCCTGTCAGTTGAGTTTCTTGTTCACGTCCGCCAGCAATGCTTCGATCTCTTTGCGCCGCCCGGCGTCGGCGGTTTCCCGGCCTGGCCTTGGCTCCGCTTGCAGGGCTTTTTGCAGGGCGCCCCGGGCTTCGCTGTAGCGTTTTTGACGGTAGAGGTGATCGCCCCAGAAGTACAGACTATCGATGCCGTTCGGGTTCAGTTGCAAGGCCTGCTTGAGCAATTGTTCGGCCTTGTCGGCGTCGCCGAAACCGATGGGCCAGCCCGGTACGCGGTCGTACAGTGCGCCGAGGCTGGTGTAGGCCGAGCCTTGCAGGGCTTTTGGGTCCAGGGCCAGGGCTTTCTCCAGGTCGACTTTCGCGTCCTTGACCTTGCTCAGCGCACCGAGCCCGCCCTGGGCACCGGCCCAACTGCTGGTGACGATTCCGGACCAGATCCAGGCTTCGGCCACCGATTGGCGTTCGTGAGTGAACGCCGACGCCTGGCCGGCGAGTTTTTCGAATGCAGCGGTGCGCTGCTCGGCCGGCAGTTCGTATTGAATATGAGCCCAGCTTTGCTGGATGCCATTGAGACGTTGTTGATCGGCGGCGCCCAGCGCCCAGGCGCTGTGGCTCAAGGCGCCCAACAGCAAGCAAGCAAAGAGTTTTTTCATGGCTTGAGATTCTCGTTATCAGGCTTCTGACTCAGGCGACGGATCAGTGGCAACTGCTTGCGCAGGCCGCGATCCACCAGGTTTGGCAACAGGCTGTTCAGGCGCACGAAAAAGCGTTCCGGCCAACCCAGGTACAAATCACGGTGGTCTCCGGCAATCGCGTGGATCACCGCCGAGGCTACTTTTTGAGGATCGTCGACACTGGATTTGAGCGCGTCATTCAAGGCCTGTGCCGCCGGGCTGTTCATGCTGGTGCGGGTAGCCCGTGGCGCGACGTATAAAACGCCGACCCGGGTGTCGGCCAGTTCCCGGCGCAGGGCTTCGGAAAAACCCCGCAGGGCAAACTTGGTGGCGCAATAGCTGGCGTAACCGGGGTAGCCGATGGAGCCGTAGGTCGAACCGACGTTCACCACCATCGCGCTTTCAGCTTGCTTGAGCAACGGCAGTAATAACTTGGTCAGGCAGATCGGCGCGCTGATGTTCACTGCCAGCATGGCGTTGATGTCGCTGTCATCGAGCTGCTCGAGCATGGCGAAGTGATTGACCCCGGCGGCGTTGATCAGCAGGTTGATGCCGCCGATGGCTTCGGCGGCGGCCAGTACTTTGCGGCGGTCGGCGAGGAACGTCAGGTCGGCGCCGATCCAGCACAACTGCTGCGGATAGCGTTCGAGCAAAGGCGCCAACGGTTCCCGATGCCGAGCCACGGCCAATACCCGGGCGCCACTGGCGCACAGGGCGGTAGTAATCGCCAACCCGATACCGCCGCTGGCGCCGGTCAGTACCACGCGAGCCTCAGACAGGCGCATGCAGGTTCTCCCCATCGCGTGGCAAACCGCGGAACATGTCGGTGTAAAGCGTGTACACCACCTTGGAGGCGTGAATCACAGCCGCCTGGTCGGCCGGATCATCGAGGGTGTTCATCAGTCGGCGATAGGTGTGCATGTGCTCGATATCCAGCGAACCATGGGAGCTGAGGTAACTGAAAGCGCTTTGCGGCAGGTCCAGGCGTTCGCGAATGCTGTCGGCGGCATGAGTGGCCAGGGCGATGCTGGTGCCTTCAAGCACGTTGACCATGCCGAACAGGCCGACCGGGTTGCCCCGGGCAATCAGGTCGTAGAGGAAGCTGACCATCAATTCGATCGACAAGGACGGACGACCGTCGCGCACGGCCTCTTTGTCGCCGCCGCAGGCTTGGATGTCGTCGAGGACCCATTGTTCGTGGCCGTATTCGTCCTCGATGTACTCGCACACCGCTTTACGCAGCCATTCCAGGCGCGACGGCAAACGGGCACCGCACGCCATCATCAGCGGTACGGTATGGCGCACGTGGTAATAGGCTTGCGCCAGGAAGGCCCGGTAACTTTCCAGGCTGACCTTGCCCTCGAGGGCGTCGCGAATGATGGGCAGATTGAACAGCTCGTGGCGTTCTTGCTGGGTGGCTTCTTGCAATGTGTCGAAAAAGCTCATGACGCAGATTCCTCTGAAAAGACAGCTTCAGTCAGTTGCGAGCGGTAACGCTCGACGATGGCGTCCCGGCGTGGTCGGCCATTGGCGGTCAGCAGACCGTTGTCGGATGTGAATGGTTGATCCAGGCGTGTCCACAGATGGACCTGGGCGTAATCGGGCAAGGCTTCGTTGGCTTGGGCCACGGCGGCGGCCAGTTCTGCGTCGGTGCAATCGGGGCGATGGGGCCAGAGCAGCGCGTGGTTGCTCGGCATGGCTTCGCCGTAGACAAAGGCCTGGGCGATATGACGGCGTTGGGTCAATTCGGCCTCGACCCATTCCGGGTTCACATTGCGGCCGTAACTGGTGACGAATTGATGTTTCTTGCGCCCCTTGAGGTAGAGAAAACCTTCGGGGTCGAACTCGCCAAGATCGCCGCTGGGCCACCATTCATCGGTGTGCGGCGCCTCGCCGAGATAACCGAGCAAGGTCGATCCTTTGATCAGCACTTCGCCGTCGTCGGCCAGGCGAATGTCCACGTGGGGCAGGGGCCGGCCGACACTGCCAGGGCGGCGCGCTTCTGGCCGATTGAGGCACACCACCGACGCGCACTCGGACAGTCCGTAGCCTTCGTAAACCGGTAGGCCGATCCGTTGCGCACGGAGCAGTAATTCTTCACTAACCCGTGCGCCACCCACCGCGGCAAAACGCAACGCGTGGGGGCTGAAGGCTTTTTGCTCGGCGGCGCTGACCAGCATCAACAGCAACTGCGGCACCAGGATCAAACTCTCGGGGGCACGGGTGGCCAGGCATCCGAGCAGTCGCGGCACATCCACACTGCTGGCACCCTCAATACCCAGGGTTTTCTGACTGGGCAGGCTCAGCGTTGCGCCGGCGTACAGCGCCGCATAGCAGCCGATATTTTCCAGCAGGATCGCCAGTGGCAAAAGTGCGAGGTGGTGCTGTGGATCGGTGGGCTTGCTGGCCTGATCCAGTTCGCGGGCGACCCGCAGAATGCTTTCGGCGCTCAGGCACACGCCTTTGGGGGTGCCGGTGGTGCCCGAGGTAAAGGTCAGTTTGGCGGTACCTTCGGGCATCCGACTTGGGCCGCTGAAGGTACGGCGCCAGAACTCGCCGGCTTTCTCATAACCGGCCGTTTGCAATTCGCCTTCCAGTGCTGGCTCGGCAATCACCAGGGCGGCCTGGCTTTGCTTCAGGCAATGTTTACGTTGAGCCGGGCTGAAAAAAGGTGGCAACGTCAGGCAGGTCAAACCTTCAAACAGCACCGCCAGGTCCCAGAGCATGGCTTCGACGCCATTGTCCAGTGCCAGTGCAATTACCTTGACGCTTTCATCGCGCAGACGCTGCTGGCGATACATCACCTCTGCGTACAGCGTGGCGTAGTCCAGTTTCAGGTGATCGCCCCACAGGGCGATGGCATTGGACTTACGTTCGGCATGGCTGCGCAGGGTCTGTTTGAAACGCTCCATTTCAGGCGACATGGCTGGATTCCTCGATGGACGATGGCAACCCCAAGCGATTGAACATCCCGATATTGCGCAAATGGATGAAGCCGGCGCGGATGTTGCCAACGTGCACCCAGGGCTTGCTCTCGTAGTAACTGCCCCAGCTATGGCGGTCGTCGCCCAGCCGCGCAGGATCGGCGGCGCACAAGGTCACGGGTTTCAAGCCCAGACGGTGGAAGCTGTTCACCAGGCCGATGTTGCCGGTGAACGTCACCCATTCCAGGCCGCCCATGGCCAGCAGGTAAGTGATGGCGATGATGCTCATTCGCGCACTGCCGGTGTCGGTGGCGGCCAGGTTGCCCACCTCGACGATACCCGCGCGGTCTACTGCACAATCGGCCGCGACACTGATCAGCGGATCGATCGGTTCGTCCAGGTAACGTTCCAGAAACAGTGGTTCGCTATTCGCCAGACGCACGCCGGCCACTGCACACAGTTCACCTGACGCGTTGTTCATGCCGAACAGCTCCGGCATGAAATGACGGATGTCGGCACCGTGGGCCTTACGGAAGCGTTGCTGGATAAAGGCTTCGAAGACGGGGCGCAGGGGCTCGTCCGGCAGGGCTCTGGCCAAACTCATCTGCGGGGTTTCGGCTTGGCCGAAATGCAGGGGCAGAGGGATGTTCCAGTTAAAATCGGGCATTGGAAAACGCCTCCCCAGGTCAGTGTGGAAGGAGTATCGGAGGCATTTCTTAACGAAACCTGAAGGAGGCCAAAAGATCGGTCGGGCCTGTCTTCAGATTGTCTTAAGACTGGGCGGGCAGGGTGTCGCCCCGGGCTGCGCGAATGAGTCGCCAGTCACAATGATATTCACGAGGCTTGTTATGACCCGCGATGCACTCGCTCACCGGTATGGAAAACTCTCGATCACTTTGCACTGGCTGATGCTTGCGCTGTTTGTTGGCGTGTATGCCTGCATCGAAATCAAAGGGCTGTTGCCCCGCGGGCATGCGTTGAAGAGCCTGTTCCTGGGGCTGCACGGCTTGTTCGGGTTCAGCATTTTTGTGTTGGTCTGGGTGCGCTTGCTCGGGCGGCTCGCCCCGCGTCCGCCCATCACGCCGGCGTTACCCGTGTGGCAGACAGGCGTTTCGCACCTGATGCACCTGGCATTGTATGGGCTGATGATTGCCACGCCATTATTGGCCTGGCTGATGCTGTCGGCAGGTGGCAAGCCGATGCCTTATTTTGATTTTTTCCTGCCATCGCTGGTGGCCGTCGATCCGGACCTGGCGAAGCAGTTCAAGCATTGGCACGAATTGCTCGGCAGCGCCGGTTACTGGCTGATCGGCTTGCACGCGGCGGCGGGGTTGTTCCATCACTATTGGGTCCGTGACAACACCCTGACGCGCATGCTGCCCGGTCGATCCGCTAATACGGTCAATCAGCGTCAGCGGTAATCTCGAACCCGGTGCTGGCCAGGCGCTCGCCGTTCACCAGAATGTGCACGGCGTGATGACCCGCGTAATGCCGGCGGGTGGTGAGTTCCTTGATGTGCTGACCCCGGACGATGGATTCGGTCGCCTTGCCGGGAAGCGTCAGCGCCTTGAGCTTGAACACCTTCGCCGACGTGCTGCCGCTGGCTTTTACGTAATCGATTGCGTAGTCGATCACCAGTCGCTGACTGTCCTGGACCGTGGATTTCACGGCGAAGGACAGGGTGATTTTTTCACCCAGACGAATCACCGCCGGTTGCACCTTCACATCGATGATCTCGACCTCAGGCTTGCCGCCCGCGCCAATGATCGCCAACGCGCGTTGATTGCCTTGTTTGATCAGGCTGCGCAGGGCGTGTTTGGCGATCCATGCCGTGTGTTTGTTGTCCAGCGACCAGCCTTCGATCAGGTCCAGCACCCATTCGGGATGATCCTTGGTGATGTCGTTGAGATGGTTCGCCACGGACTTGCGCACGTAGAGGCTGTCGTCGGCCTTGAGGTTGTCGAGGATTTCCGCCGCCAATGTTGGGTCAGCCTGAATCTGTTCCAGTCGAAACGACCATGGCAGGCGCGGTCGGCTGCCTTCGCTGGCCAGGCGGCGGACGTGTTCGTTTTGGTCCAGGGACCACTCATGCATGACCGCCAGGGAGCGTTCGATGTCGCTGCGCAAGAAATAGCGGATCGCAAATTCCGAAGAGCCGAACGCAGTGAAGTACTTGAGGGCGTCCATGGACTGCTCGAAGGCATGTCCGCCGTAGGTCGCAACGTAATGCGGTAATGAGATGCTGACGAAGCCGCTGTTCAGCCGCGGGGCGAGGGCGCGTAGCAGTTCAAGCGTTTCCTCATAGTTCAACGGCAGGACGGTGTGCAGGCACTCGCTGACCCGGGCCATGCGCTGCATGATGGATAATTCGCCTAGCCCGTCGTTGGCCAGTTTCAGGAAGGCCTTGGCGTTGAACGCGGGGTAGACGGCGGTCATTTCGGTGGCGATGTGCTTGAGGCGGTCGGCGTTGAAGATTTCTTTCAGGGCGGGGGCGGGTTGGTCAGCAGCCATTGTGGATTCCTTATGTCGATCGTTCCCACTCTGCGTGGGAATGCATCCTGTGACGCTCTGCGTCACGACTTGCGAAGGGACGCGGAGCGTCCCGGGCGGCATTCCCACGCAGAGCGTGGGAACGATCGGCTGTGGGGGAGCGTGGGGGCGATCAGTTATGCCTTGCCTGATTGTTCTTCCAACTGATCCGACTCAAACAATCTCGCCAGTTCCGCCCGGGCTTCCTGCGCCGTCTGCAAGACCTTCGCCGCATCGTCATAAACCGCATGCTGGGCCTCCAGCACCTGTTCGTCGTGATGCTTGAAGCGTTTGATCCGCGCATCGGCCTGGGCCTGGGTCAGCCCCAGGCCGACCAGCGTGCGCCGGCTCATTTCCAGACTCGAGTAATAGGTTTCCCGAATGGCCTCGGCGCCAAGGTCCACCAGCCGATGCACATGCTGACGGTTACGCGCCCGGGCGATGATTTTGATGTGCGGGTAGAGTTTATGCACCAGTTCGGCAGTCTTGATGTTGGTGTCCGGGTCGTCGGTGGCGATGACAAAGTATTCCGCCTGCTCGACCTTGGCCGCACTGAGGATCTCCGGGCGCATCGGGTCGCCGTAGAACACCGGCACACCGCCGAAGCTGCGCGACAGTTCGATGGTTTCCACCGAGGTGTCGAGGGCGACGAACTTGATGTTCTGCGCGCGCAAAATCCGCGCAACGATCTGCCCCATGCGGCCCATGCCGGCGATCACCACGCGCGGTGTGTCGGTATCGATCTCGCGGAATTTCTCCGGCACCACCACCGGTTGAACCTTTGGCCTGACCAGTCGCGCGCACACCAGCAACAGCAGTGGCGTCACCGCCATCGACAGCGTGATGGTCAGCACCAGCAAGTCGTACAGGTTCGGCTCGAACAGGCCCTGGTCGCGGCCGATCTTGAACACCACAAACGCAAATTCACCACCGGCCGCGAGCACGATGCCGAGGCGAATCGCACTGACCTTGCCCAGACCACCCGCCAGCCGACCGACAACAAACAGCAGCGGCAGTTTGATTGCGATCAGCAACAGGGTCAGGCCCAGCACCGTGATCGGCGCGCTCAGGAGCAGACTCAGGTTGGCGCCCATGCCGACACTGATGAAAAACAGCCCCAGCAACAATCCCTTGAACGGCTCGATTTGCGCTTCCAGTTCGTGGCGGTATTCGGAGTCCGCCAGCAGCAAGCCGGCGAGGAAGGCCCCCAGCGCCATCGACACGCCGACCAGGTCCATCAGCCACGCCGTGCCCATCACCACCAGCAACGCGGTGGCCGTGGAGACTTCCGGCAAACCGGACTTGGCCACCACCCGGAATACCGGCCGCAACAAGTATCGCCCACCGATCACCATCACCGCGATGCTGCCCAGCACGCGCAAGCCGTGATTGAGGCCTTCCCCAGCGCTGCTGGTGTGATCGCCGCCCGCCAGCAACGGCACCATGGCGATCAACGGGATAGCGGCGATGTCCTGGAACAGCAGAATCGCGAATGCCAAGCGCCCGTGGGGACTGGTCAGTTCCTTGCGCTCGGCCAGGCTTTGCAGACCGAACGCCGTGGACGACAGCGCCAGGCCCAAGCCCAGCACGATCGCGCTGTTCAACGGTTGGCCGAACACGAACAACGCCAGCACACCAATCACCGAGCCCGTCAGCAGCACTTGCGCCAGGCCGACGCCGAACACCGATCTGCGCATCACCCACAAACGTCGCGGCGACAGTTCAAGACCAATGATGAACAGCAGCAACACCACCCCGAGTTCGGAAATGTGGCTGACGCTTTGCGGATTGCCAATCAGGCCCAGCACCGACGGCCCGATGATCACCCCTGCAAACAGATAACCCAGTACCGCCCCCAGTTGCAGGCGCTTGGCCAAGGGAACGGTGAGCACCGCCGCGAACAGAAACACGACAGCGGCTTGCAACAGGTTGCCTTCATGGGGCATGACAAAAACTCCATTCACTCGGTACGGCGGGGGGACAAGGATAAAGGGTGATGCTTCATGCGTCAGCCATGAACATACAACGATGTTGCCTGACCCACCGCTATCGCGAGCAAGCCCGCTCCCACAATAGATCTGTGGTGGACACAGTATCTCTGCACGCCACAAACAAATGTGGGAGCGGGCTTGCTCGCGAAGGCGGCCTGAAGGGCGACGAAAATATAGTTACATGTTGCATTAATTAGTTACATTTATGCGATAGGCTGATCAATCTGTCCCGCTTCCCGAGTGCGCATCATGGCCATCAACTTCGACCTTAACGACTTGCAAGCCTTTCGCGCCGTGGTGGAGCAGGGCAGCTTTCGCAAGGCCGCCGACACGGTGCGCATCTCCCAACCGGCGCTGAGCCGGCGCATTGAAAAGCTCGAAGACGCCCTCGGTGTGAGGTTGTTCGAGCGCACCACCCGCAAGGTCAGCCTGACCCAGGCCGGACGCGGTTTTATGCCGAGCGTCGAGCGTCTGTTGGACGACCTGGACGTGGCGCTACTGGGCATCAGCGAAGTCGCCTCGACCCGCCTCGGTCACGTCACCGTCGCCTGCGTGCCTTCCGCGGCTTACTACTTCATGCCGCGAGTGATCGCGCACTACCACCGGCAGTTTCCACGGATCAAGGTCAAGGTCCTCGATTCCAGCGCCCACGAAGTGCTGAGTGCGGTGGTCAACGGCGAGGCGGATTTCGGCCTGAGTTTCATGGGCACCCTGGAGGCGGAAGTGGAGTTCGAGCCGCTGGTACAGGAAGGTTATGTGGTGGCGTGCCGGCGCGATCATCCGTTGGCCGCACGCGCCAGCGTGACGTGGGATGAGTTTTATCAGCAGGACTACATCTCGCTGGACAAGACGTCCGGCAATCGCTTTCTGCTGGATCAGGCGCTCACGGGTATCGTGCCGCAGCGGTCAAGCATCTGCGAAACCCGGCATGTGACGACGATGATCGGTTTGGTCGAAGCGGGGTTGGGCGTGGCAGCGGTGCCGTTGATGGCGATGCCGGCGGCGGATCACCCGATCCTGACACGGGTGCCGCTGACCGATCCGCAGGTGATGCGCAGTGTCGGTTTGATCAAGCGCCGGGGTCGCACCTTGACCCCGGCGGCACTGGAACTGGAACGGCTGGTGGTGGAAATGAAAGTCCAGGTCAGCGGCTGACTGAGTCCAGCCCGGTGGCTTTCACATCCGGTTGAGCGGCGGTGGAGGCCAGGTATTCCAGCAATGCCTTGGCTTGCGCCGGGTGTTGCGCCCCCACCGGAATGCCGGCGGCGAAACGCGTCACCGACTGCACCGATTCCGGAATCTTCGCCACAAAACTCACGCCCGGCACCGGCAGCAACTCGCTGACCTGCTGAAAGCCCAGTTGATAGTCACCGGTGGCAACCACCGAACCCACCGGGATTTTCGGGACCATCGTCGACTTGGGTTTGAGTTGGTCTTCAATGCCCAGCCGTTTGAACAATTGCTCCTCGATGTATACGCCACTGGCGCTGTCGGAATAGGCCACGGACTTCGCGTCGAGCAAGGTCTTTTTCAGGCCGTCGACAGAGCTGATGTCCGGTTTCGGCGCGCCTTCACGTACCACCAGGCCGATCCGCGAGTCCGCCAGCTCGACCCGTGAGGCGGGATCGACTTTGCCTTGCTTGATCAGGTCATCGAGGGCGTAGCCGACCATGATCACTACGTCGGCCTTTTCACCGCGAGCCAGGCGATTGGGGATCGCTTCCGGCGCCTTGCCCATCGAAGGGCCAAGGGCGGTGTCCAGTGTGTTACCCGTGGAGGCGGCGAATTTCGGACCGAGGATTTTGTAGGCCGCGGTGAAACCGCCAGAGGTCATCACGCGGATCTCTTCGGCCTGGGCGACGGTGCTCAGCCCCAGGCTGACCAGCAACGTCAGGGCAGCAAAATTGAATAGCTTCTTCATGGTCATGTGCTCCGGAAGGATTCAGGACATCGCCGATTGCAGGCGACCGGTCGAACGGCGATAGAGATACAGCGTCGCGCACAGGGCACAGAGCGCGGCGAAACTCATCCAGTAACCGGGCGCAGCCTTGTCGCCGGTGTACTGGATGAGGAAGGTCGATATCGCCGGGGTGAAACCACCGAATACCGCCGTGGCCAGGCTATAAGCCAGGGAAAAACCGGCAACCCGAACTTCGACCGGCATGATTTCCGTCAGCGCGGCAATCATCGCGCCGTTGTACAAACCGTAAATGAACGACAACCACAGCAGCACCAACAGCATGTTGATGAAGCTTGGCGCCTGCACCAGATAGGTCAGTGCCGGATACGCCGTGGCCAAGGTCAGCAGGGCCATGGCAATCAGCACCGGACGACGGCCGATGCGGTCGGACAGCGCGCCACCCATCGGCAGCCAGAAGAAGTTCGAAACGCCCACCAGCAAGGTCACCAGCAGCGCATCAGACGTGCTCAGGTGCAGCACGGTCTTGCCGAAGGTCGGTGCGTACACGGTGATCAGGTAAAACGCGGTGGTGGTCAGGGCAACCATCATCATCCCGGCGAACACGATCACCCAGTTCTGCGCCAATGTGCGAAATACATCGCCCATGCTCGGGCGGTGTTTTCGGGCGGCGAACGCTTCGGTTTCCTCAAGGTTGCGGCGCAGGAAAAAAATGAACGGCACGATCATGCAACCGACGAAAAACGGAATTCGCCAGCCCCAGTCGGCAATCATCGCTGGCGCCATCCATTGGTTCAGGCCATAGCCCAACGCCGCCGCGACAATGATCGCCACTTGCTGGCTGGCCGACTGCCAACTGGTGAAGAAGCCTTTGTTGCCGGGCGTGGCGATCTCCGAGAGGTACACCGAGACGCCACCCATTTCTGCGCCAGCCGAGAAGCCTTGCAGCAAGCGGCCGATCAACACGATGGCCGGGGCGAACAACCCGATGGTTTCATAGCCCGGCACCAGCACGATCAAAATCGTGCCGCTGGCCATGATCGACAAAGTGACGATCAACCCTTTGCGCCGACCCACATCATCGATGTAGGCGCCCAGTACCACGGCGCCCAACGGTCGCATCAGAAAGCCTGCGCCGAACACCGCGAAGGTCATCATCAGCGAGGCGAACTCACTGCTGGCCGGGAAGAACACGGCAGCGATCTGCGTGGCGTAAAAGCCGAACAGGAAGAAGTCGAATTGTTCGAGGAAGTTGCCCGAGGTGACCCGGAAAATCGCACTGGCCCGGGAGCGACCGGAAGTCGCGGGCCGTTGGGTTGATGCTGTCATAGACGTGTACTCCACCGCTTTTATGACGTGCACCGCCTGGACGCGGCGCACGGTTCTTATTGGGGCGGATAGTGGAGCAGGGGGATCGATATGTTAATTGCATTGTTGGCATGCATTGATGTGTGAAACGGATCAATACGAGTGCGCAGGCGTGAGGCTCAAGCTGTAGTCGTTGGTGCGATTTCGTGTTGCGCAAACAGCACAGGCGGCATGGGGCAGTCCAGCAGGTCTGCGATCGCCCGCATCAATTGCGCTTCCGCCACGGTGACCTTGCCGTCATGCTCCACGCAGCGAACCAAGGCGTTGAGCAGGGCGGGCTTTTCCTCAGGCATCAGGTGACGCAGTCGCTTGAGTGCCGCTTCGAGGTTTTCCAGTTCGCTCGGCAGTTCGTGCCCGCGTTCGAACGGCAGGCCTTCCCAGGCGTATTCAAGGGCTGCTAAAGCGTTTTTAGGGTCTGGCTGGCCCGCGTTGGCCAGGGTACCCAGCAGTACGGTGAGTTCATCGGCGCACTGGAACAAACCGAACTTGAATTGAACGGCGGGCGCGCCATCAACATTGCGCTCGACGATACGCAGAAGGGTCCACTCCAGCAAATCGATGTCGTGGTCGGCTTCAATCAGCAGGTTCAAGTTACGTTTCACCGCCGCGAAGGTTTTTTTGCCGAGCTGCTTGAGGCTCGGTATCGCCAGATCCAGCAGCGGCAAACGCAATCCTGGGTTTAGGGTCGAGAGCGATTCGCGCAACAGGTCCAAGGTATTGAACACCGTGCTGTCGACCTGTGGCTGCAGCGTCTCGAGCTGCATCGCCAGCACTGGCGTGGAAGGCGATAACACCAGGCCATAGAGCAACGCCTCGGCGCCGTCGGTACTGCGAGCCGCGAGTTTGAGCGCCTGCGGAATATCTTCCAGCAACCGGCGAGCCTCGGTGATGTGCTCGGGCTGTGGGGAGCCGATCATCGCGATCGATTCCTGCACTGCGCGGACGTCGTAGAGCACCGCTGTGGCGGCAGCGGGCAAATCACTGAAGGCGTCAGACAGCGGCAACACCGTTGCGACGTCCATCGCAGCCAGCGCCGGTGCTTCGATTGTCGGGAAGCTGCCGTCCCAATGCGCATCAATGCGCCGGATGCGCTCACTCAGTTCAGGGTGGGTGGCCAACATGCCACCTATCGCCGTCGACACGCCGGCGCCAAAGTACAAGTGACTGAATTCGGCGGCACGGGTCGCCTTGATGTTCGACCCCTGTTCATACCCGCCGATCTTTTTCAACGCGCCGCTAATGCTTTGCGGGTTTCGGGTGAACTGCACCGCAGTCGCATCGGCCAGGAATTCTCGTTGTCGGCTTACGGATGCCTTGATCAGATTGCCAAAAAAGCTTCCGGCAAACCCGACCACACACAGCACCATGCCCACGACGAAAGGCACCATTATCAAGCGACGGGGCGCCACTTTGTCGACGTCTTCCAGCTTGCGCAAAATGTAACCGCCCGTCAGGCCCAGCACCAGAATCCCGTGGACGATGGCGATCAGTCGGGTATTGAGGCGCATATCGCCGTTGTAGATGTGGCTGAATTCGTGGGCGATCACGCCTTGCAACTCATCACGCGAGAGCAGCGAGATCGCCCCCTGCGTGACGCCGATGACGGCATCCTGAGGCGTGAAACCGGCGACGAAGGCGTTGATGCCGGGCTCCGGCAGCAGGTACACCGACGGCACAACGGTGCCCGAGGCGAGCGCCATTTCTTCAACCACGTTGAGCAGGCGCTGTTCTTCCAGGGTGCTTGCACTGTGATTGATCAAGCGGCCCCCGAGGCGCCGGGCGACCACTTTACCGCCTGTGGCGAGCTCGGAATATTTCGCCACACTGCCCAGCAGCACAATGCCCAATACGACCGCCGAAACCACCGTGACGAGCCGCAAGTCCAGGGTCAGGTATTGCCGCAGGACGTAGGGGACTTCTTCCATTGGTAGGGTCAATGCCAGGCAGGTGATGGCGATCAGGCTGAACACGGCCAGGGTCATCAATATTACGAGCAGCACGGTGCGGCGCTTGGCCTGGCGCTGTTGTTCAAAGAAATTCATGGGGCCGTCCGTGGATAAGGGGCGTCAAAAAGAAACTTTCGGAGCGTCCTGAATCACCGCGCTGTCGGCAAATTCCAGCAGGCTGGCGTCGGCGCCATGGCCGAAGGTGGCGGCCAGCAGCACAGCCGGGAAGCTCTGCTTGAGCGTGTTGTAGGCCATCACCGCATCGTTGAACGCCTGACGGGCGAACGCCACCTTGTTTTCGGTGCTGCTCAACTCTTCACTGAGCTGCTGCATGTTCTGCGAGCCCTTGAGATCGGGATAAGCCTCCATCGTTACGTTCAGGCGCCCCATGGCGCTATTGAGCGCACCATCCGCCAGGCTAAGTTGCGCGATGCTGCCCGCATCACCCGGTAATGCCCGGGCGGCCTGGAGTCCGGCCAGTGCGGTGTTGCGCGCGGCGATGACGGCTTCAAGGGTGCCGCGCTCGTGGGCCAGATAGCCCTTGGCGGTTTCCACCAAGTTGGGGATCAGATCGTAGCGACGCTTGAGCTGAACTTCCACTTGGGCGAAGGCATTCTTGAATTGGTTGCGGCGGGCGACCAAGGCGTTGAAGACGCCAATGGCATAGAGAATGAAAATAGCCAGAATGACCAGAATAACGGCGCTGGAAGCTGCCATGTGATGTCCTTATCAGCGTGCGGGATGGGGCGCGGGATGTTAGCTGAAATCAGCGGACTTGGCTGCTACCGGTCGCTTCGCTTGATCCTGGATTCGAATTTTCGGCATTGAGCCTCAGCGATGTGCCCGGCAGCGGCGGCATCGGGCAGTCCCTAGATGACGTTTTTTCGAATGATTGGGCGTCACTGCGGTCCCAGATCGGGTACCACGAATTTACTGGAGGTTCACCGATGAACAACAAAACCCTTATCGCCAGCCTCGCCCTTGTCGCAGGCATTGCCGGTATCAGCCCGATCGTTCAAGCGGATGACCCACAGCAAAAAACCGTTCAGCCCGGGGTCAACAACACCCGGAAGTTAGTGGTCGGTGACCGCGCCCCGGACGTTTACCAGCGCAGCGAAAAAGCTTTGACCAACTGGAAGCAGAAAGGCCTGAAAGCCCCGAAGGCTCAGGCGCAGTGGGTGCAGATCAATGACAAGTACATGATGGTGATGATTACCAATGGGACGATTATTGATATCACTCCGGTGGAGCGTTAAACCGCCAGCAATATTTAGCCATTGAAGGCTGATTGAAATCGCGTGCGGTTCCGGTAAAGCTCGGCGGCGATTTCATTGACTGGATGTCAGGAGCTACCCGTTGGAAAAGAAACCCCTCTACCGCAAGGTCAATACCCGCACTTGGGGTGTCTGGCGTAACGAAATTACCGGGCATTACCGGCATCAGCGCAATACCAAGAATGAAATCAACAACGATGCATCACGGGGTTCGATGCATGGAACTCGCCGGCACGGATTCGATTACACGCCGTTGTTCCGGTTTCTGTTGTCCCGCGTCGGTAGGCAATGGGATGAGGTTTTCAGCGAAGCAGTTACTCGCCTCGATCGGCCTGAACCGGTGTTCTGGATGGTGGCCCTGCATGAAAGCGAAAGGCAGGAGCAGGTCCGATTGGGAGATTCGAGCTACTTCAGCGGCTTGTATGTCGATGATCAGGGGCGTTTGCGGATCGTCAATCCTGAGCTGACAGCCGAGCGCATGACGCCTTACTGCCATTGCTGCACCCACACCTTCAACGGCATTCCTTTCGGCCAGCGCAAGGACTGAACGGGTCAATCAACCCGGCTATGGCTCATCGATTGTTCACCCAACCGATACTGATTATTCCCACTGCGCTTCGCCTCATACATCGCCAGGTCCGCAATATGAATCAACCGGTCCATGCTCGGCGCATGGTCCGGGAACACCGCGACCCCAAGGCTAGTGCCGATGTGTCGTTGATCATTACCGATGGTCACCGGTGGTGACAGTTCGACGAAGATTTTCTGGCAGATGCTGCGAGCTTCGTCTTGCAGGCTGTTGCCCTGGGGCAGGCCTTGAAGGATGACTACAAACTCGTCGCCACCGATCCGGGCGACGGTATCGGTTGAACGCAGGATTTTCTTCAGTCGGGTGGCGGTGGTGATCAGTACCCGGTCGCCGGCGGCATGGCCGTAATGGTCGTTGATGGCCTTGAAACCATTGAGGTCGACAAACACCAGCGCAACCCTTGTAGCGCTGATGCGCGCCTGTTCCAGTGCTTCGGACAGACGCTCCTCGAGCACCAGACGATTGGGCAGACCGGTCAGCGGGTCGAAGTGGGCCAGGTGTTGCAGGTAGCTGGCGGAGGCTTTTTCCTCGGTGATATCGCGTACCACGCCCATCATCTTGATCGTTGCATCGTGGTCGTTCTTGACCACATTGCCGGTTTCCCGAAGCCAGCGGATCGTGCCGTCGGGCCAGACCACCCGATATTCCTCGTCATGGTTGTCGCCGGTTGCCAGGCAACGCAATTCCCCGGCCCGGACCCTGGCCCGGTCGTCCGGGTGAACACATGAGCAAAACAGCGCGTAGGAAGGCGTTACTTCGTCGATCTTGAAGCCGAACATGCCGTAGATCGCGTCCGACCAGTAGAGCTTGTCGGTGTCGACGTCCCAGTCCCACGTGCCGATACGGGCGAAGTACTGGCTGCGCTTGAAGCGTTCGGCGTCACCGTCCTGATGGATATTTTGTCCGTCAGTCAGGCTGGTGATCAGCACGCGATACTCCGCCAGCTGCTTTTGCAGCGAGCGCTCGCGACCGATCAACGCGACGATCAGGGCTAGCATCACTGAGCCGAGGGCGGCGCTGGTCCAGTCCACATTCATTCAGGTTTCGCCATCGTGGCGTATCAGCCGTATCGGGAGAGGTGTGCCTATGTTAGTTCACACGGCCCTCGATCATCAGCCCCTATTACGAGGGGCGCCCAACTTATAGCAGTTCACCTTTGTCCCACAAATGCACCAATTCCCCTGGCGCCTGATCTTCAGGCACCTTCATCACCATCCGGTCGTCCTGTTCGCCGCTGCGGTAGCGCACTTCGATTTGATAGAAACGCTGATCGCCACGACCGGCGGATGAACTCGTCATCAGCAGGCAACCCTCGAGCAACGAACAAATGCGGGTGCGTTGGTCGGCATTGCATTGGGCGAATTCGATCTCTCGGGGGCGGGTCAAGGTGTGGATTGCCGCTAAGCCGCCCTGGCGGGAGACGCAGACCACCGCGTTATCGTCCAGTGTTGGCAAGGTTTTCATTGTTCCTCCGGCGTCAGGTCGACGCCCACTTCAGACCAGCCGTGTCGCAATTCGGTTGAGGATGTAGGGCGGGGTGAAACTATACGGCGGTGATGAGTCGGTCATCAGAGCATCCTTTCCTGAATACGAAGTCGCTATTCATGTGAGCCGGATGACGGTCTTTCGGTTCCATGGATTGCCTTGCGCGCCGGTTTCTGCGAAAACCTCCGTCCGCGCCCCAATCACTGGGCGACAGTGAACGAGTAGGAATCATGAACGACGAGTTGCAAATCATTGACCTTGAGCCAGGCGACGGCAAAGCCGCCGTCAAAGGCGCGCTGATTACTACCCAATACCGCGGCTGGCTGGAAGACGGGACTGAATTCGATTCTTCCTACAGCCGGGGTAAACCTTTCCAGTGCGTGATTGGCACGGGGCGGGTGATCAAGGGTTGGGATCAAGGGATTATGGGCATGCAGGTCGGCGGCAAGCGCAAGTTGCTGGTACCGGCGCATCTGGCCTACGGTGAACGGACCATGGGCAAGATCACGCCGAACTCGAACCTGATTTTCGAGATTGAATTGCTGGAAGTGCTGACGCGGGATGATTGATGCGTGAGTTGAAACCAGCTTTATGACGAGGGCAGCCCCCTCGTCATAATGTTCGTGCGTTCGAGGTCCCCGGCGGATCAGGTGAATGCGTCAATATCGTCAAGCGTGTCCGCAATAATTCCTTCAAGGGAAGGGAATTTGTTTTTCACCTTTTCGAGTGTCGCCAGCACCGTTTTCTTATCCAGTTCGCCATGACGGCGAGCGAGATGACCAAGAGCCGTGATGGCGGATGCTGCAACTGATTCGGTCTCACTTGCGAGGTATTTAAGGCAAGTGTTCTGAGCCCAGGTGCTGTCAGCTTCATTCAGACCGATGGAAATCAATGCTGCAGTAATGTTCGTATCCACGCCGCTTGCAAGAAGCGTCGTCGCTTCATCATGGCTCATTGATGGATCTTGATAGTGAAGGCTCACTTTTTAACTCCCAGAATATTGCCCTTGTTGTCTACTTTCTTAGCTTTGATCAGAGCATTTTTCATATCTTGGTGGAGTTTATCCCATGGCCTGACGTGGCCGTGGTAGACATCCCCTCCCGTACGGTCAAAGACAACAAGCTCATTTGTGTCTGGATCGACGCCGATTCTGCGTGGTGACGTAGGTTTCACCTGCACTGAGTTCTCCAATGCTTCTTGTCCATTGGAGGGGCCCTTACTTTTGACTGGTGTATCCGTTTTACCATGGTAACTGGCTGCATCGAACTCCAGTGCCAAGACAATATAGAAAGGATTGATACCGGAATCAGCCGGGAAAACAAGGATGAAGTCCTTGTACTCAGGCGGGTAGATCGGGTTAACAATGATGTTGTCAGCCGCTGGTGTAGGCGGATAAATCCAGATTTGCGGAGCTTGTGGAGCTCCTTCTAGCGGCGGGATTCCCGAAGTGCTCGACGGATCTACGGCTGGCGTCCATATCAGCGTTGCCCCGTTACCAAAGTCAGCCACTTGCTGAGAGCCTTGAGCTACGAACTGCACGACAGGAATCATTTCCCAGTCGCTGCGCTTTTGAGTGTTGTATCCGTATGCCTTCAAGGTGCCATCGGCCTGTTGTTCAATATGCAGGCGAACTCGGGTGCGACCTTCTTTGAGTGATTTGAGCTGTTCTTCCGAATACAGGGAACTGTCCCCGAGCGTCGATGGCCAGAGCAACGCAACGACTCCCGCCAAAGCGCCAGCAACAACACCAGCCGTCACTACCCCTGCACCGCTTGCAGCCGCCCCGGAGCCAGCAGCTCCTACGCCACCCAAAATCAGTGTTCCGAATGAGCGAGGTAATGCGCTACCACTGATTTTTTTGAGAGGTATGTTTCCTGCTTCATCCCTTTCACTGCCACCTAAAAGCGAGAATTTTCCGTAGTCGGCCAATTTCTCGACCGGGACAAACCCGGTTGGATTGTCGTGGTTGATTACGCCGTCGGGGAGGTTGCAGCTTTTGGCGAATACGCAACCCATGGAGCTGGGCTGGTCATGTTGCTGAGGTTGCCTTATGACACGGTCTTCATATACCTGTTGTCGGGCCAACATGTCGTCATATGTTTTTTGTCTGGCTTCCCGCTCTGCCAGTTCGGTGGCGTTCATGTAGCGGCTGGTGACGTGGTGCCCGTCGCCGGACGGTGGGTTTTGAATCCTGGGTATGCCTGTTTTGCGAGACATGAGCGTCCTTGTTTCATCTTTTGAAAACGATGCGGACGCTATATCAAAGGACATTTGATAGATGTAGGACGGGTCTGTAACTCTATGAATTGCTGGAAGTGCTCACGCGGGATGATTAACCGCTAAGACTGAAAGGTCTCCCGATAGGCATACAAACCCGGTGTTCCGCCGGTCATCACGAACAGCACGTTGTCGCCAGAACGGTAACGTCCGTGCCTGAGATCCGCCAACAGTCCGGCAAACGCTTTGCCGGAGTACACCGGGTCGATCAACAGGCCTTCGGCGCGAGCCATCAGGCGCACTGCTTCCTGCATGGCTGGCGTTGGCAGACCGTAACCGTCGCCCAACTGACTGCCGTCGATGGCGATCTCTTCAGCTTGAACGACGGCGCTACTGCCCAACAGCGCCAGTGCGTCCTGGGTCAATTGCCGGGTTCTGGCCGCTGACGTGTCTCGATCGGACAAAACCGAATAGGACTTGACGATCGAGGTGCCTCGGCCCAGCAGCTGGAAGCCGGCCGCGAGCCCGGCGTGGGTGCCGGCGCTGCCGTTGGGCACCACGACCTGATTGAAGGTGAGGCCGAGTTCCGTCTCTTGCTGTGCGATCTCCGCTGCGCAGCGCGCATACCCGAGACTGCCCAGCGGCGTTGAGCCACCCGTAGGAATCACCAGCACGTTGCGCCCCGAATCCCGAAGTTGCGTGGCCCGTGTTTCGGCGACGGCGAGTGAGTTGCTGCCCCCGGCAAGCACCTGCAGCTGAGCGCCGAACAACTGGTCGAGCAGAACATTGCCGTTGAGTTCGTAATCCACATCGTTTTTGGGTACCGCGCGGGTCAGGATCAGTCCACAGGCAAGGCCCAGGCGAGCACACACCGCGGCGGTCAGGCGCGCATGGTTGGACTGAATGCCGCCCACAGTGATCACCGTGTCGACTCCGGCCGCCAGCGCTGCGCCGATGTGGAACTCGAGTTTGCGCAGTTTGTTACCGCCGCCGCCAATCAGCATATGATCGTCGCGTTTGAGAAACAGGCCGATTCCCTGTGGCTTCAAGCCCAGCAGGTGTTCGAGGCGTTCGGCGCGCTGAATGGGCGTGGAGCCTTGCAGGAGGTCGGCCCGCGCAAAAGAACTCAGTGACGTGTCCAGAAGGGTTTGCATCGATGGAGCCTCGTTGTTCACCTTTAATCATGTGACTCTAGGGAGAACGGCTCTCGTGATAAACGCATTGCCGGTTATTACTCCTTTAACCTGATGTATTTAATCAAGCGTTCCGTTTCCTCCCTTCACAAGGCATGGTCATGAGCAAACTCAGGCAAATGGAAGTTTTCGTCGCCGTGGTCGAGGCGGGCAGCTTTGCCGATGCGGCCAGTGACATCGGAATGTCGGCAGTCATGGTTGGACGGCATATCCAGAGCCTGGAGAAAACCCTCAACACCCAGCTCATTCAACGCACCACCCGACGGCAATCCATCACCGGGGAAGGGCGGTTGTTTTATGAAGAAGCCAAGCGGGCGCTGGAGCAGGTGAAGTATGCATTCAGCCGGGTGGAGGCGTCGAACCCGGAGCCCAGTGGCTTGTTGCGAATCACCGCACCGATGACCCTCGGCGTGTCTTTGGTCGGTCCTCTGGTGTCGGCGTTCATGCAGTGTTATCCGCAGATCCAGGTCGAGCTGATTCTGAGCAACGAAGTGGTAGACCTGTACGAGACCTCATTCGATCTAGCGTTCAGGATCTCCGAACTGATCGGCGTGAATCTGCTGGCCAAGCCATTGCCACCGTATCAAATGGTGATCTGCGCATCGCCCCGGTACCTGGAAAAGTGGCAGGAACCCCAATCCCCCGAAGACCTGCACCGACACCGAATCCTCACTCACACGTCCTGGAACAACCGGTTCGCCTGGCCTTTGCAAAACGGCGCCAGCGAGGTGCCCTGGCCAGAAGGAGCGGTGCTGAAAAGCAATGACGGCCAAGTGCTGCTGCAGGCGGCGGTGGCCGGAGAGGGGATTTTGATGCAGCCCGATTTCCTGGTGTCGGCGGCGTTGGCCAAAGGCGAACTCGTGCGGATCCTGGACGCCTATGCGCCGCCACCCAAGCCGGTACAGATGGTGTATCCACGCTCGCGAAAATCACTGCCGAAGTTGAAAGCCTTTATCGATTTTGTTGCGCAGCGACTGGCGTGACCGTTGCGGAGGCGGATTTTTCAGCAGGGTTTCGAGTTGCTGGAGCAGGTCACGGCCAACGGGATTGCTCATGGCTACAGCGGTTATCGGGTGGATCGGGATGACAATGCCTTCATGATTCACGAAGGCAACGTCTGGACGCTGATCGGTCTTACGGCAAATCGCTAAACAGCGGAATACGCCCGTTCAGCGAAGGCCGGTAATCCCAGGTCAGGCGATCCAAAGCAGGCTTCATCGTCAGAATCTCCTTCAATGTAGCGCTGGCAATACTCAACGCCAACAACTGCCCCGGACATTGATGCCGTCCAGCCCCAAAGGTGAAACTACGCCGGTCTGGACGATCAAGAAGAAAGACGTCGGGATGGTCATTGAGCTGCGGATCACGATTGGCCGAAGCCAACAGCACCAGAATCACGTCGCCGGGGTTCAGGCTTACCCCTTCGATTTCACAAGGCGCAGCGACAAACCGGCGGGTGTTCTGCACCGACGGATCGAAGCGCTGAACTTCAGCGATCAAGTCGTCAACCGGTGTCGATTCGCTGTGCAGCGACGGGTTTCGAATCAACGCCAACAGCGCATTGCCGATCAGCCCGGCGGTGGCTTCATAGGTCTGTGAAAACAGTCCGATCAGGTTGGCGATCAACGTTTCAGCGTCGCCAGAGGTTGCCGCGAAGCGCTGGCGGATCCCGGCGAGCAGGGCGCTCTGATTGCTCGGGTCATCCAGCAGCTCAACGAAATAGCCCCTCAAGTGTTCCGCCGCAACGTGCGCCGCATCCCGTTGCGCCTGATCGCCAAGGTGCGACAGGCATGCGACGAAGTCCCCGGTCAGCTCGCTGATAGCCCGGCCCTGAGCCGGAGAGAACCCCAGCAATGCAGCCACCACGCAAACCGGCCCGCGGAACATCGCCTTGTACAACCCGTCGGCGCCCGCAGTGATCAGGCGAGCGCCGACCAGCGCATTGACTTCATCGGCATCAATCGACGCCAACCCTGGCTGAATCGCCGACCTCGGGCAGCGCTGCCGTTCGCCCTCATTCATCCGCATCAACTGACCGAAGACCTTGCCGGCCATCCCGCCAACAATCGCCTTGGGCACCGGTTCGTGGGACGGTCGGACATGACAATCAGGATGCGCCAGCACGGTCGCAACGGATCGAGCGCTACTCGCCACCCACACGTTCAGTCCTTGGTGAAAAACCAACCCACCCTGCGCACGCAGTTGCGCGTAATAGGGGTAAGGATCGGCATGAGTCGCAGCGATGATCGGGTCCATGGGTCGCAGCCTTGTTTGTGCTTGGAAAAGTGTTGCTACTATCTCCAGTTCGAAAGGGCCTTGATTCGTCCGGGAGCGAAATATGAACGTAGAACAGTACGACATCGGCGTCTCTCACGTGGCCGCGGCCATCGCGGAACCGGCCCGGACGAAAATCCTCTGTTCGCTGATGGACGGCCACGCCCGCACCAGCACCGAGTTGGCGGCGATTGCCGAAGTCAGTGCCTCCACCGCCAGCGCGCACCTGGCCAAACTCAAGGAGTTGGCGCTGGTGCGGCTGCACGTACAGGGCCGACATCGCTATTACAGCCTGACGGACAGGCGCGTCGCCCAGGCGCTGGAAGCGTTGATGGTGATCGGCCAGAACGCTGCGCCGACCTTCAATTCGCGCACCCCGGATCGCCTGCAATTCGCCCGCACGTGCTACGACCACATGGCCGGCACGCTGGCGGTGCTGCTGCATGACCGGATGATCGAAGCGGGGTGGCTGCTGGAAACCGATGAACAGGTCTATCAGCTGAGCGACAGCGGTGAGGTGTTGTTTGAAGGGTTGGGTATCGAGGTCAAGGATTTAACCGCGATGCGCCGCCGTTTTGCCTGCCCGTGCCTGGACTGGAGCATGCGCCGCCCGCATCTGGGTGGTTCGTTGGGGGCGGCGTTGTTGCAAACGGCGATCACGCGCAAATGGGTGACTCAAGACCTGGACAGCCGCGCGCTGACGTTGACGGCGACGGGGCGCAAGGAACTCAGCATCCGGTTCGCTGTTGAACTGCCGATTCAGGTATCGACAGCACAACCCGCATTCGCCGAGCCCCGGCGTCGCGCGAACGCCGGTTCTGCGCCTTAGCGACTGGCCGAGGCCATCAGCACGCCGAAACCGGCGAAGGTCACACCCGAGACCTTCGCCGCCAGCCAGGAACCCTTCGGGCTCGACAACCAGCCTTTGGCGGCATTGGCGAGCAAGGCATAGCTGCCATGCACGAGGATCACCAGTACGCCATAGGAAGCGACCAGTTTGAAAAACTGGGTGGAGAAGTGCGCTGAGGTGTCGATGAATTGCGGGAACACCGCCAGAAAGAAAAACACCGCCTTGGGGTTCAAGAACTGGATCGAAGCCGCTTCGAGGAAGCGGTAGCCCGGGCTTGAGGGGCGCGTTTCAAGCAGCGTATTGATACCCGCCGAGCGCCAGCTTTTGTAACCCAGGTACAACAAATAGGCGGCCCCTGCATATTTCAACGCGGTAAAGGCGTTGGCGGAGGTGCTGAGGATCAGGCCGACACTGGTGGCGCTGATGGCGGCGACGATAAACGCACCCGACGCGATCCCCAGAATGCCCGGCACGGCCCCGGTCCAGCCGTGGCGCACCGCGTTGGACAGGGTCAGGACCACGCCAGGCCCCGGACTCAAAATGGTCAGGGTGGCAAACAATAGAAAGAGTCCGTAGCTGTTCATGTCTTGCTCCGTCAGGTGGCGCTGGCTGCGTGCGAGCAGATTGGCGTGACGACGAGAGCGTGACAAACGCTTTAATTGCGCCGCATATGTGACTAAATTAGACACATGATCAATCCACTACCGCCGCTTAATGCTGTTCGCGCCTTCGCCGTTGCTGCTCGCCATCAAAGTTTCAGCCTGGCGGCCGAGGAGCTGCATGTCAGTCACAGTGCCGTCAGCCGACACATCAAATTGCTTGAGGAGCACCTGGGTGTGCTGCTGTTTGAGCGGCGTGTCCGTCAATCGGTGTTGACGCCGGCCGGGCAGCGCTTTTATGAGCAGGTCAGTGCCGGGTTGACGCAGATCGCCAACGCCGCAGCTGCGCTTAAGCAACATGCGTCGCTGCCGACCGTGAAGATCAATGTCCGCCCATCCTTTGCGATGCTTTGGCTAGCGCCCAGACTGGAAGATTTCATTGCGCAGCACCCGGACATCAAACCGCAAGTGATGACCCAAACCCAGGCACCCGATCATGCGCGCGACGGGTTCGACATCGTCATTCGCCGTGGTCGTGACGATTGGGCGCCGGCGATTGAGGCGCGAGTCCTCTTCGAAGACGAACTATTGCTGGTCGCAGCACCCTCGCTGATCGAGCGCCTGGCCCTTGAAGACCTCAGGTCCCTGAGCCGGCACACGTTATTGACCGCCAAGGCGCGTCGCGAAGATTGGCACAACTGGGCCCTGCATTTTGCTCAAGGCCAGTCAGCCACTCAGGTCACCCGGCAGTTTGACCACATGCACCGAGTGCTTGAGGCCGCCGTGGAAGGTCAGGGCATTGCCTTGTGCCCGACCTCTTTGCTGGGCACCCACCTCTCGAGCGGTCGCCTGATTTGCCCGTTGCCCGAGTTGCGAATGCCATTGCCGCGTTATTACTACGGTGTCGCGCCGGACGTGACGGCGCAGACTCGGGTGTTTGTGGAGTGGTTGTTTGCCCGCATTGCTCAGGATGAATACACACCAGCAGGTTCTTGATGTTATCGAATACTTGCGTGGTGAACCGGTTTCACCAATTGGAGGGTGTTGTGTCAAACTACTTGCTAAATGGCAATGTGCTATGCACCTGAGAACTATGATATGAGAGTGTTTTTTTTAGGCTGGAAAGCTCGATATGAGCAGATTATGATCGATGGTCTTGCTGAAAAGCATGATGTTCATATGTTCCACATTCCGGCTTACGCCAAAAGAATCAACCGCACTCTAAGATCACTTCAAAAAAAAATCCCGCTAACTATGTCAACAGCCTGGCTAGGGAGGTGGGTCAATGCGAGTAAATCTGTAAGTACCAAAGACATACTGATCTGTAATGAGGGGCAAGTTAGACGCGGATTAAACCCTAGTGTTATCAGCACTTTCAGAGGCTTAAAGGTTCTTCTGATCAGAGATCTGGTGGATGCGGCCTTTGTCGATGAAATGAGAAAACTTTTCGACAAAATCTATAGCTTCGACCCGGACCAGTGCCGTTTGTTTGGTATCGATTACCTGGAGCAGTTCTTTCCTTTCAATGCAGAAGCAGCAAGAAAGCTGAATACCGAAAGGCTGGAGCAATCCCCCCGTATCACTTGTTTTTTTCTTGGTAGGGATAAAGGTCGCGCTCACCTGATAGAAAGTATGGCTAATGATCTTGAGAGCTTGGGTTGTAGCATTAAATTTCAAATCGTGAAGGATGAGTCATCCGTCCCGCTATCGAAATATCATACTGATTCAGTATTGCCGTATGAGGAAAACCTTCAGAAGGTAATTGATGCTGACGTGCTGATAGAGATCAATCAGCCCGGGCAATCTGGCCTCACGCTTCGAGCCTTAGAGGCGGCCTTTTTTGACAAAAAACTAATTACTACTAATAAAGGCGTCAAGGATTTGTACTTTTATGATCCTAGCCGCTTCTATATTTTTGAAGAGTTTGACAAGGAGGCCATTGCTCGGTTTTTAGCTTCACCACCAAAGCCGATTGACGTGGAATCCCTAAAGCAACATTGCCCAGAAAACATGCTTGAACGCATACGAGAACTGCAAGGTTCCATCCCGTGCCATTAACGCAATAAAAAACCCACCCATCGCCACAGCGATGGATGGGTTATGTGCCGCTTGGGATCAAGCCCCGTCAAATCAAACCTTGATGATCCAGCCCGCTGGCGCTTCGATGTCGCCGGTCTGTACACCGGTCAGCTCTTTGTAGAGCTTCTGGGTGACCGGGCCGACTTCGGTTTCGCTGTGGAACACGTGCAGTTTGTCTTTGTAGCTGATGCCGCCGATCGGGGTGATCACTGCGGCAGTACCGCAAGCACCGGCTTCCTTGAAGTCGGACAGCTTGTCGATGAACACGTCGCCTTCGACCACTTCCAGGCCCAGACGCGTTTTGGCCAGCTCGATCAACGACAGACGGGTGATACCCGGCAGGACGGACGGCGAGTTCGGGGTGACGAACTTGTTGTCGTGGGTGATCCCGAAGAAGTTGGCCGAGCCGACTTCTTCGATTTTGGTGTGGGTCATCGGGTCCAGGTAAATGCAGTCGGCGAAGTGGGCTTTCTTGGCCTGGGAACCTGGCATCAGGCTGGCCGCGTAGTTACCACCGACCTTGGCGGCACCGGTGCCTTGTGGGGCGGCGCGGTCGTAGCTGGAGATCAGGAAGTTGTGCGGGGTCAGGCCGCCCTTGAAGTAGGCACCGACCGGGATCGCGAAGATCGAGAAGATGAACTCGGGGGCGGTACGCACGCCGATGTTGTCGCCCACGCCGATCACGAACGGACGCAGGTACAGCGCGCCGCCGGTACCGTAAGGCGGGATGAAACGCTCGTTGGCGCGGACCACTTCCTTGCAGGCTTCGACGAACTGCTCGGTGGACACGTGTGGCATCAGCAGGCGCGCGCAGCTGCGTTGCATGCGGGCGGCGTTCTGGTCCGGGCGGAACAGGTTGATCGAACCGTCCTTGCAACGATAGGCCTTAAGCCCTTCGAAGCATTGCTGGCCATAGTGAAGGGCAGTGGAACCTTCGCTGATGTGCAGCACATTGTCTTTGGTCAGGGTGCCTTTGTCCCACTCGCCATTACGCCAGTGCGACAGATAGCGCTTGTCTGTCTTGATGTAGTCAAAACCCAACTTGTCCCAATTGATGCTTTCGTTACCCATGACACCCTCTATCGCTTAACAACCGCCGAAACGGTTCAAGGCTTCTGACGTTTTTCTGGATGGGGACAACAATACTTCATTCCGGGCCTGTTTCGCAGCCCGGACTATCGGATGACAGACAGATAAATCGAGTTGGCCTCAAGAAATCGCTAGCAGGCTAGCTCCCACAGGAGAACGCGTTCCAAATGTGGGAGCTAGCCTGCTAGCGATGGGGCCATCTCTGCCGCCATCAATTGTTCTGAATCACAGGTGCAGCGCGTGACCAAGAGCTCGCAACGCCGCTTCCTGTACCGCTTCGCCGAGCGTTGGATGCGCGTGGATGGTGCCGGCAATGTCTTCCAGCCGGGCGCCCATTTCCAGGCTTTGACCGAACGCCGTCGACAATTCCGACACGCCCACACCGACCGCCTGCCAGCCGACAATCACATGATTGTCACGTCGCGCTACGACCCGTACGAAACCGCTTTTCGATTCCAGCGTCATCGCCCGACCATTGGCGGCGAACGGGAAGCTGGAAACGATGCAGTCCAGACCCGCGGCCTTGACGTCGTCCGGGGTCTTGCCGACCACCACCAGTTCCGGGTCGGTAAAGCACACGGCGGCGATGGCGGTGGGGTTGAACTCGCGGGATTTACCGCTGATCAGTTCGGCCACCATCTCGCCCTGAGCCATGGCCCGGTGCGCGAGCATCGGTTCGCCGCTCACGTCGCCAATGGCATACACGTTGCGCATGCTGGTCTGGCAGCGGTTGTCGATCTTGATCGCCGAGCCGTTCAAGTCCAGGTTCAAACCTTCGAGGTTCCAGCCCTGGGTGTTCGGTTTGCGGCCGACGGCCACCAGTACCTGATCGGTTTCCAGGTTCAAGGTGTCGCCATTCGGGTCAAGAACTTGAAGTGTATTACTAACAGAATCAAAGCCTTGAACGCTGTGCTTCAAGTAAAGCTTCATGCCGAGTTTTTTCAGCTCGTCATGCACGGGCTGCGTCAGTTCGGCGTCGTAGGCCGGCAGGATGCGATCCTGAGCCTCGACCACGCTGACCTCGGCGCCGAGCTTGCGATAGGCAATCCCCAGCTCCAGACCGATGTAACCGCCACCGACCACGATCAGCCGTTTCGGCACGGACGTCGGCGCCAGGGCTTCGGTGGAGGAGATGATCGGGCCGCCAATCGGCAGCATCGGCAGGTTCACGCTTTTCGAGCCGGTGGCCAGCACCAGGTGCTCGCACTGAATGCGCGTGTCGCCGACTTCTACGGTTTTACCATCAATGACTTTCGCAAAACCTTGAATAACCTGGATTTTGTTCTTTTTCAGCAGCGCCGAAACGCCCGTGGTCAGGCGATCAACGATGCCGTCCTTCCACTCGACACTCTTGCTGATATCGAGGGTCGGCGCTGACACGCTGATGCCCAGCGCCGAGTGCTGGCTGTGATGCTGAGTCTGGTGAAACTGTTCGGCGACGTGGATCAACGCCTTGGACGGAATGCAGCCGATGTTCAGGCACGTGCCGCCCAGGGATTCGCCTTCCACCAGAATGGTCGAAATGCCCAGCTGGCCGGCACGAATCGCCGTCACATAACCGCCAGGGCCGCCGCCGATGATCAGCAGCGTGGTGCTCAAATTCTGCATGTCTTACTCCACAAACAAGGTTGCGGGTTGTTCGAGCAAGCCACGGATGGCCTGGATGAATTGCGCCGCGTCCATGCCATCGACCACGCGGTGATCGAAGGAGCTGGAGAGGTTCATCATCTTTCGAATCACGATCTGGCCTTTGACGACCATCGGGCGTTCGACGATTTTGTTGACGCCCACGATCGCCACTTCCGGCAGGTTCAGCACCGGGGTGCTGACGATACCGCCCAAGGCGCCGAGGCTGGTCAGGGTGATGGTCGAACCGGACAATTCATCGCGGCTGGCCTTGCCATTGCGGGCAGCGGTAGCGAGGCGAGAAATTTCCTGAGCGCTGTCCCACAAGCTGCGGGTTTCGGCGTGACGGACCACCGGCACCATCAAACCGATCTCGGCTTGGGTGGCGATGCCCACGTGCACGGCGCCGAGGCGGGTGATGACCTGGGCTTCGTCGTCGTAACGGGCGTTGATCTGCGGGAAGTCGCGCAGGGCAACAACCAGGGCGCGGACCAGGAACGGCAGCAAGGTCAGCTTACCGCGGGTCGCGCCGTGTTTTTCGTTCAGATGAGCGCGCAGTTCTTCCACGGCGGTGACGTCGATTTCTTCGACGTAACTGAAGTGAGCGGCGCGCTGAGTGGCGTCCTGCATGCGCTGGGCGATCTTGCGGCGCATGCCGATGACCGGGATTTGCTCTTCGTCATTGCGCTGGGCGTAAGCAGCGGCAGCGGTGGATTGCGGCTGCTGACCCTGGGCCAGATAAGACTCGAGGTCTTCGTGCAACACCCGGCCGGCGGGGCCGGTGCCACGCACCAGACGCAACTGGATGCCGAGGTCCAGCGCATGTTTGCGCACGGCCGGGGAGGCCAGCGGACGTTCATCAGCTTCGCGAGCGACCATTGGGCCTTGGCATACGGCCGCTCGCGGCGCTGCAGCGGCGACCGGTTTGCTTTCAACAGTAGCGGCAACTTTCGGCGCCGCCACCGGAGCTTCTTTAACAGGTGCAGGCTGAGCCGACTCTTTAACGTTGCCCGCGCCTTCGACTTCAATGCTGATCAGGATGCTGCCAACCGCCATGACTTCGCCAGGCTGTCCGCCCAGCGCAATCACCTTGCCGTTCACCGGCGACGGGATGTCGACCATTGCCTTGTCGGTCATGACATCGGCCAGTACCTGATCTTCGACGACCATGTCGCCGACTTTGACGTGCCACTGAGACAGTTCAACTTCTGCAATGCCTTCACCAATGTCCGGCATTTTAATAACGTGCGTGCCCATTCAGACCTCCATAACCCGATGCAAAGCCGCGCCCACTCGGGACGGACCAGGGAAATACGCCCACTCTTGTGCGTGCGGGTAGGGAGTGTCCCAACCGGTGACGCGCTCGATAGGCGCTTCCAGGTAGTGGAAGCAGTGTTCTTGCACCAAGGCGACCAGTTCGGCGCCGAAACCGCAGGTGCGGGTCGCTTCGTGAACGATCACGCAACGGCCGGTTTTCTTCACCGACTTGACGATGGTCTCCAGGTCCAGTGGCCACAAGCTGCGCAGGTCGATGACTTCAGCGTCGATACCGGTTTCTTCAGCCGCCACTTGCGACACATAAACCGTGGTGCCGTACGTCAGGATGGTGACGTCCTTGCCCGGACGGGTGATCGCGGCGACGTCCAGTGGCACGGTGTAGTAACCGTCCGGCACTTGCGCGGCCGGGTGTTTCGACCACGGGGTAACCGGGCGTTCGTGGTGACCGTCGAACGGGCCGTTGTACAGGCGTTTTGGCTCGAGGAAGATCACCGGGTCATCGTTTTCGATGGAGGCGATCAACAAACCTTTGGCGTCGTAAGGGTTGGACGGCATGACCGTGCGCAAACCGCAGACCTGGGTGAACATCGCTTCAATACTTTGGCTGTGGGTCTGGCCGCCGTAGATGCCGCCGCCGCAAGGCATGCGCAGGGTCATCGGTGCGGTGAACTCGCCGGCCGAGCGATAGCGCAGGCGGGCGGCTTCGGAAATGATCTGGTCCGATGCAGGGTAAACGTAATCGGCGAACTGAATCTCGGCCACCGGCCGCAGACCATAAGCACCCATACCGACGGCGACGCCGACGATGCCGCTTTCGGAGATCGGCGCATCGAATACGCGGGAGGTGCCGTACTTGTTCTGCAGGCCTTCGGTGCAACGGAACACGCCGCCGAAGTAGCCAACGTCCTGGCCGAACACCACGACATTGTCGTCACGCTCAAGCATCACATCCATGGCCGAGCGCAGGGCCTGGATCATGGTCATGGTGGTCGTGGTCATGGCGGTTTCCAACTCGATTTTGTTGTTGTGATCGTTCATGTCAGATCCCCAACTCTTGACGCTGGCGCTTCAAGTGCTCCGGCATCTCTTTGTAGACGTCTTCGAACATGGTCGCGGCGCTCGGAATCTGGCCGCCGGCGAGGGTGCCGTACTGCTCGGCTTCTTTCTGCGCGGCGATCACTTCGGCTTCCAGTTCGGCGCTGACGGCGACGTGTTCCTCTTCGGACCACTGACCGATTTTCACCAGGTGCTGCTTCAGACGCGCAATCGGGTCGCCCAACGGGAAGTAGCTCCAGTCGTCGGCAGGACGGTATTTGGACGGATCATCAGAAGTCGAGTGCGGACCGGCGCGGTAGGTGACCCATTCGATCATGGTCGGGCCGAGGTTGCGGCGGGCGCGTTCGGCGGCCCAGGCAGAGGCGGCGTAGACCGCGACGAAATCGTTGCCATCGACCCGCAGGGAGGCAATGCCGCAACCGACGCCACGACCGGCAAACGTAGTGGCTTCACCACCGGCAATCGCCTGGAACGTGGAGATTGCCCACTGGTTGTTGACCACGTTGAGGATCACTGGCGCACGGTAAACGTGGGCGAAGGTGAGGGCGGTGTGGAAGTCGGATTCAGCGGTAGCGCCGTCGCCGATCCAGGCCGAGGCGATTTTGGTGTCGCCCTTGATCGCCGAGGCCATGCCCCAGCCCACGCCTTGCACGAACTGGGTGGCGAGGTTGCCGGAAATGGTGAAGAAGCCGAAGTCTTTGACTGAATACATGATCGGCAGCTGACGTCCCTTGAGCGGATCACGCTCGTTGGACAGCAGTTGGCAGATCAGGTCCACCAGCGGCACTTCGCGCGCCATCAGGATGCTTTGCTGGCGGTACGTCGGGAAGCACATGTCATCGACGTTCAACGCCAGGGCCTGGCCGCTGCCGATGGCTTCTTCGCCAAGGCTCTGCATGTAGAACGACATTTTTTTCTGACGCTGGGCGACCACCATGCGGTTGTCATAAATCCGCGTCTTGAGCATGGCGCGCATGCCTTTGCGCAGGATCTCGGACGGCACGCCTTCAGCCCAAGGACCGAGGGCATTGCCCTCGTCATCGAGCACGCGAATCAGGCCCTTGGCCAGATCAGCGGTGTCGGCCGGTTCAACGTCGATTGGGGGTTTGCGCACCGTACCGGCGTCGGTCAGACGCAGGTAGGAGAAGTCGGTTTTGCAGCCAGGACGGCCCGATGGTTCGGGAACGTGCAGATGCAGCGGTTCGTACGCTTGGTTCATGGCTTCTACGCTCGATCTTGTGAATTTTTTGTAGTGAGCTGACCGTCATTCTTCGGTGAAAGAATTCTTGTCCTACAACAATCATAGGCCGGGCCAAGAAGAATATTTCTCTGTGTTTCGTTGCGCTGGCGATCATTTGAGGATAAAAAATCTGCATAAACATAAAAAACAGGTGGTTTTGTCTCATGCGCAAACTGGACCGTACCGATATCGGCATTTTGAACAGCCTTCAGGGGAACGCGCGCATCACCAACGCCGACCTCGCACGCTCGGTCAACCTGTCGCCAACCCCGTGCTTCAACCGGGTCAAGGCGATGGAAGAATTGGGCTTGATTCGTGAGCAAGTGACCCTGCTGGATGCCGATTTGCTGGGGCTGCATGTGAACGTGTTCATTCACGTCAGCCTGGAAAAACAGGTGGAGGAGGCGTTGCAGCATTTCGAGGAGGCGATCTCGGATCGCCCGGAAGTCATGGAGTGCTATTTGATGGCCGGCGACCCGGACTATTTGATCCGGGTGCTGGTGCCAACCATTCAGTCGCTGGAGCGTTTCATGATGGACTTCCTCACCAAAGTCCCCGGCGTCGCCAACATCCGCTCGAGCTTTGCGCTCAAGCAAGTGCGCTATAAAACCGCGCTGCCGTTGCCGGCGAATGGGCTGACCCTCAACAACTAAACGCAAATCCCCTGTCGCAGCTGTCGTTGTGGCGAGGGGATTTATCCCCTCGCCACAACGACAGTTGCTACGGAGCGGGGGAACGATCGAACTCAGAGTTTATTCAGGGGGATCTTCAAGTAAGTAACGCCATTGCCCTCGGCCGGCGGCAAATTCCCCGCCCGCACATTCACCTGGATCGCCGGCAGCAACAGCGTCGGCATTCCCAACCCCGCATCACGCCGGGTGCGCATGGCGACGAACGCGGTTTCGTCGATGCCGTCATGAATGTGAATGTTGCTCTTGCGCTGTTCGCCCACCGTACTCATGCACTGCGGTTTACGACCCTCGGGCGGGTAGTCGTGGCAGACATACAGTCGAACGCTGGCCGGGAACGCCAGCAGCTTGTGAATCGAGGCAAACATCTGGTTGGCATTGCCGCCGGGAAAGTCGCAACGCGCGGTGCCTACGTCCGGCATGAACAGCGTATCGCCCACCAGAATCACATCGCTGTCGATCAGATAAGCCATGTCCGCTGGCGTGTGACCGGGAACATGCAGGGCCGTGGCCTTGAGATTGCCGATCCTGAACGATTCGTCCGGCGCGAACAGGTGATCGAACTGCGAACCATCGACACAGAACTCCGGTTCAAGATTGAACAGGGTCTTGAACACCCCTTGAACCTTGCTGATCGACTGACCAATCGCAATCTTTCCGCCCAGTTCCCGCCGCAGATAAGGCGCAGCGGACAGGTGATCGGCATGGGCGTGGGTTTCCAGCAGCCATTGCACCTGCAGCTGATGTTGGCGAACGAAGGCGATGATCTTGTCGGCCTGGGTGGTGGCGGTTCGCCCGGCGGCGGGGTCGTAGTCGAGCACCGGGTCGACGATGGCGCAGTGCCCGCCATCGTGCTCGTAGATGACGTAGCTGTAGGTCGAAGAGGCAGGGTCTAAAAAAGCTTCAATCAAGGCGGGCATGGTGGCCGTTTTCTTTTAGGACAAGCCATGAGGGTAGTTTCATTTTCCCTGCGCTGACCAGCCCGCATCAATTCAATTAATGAAAAAAACTGCGCGGGCTCTATCCTGTCAGTCATCGATACCGGGCGCTCCCGGCTTTTTTGCAGATCACGAGTGTTTTATGTTGCTGGCGAGTTTTTTTGGCGTAGTGATGGGGTTGGTACTCGGTTTGACCGGGGCCGGTGGCGGCATTCTTGCGGTGCCGGCGCTGGTATTGGGGTTGGGCTGGACCATGACGCAAGCCGCGCCGGTCGCATTGTTCGCGGTGGGCAGTGCGGCGGCTGTCGGCGCCATTGACGGGTTGCGCCATGGCCTGGTGCGCTACCGGGCCGCGCTGCTGATCGCCCTGCTGGGGGCGATTTTTTCGCCGATTGGCATCTACTTCGCCCATCAGTTGCCGGAAAAAATCCTGATGATCCTGTTCAGCCTGCTGATGGTCATGGTGGCCTGGCGGATGCTGCGTCGTGAGCGCCAGGACGAAGGTCCAAGCGACCACGGCCACGCCAACTGGGGCCAGAAGAACTGCATGCTCGACCAGCAGACCGGGCGCTTTTCCTGGACCGCCAAGTGCACCGCGACCCTCGCGGCATTGGGCGCGGTGACCGGTGTGGTCTCCGGGCTGCTCGGGGTCGGTGGCGGCTTCCTGATCGTCCCGGCGTTCAAGCAGCTGACTGACGTGCAGATGCGTGGAATCGTCGCCACTTCCTTGATGGTCATCAGCCTGATTTCCGCCATCGGCGTGATCGGCGCGTTTCAGGCCGGGGTGCGAATCGACGGTTTGGGCGTGGCGTTTATCGTCGCGAGCATCGTCGGCATGATCATTGGCCGCAGACTTTGCGCGCGAGTACCGGCCCGGGGATTGCAGATCGGCTTCGCCAGTATCTGTGTCGTGGTCGCCGCTTACATGCTGTTTAGAGCGGGCGTATAGCCAGTACCGGTTCCTGTGGACGCCAGTCCGTTCCACAGGCGTACGCCTTAAGTTCCGGGCCTCGTCGACGGACGGTCTTACACCGAACTTGTCGCGCATCACCGGCCACTCCAAAGCATTTCAAAACCGCCTCCAAGGCAGCGTATGACGCCGCCGGTCAGCTTTCGATAATCGCCTCCGACATCCAGTCCCCCGCTGCGGAGCGCGTCATGCACAACAATAAGAACATCAAGCATCGTTTCTTGCCTGCCTTCATCGCCAGCCTTTCGACCCTCGGTTTGAGCTCGATGGCCCAAGCCGAGATCGTGTTGTACGACAAGGACCAGACCACGTTTTCCACCGACGGCTACATCAACGCCTTCTATGTGAACAGCAAAGTGGACCGTGCCGGCGACCAGTTCGACCGGCGACAGGCGCGGGTGAAGATGGGTTTTCTGCCCAACTATCTGGGCTTCAACATGAGCAAGCAGGTCGACGACCTCAAGCTCGGCGCCCGGTCCTCCTTCTGGGTGACCATCAACGACAGCGAAACCAACGGCACCGACACCGCCATCGACGTGCGGCAGTTCTACGGCACGGTGGCCAACCCGGAGTGGGGCGAAGTGCTGATCGGCAAGGACTTTGGCCTGTTCGCCCGTTCCAACATTCTGCTGGATGAAATGCTCGCCGGTTACGGCCAGGTCAGCGATACCCTGGGGCTGGTGGACGGTGGCGGGGTGTCGTTCGGCAACATCGGCACGGGTTATCCGTACCCGTTCCCGACGTCACAGATCACCTACCGCACGCCGGTGATGGAGGGTTTGCGGGTGGCCGTGGGGATCATGGACCCGGTGGACACCAACGACAGCAGTCCGACAGGCAAGGCTTACCAGGAGAACCCGCGGACCGAGAGCGAGATCACCTATCAGTTCGACCTCGCCGGGGCGAAGATTTACAGCTGGGTCAACGGCAGCTACCAGACGTCGGACAATACCGATTCCACCGTCCAGTCCGTCACCTCCAAAGGCGTCGGCTATGGCGTGCAGGCGAAAATGGGCGGCTTGTCCCTCACCGGCTCCGGCTTCCAGGCCAAGGGCATCAACCCGTTCTTTACCAACAACGCCGGCGAGCCGGTTCTGCGCAACGTCGACAGTGACGGTTACCTGCTGCAGGGTTCCTACAAACTGGGCAAGAACCGCTTGGCCTTGTCTTATGGCAAGACCAACGATGACGGCAATGGCGTGGTCGGCAGCGGCGCGGACTACGAAACGCGCGGCATTGCGCTGTTCCATGACGTCAACGACAACCTCAAGCTGGTGGCCGAGTACAACCAGTTCGCAATCAACGGCCACGACACCAATGCCCAGGACGAAGACACCGACACCTTTGCGGTGGGGGCGGTGCTGACCTGGTAACCCTGTAGCAACGCCGCTCACCTGTGGCGAGGGGACTTGTCCCCGTTGGGTCGCGAAGCGGCCCCCTTCGGTTGCGCATCGACCGGAGGGGACTGCTGCGCAGTCCAACGGGGACAAGTCCCCTCGCCACAAAAGCGTCGGCCATCATGAACTCATTGCAGACTCTCATCCCATCGAAGCGCCTGACCGCTACCCAAGTAGCATACGTAGCAGCTCACAGGCTTCGTACACTCGAACCTCATACATGCGCACCTGCGGGAGGCGACGATGCAGCAGGTCCAGAGTGAAGGTGTGGTCAGTGCCATGTCCCAGGCCACCGATGCCCAGCAAGTGGCGCAGGAGCTGGCGCGACAACTGTTGCATCCGCACCTGGGTTTCGTGCTGTTCTTCTGTTCCGCCGAGTACGACTTGCAGGCGCTGGGCCAGGCCTTGCAACAAAGCTTCGGCGGCATTCGCCTGGTGGGTTGCACCAGCGCCGGGGAAATCACACCCTTGGGCTACGGCCGCAACTGCGTGACCGCGGTCGGCTTCGACCACCGGCATTTCTCCATCGACGCCGAACTGATCTGCGAGATGGAGCGCTTCAGCCTGATCGACGCCCAGCAAATGGTCGAGCGCCTGGTCAGTGGCTGTCGCAGCAACACCCTGGCGCCGATCAAGGGCAACAGCTTTGCCCTGACTCTGCTCGATGGCTTGTCCAGCCGTGAAGAAATGGTCCTCGCGGCCCTGAGTGCAGCGTTGGGCGACATCCCGCATTTCGGCGGTTCGGCCGGCGACGACAATTACCTGACCCACACCCACGTCTATTTCAATGGCGAGTTCCACAGCGGCGCGGCCGTGGTGGTGTTGGTCAATACCTGGCTCGACTTTGAAGTCTTCACCACCCACCACATCCTGCCCCGAGCAGAAAAACTGGTGGTCACCGGGGCCGACAGCGCCTCGCGTCGGGTCTTTGAACTCAATGCCGAGCCGGCCGCCGAGGAGTACGCCCGGCACATCGGTGTGCCGGTGGCGGAGCTCGATCACCGGATCTTCGCTGCGCACCCCTTGGCCGTACGGATCAACGATCAATATTACGTGCGGGCGATCCAGCAGGTTCACCCGGACCTGAGCCTGAGTTTCTACTGCGCGGTGGAAAACGGCATCGTCCTCACCGTCATGACGCCCGGCCCGATGCTGCCGAATCTGCAAACCCTGTTCGAAGGCTTGCAGGAGCGCCTCGGCGATCTGTTGCTGACCATCGGCTGCGACTGCTTTCTCAGGCGTCTGGAACTGGAGGACGGCGGCCGTCTGGAGCAGATCGGATCGTTTTTGCGTGACCAACGGGTGATGGGTTTCAACACCTACGGAGAACAGTTCAATGGCATGCACATCAACCAGACCTTCACCGGGGTTGCCATTGCCCGAGGCCGGTCCCCTGGACACCGTTGAGCTTCAGGCCCAGATCGCCAGCCTGCAGCGCGACAACCACAAACTGCAGCGCATCAATGGCGCGCTGATCGAGCGGATCGAGTCCGGCATCACCCGCGGCAATGACCCGTACGCGGCGTTCCAGCATTCGGTGGTGCTGGCCGAGCAGGTGCGTGAGCGCACCGATGCCTTGAACCAGGCCATGGCCGAGCTCAAGTCGGGCAATCACTTGCTCAGCGAGGCACGCCTGCGGGCGGAAACCGCGCATCAGCATTTGATCGATGCGATCGAGAGCATTTCCGACGCGTTCGTGCTGTTCGATGCGGACCAGCGAATCGTCTTGTTCAATAGCCGCTTCAAGGCGTTCTGGAGCAACAGCCGGGTGCGGATCAACGCCGGCATGCGCCTGGCCGAGGTCAAGCGACTGATGTCCGCCACCGGGCTGTTCACTGAGGAGCCGCGCGGGCATGCCGACGAAAACCTGCTCTATCGCCTGCAGGACGGTCGCTGGTTGCAAGTCAGCGAACGCCCCACCCAGGAAGGCGGGCGGGTGATCCTGTTCACCGACATTACTGACGTCAAACTCAGCGAAACCGTGCGCCGCGAGCAGGCGGTGGCGCAGAAATCCCATTTGTTGCAACGGGCGGTCGATAACCTGTCCCAAGGCGTGGCCATGGTCAACGCCGAGGGCATTCTGGAGTTGTGGAACCGGCGTTTCCTCGAACTCAGCGGCCTGGCCCCGGTGGCGGCCCATCGTCTGTTTGCCGAAGTGATCGGCGACAGCGAGTTGAACTTGCTGACCCCGGCCAGTCGGGATCTGAACGGGCGCCACGTGCAGGAATGCGAGCAGCGCCTCTACGATGGCCGGGTGCTGGAAATCCGCACCCATCCGTTGCCCACTGGCGGTTTCGTCAACACCTTCACCGACATCACCGAACGCTACCAACACGCCGAAGCGCTGAGCGAAAGCGAGCGCTGGATTCGCCTGATTACCGACCATGTGCCGGCGCTGATTGCCTACCTGAATGCCGATCTGGTCTACGAGTTCACCAACAAGGTGTATGAAGAATGGTACTGCTGGCCTCGGGGCGTGATGCTTGGGCAGAGCCTGCGCGAAGTCCACAGCGAACAGCATTACCAGCGCCTGGAAGCCTACGTGGCCCGGGCCCTGGCCGGTGAGAGCGTGACGTTCGAGGTCGCTGAAACCAACATCAACAATCAGGAGCGCTACATGCTGCGCTCCTACGTGCCCAATCGCCTGGCCACCGGGGAAGTGGTGGGGATTTTCGTGTTGATCCGCGACATCACCGAACGCCGCCGCACCGCCGAAGCGCTGCACCAGGCCTATCAGAATCTTGAGTTGCGGGTGCGCGAACGCACGGCGGAACTGACTACGCTCAATGACCAGTTGCTGCGCGAGATCGACGAGCGTCGGCGGGCGGAATCTCGCCTGCGTGAAGCCAAGCTCGAGGCCGAACAGGCCAACCTGTCGAAGACCAAGTTTCTCGCTGCCGTCAGTCATGACCTGCTGCAACCGCTCAATGCTGCGCGGCTGTTTACCAGCGCGTTGCTCGAACGGCGGGAGCCGGTGGCCAATGCCATTTTGGTGCGCAATGTCAGCAATTCCCTGGAAGACGTGGAGAACCTGCTGGGTACGCTGGTCGACATCTCCAAGCTGGATGCCGGGGTGATCAAGGCCGACATTGCGCCGTTTGCCCTGAGCGAATTGCTGGAAAACCTTGCGGCCGAGTACACCCAGGTGGCGCGCAGCGAAGGCCTGGAGCTGCATTTCATCCCCTGTTCGGCATTGGTGCGCAGCGACATTCAGTTGCTGGCGCGGATTCTTCGAAATCTGTTGAGCAACGCCATTCGCTACACCTACAGCGGTCGTGTGGTGCTCGGTTGCCGGCGTCAACACCAGCGCCTGTCGATCGAGGTCTGGGACAGCGGCATGGGCATTGACGAAAACCGCCTCGAGGAGATTTTTCAGGAATTCAAACGCGGTGATGTGCAGCGTCCCGATCAGGATCGCGGTTTGGGCCTGGGTCTGGCGATCGTGGAAAAGATTGCCGGGATTCTCGGTCATCGCATTCATGTGCGTTCATGGCCGGGCAAAGGCTCGATGTTCTCGGTTGAAGTGCCGCTCAGCGCCACGGCACCCAAGGCGCTGCCGAGCTTGCTGATGAGTGAGCCGATGCTCGAGCGTCTGCGTGGGGCGCGGGTGTGGGTGCTGGACAATGACGCAGCCATTTGCGCCGGCATGCGCACGTTGCTCGAAGGGTGGGGGTGTCTGGTGGTCACGGCGCTGTCCGAGGAGGACCTGGCGCGGCAAGTGGACAACTATCACGAAGAGGCGGACTTGCTGATCGCCGACTATCACCTCAATGACGATCAGAACGGCGTCGATGCCGTGGCCCGGATCAACGCCCGTCGCGGCTCGGCGATTCCGGCGATGATGATCACCGCCAACTACAGCAACGAACTCAAACAACAGATCCGCGAACTGGGCCACACCCTGATGCACAAACCGGTGCGGCCGATGAAGCTCAAGACTGCGATGAGTCATTTGCTCGGCAGGCCTTGAGGCTTCTGGTGCCTGTGCGGGCCTCTTCGCGAGCAAGCCCGCTCCCACAATTGACCGAGGCGACTCAGATCCAATGTGGGAGCGGCGGTGCGACGATTCGACTTGCTCGCGAAGGGGGCAACTCGGTCTCAGCGGCGTAAGTAAGACCCGAAATCTATATCCCCGGCACTCAAAATCGCCTGCACCCGGTTGTGCACATTGAGTTTGCGCAGGATCGCCGAGACGTGGGCCTTGACGGTGGTTTCGGCGATTTCCAGGGTGTAGGCGATCTGTTTGTTCGACTCGCCCTTGGTCATGCGTTCGAGCACCAGCAACTGTTTGCGGGTCAAGGCCTGAAGCAGTTCAGGTGGGAAGCTCGGGGCGTCGTTCATGCGCCTTGTACCGCTTTTTTGCGTGCGGATGATGTCCGGCGGCAAGTAGACATTGCCGTTGAGGATTTGCTGGATGGCTTCGGTCATCTGCACCCGTGGCGAGGATTTGGTGATGAAACCCACCGCGCCATAAGTGATGGCTTGCAGCACGACTTGTTTGTCCTGTTCGGCCGAGACGATCACCACCGGAATGGTCGGCGCTTCGTTGCGCAGGTTGATCAGGCCATTGAGGCCGTGCATGCCGGGCATGTTCAGGTCGAGCAGGATCAGGTCCAGGTCATCATGTTCCTGCGTGAGCACCAGGGCGCTGTCCAGGTCGGCGGTTTCCATCACCTCGCTGCCCGGAAAACCATCGCTGATGACGTTATGAATGGCTTCGCGAAACAGCGGGTGATCGTCGGCAATCAGAATTTTGTACATAGCCTTTCACCTCATTATTTTGATTAGGGTGTGGCAACAACTCGCACGCGTAAAGGTCAGGGGAAGGGCTCTGGCTGGGCGGGCGTTACGGGCAGGCTGGCGGCCTGCCAGGCGTCCAGGCCGTCGCGATACCAATACAGAGTCTTATAGCCCATGGCGGCGGCGCGCTTCACGGCGTTCCAGCTCAGCCAGCAATCGGAGCGGCAGTAGAAGACCAGCGGTTGCGCGAGATCACCAGTGGTCAATGTATTCAGCTTACGCGCAAAATAGTCCTGCCAGTCGGGTGTCAGGTCACCGTCACCGGTATTGGCCAGCCAATGGCTGCCGGGGAGGTTTTCGTGGGGCTGGTCCTCGATGAAACGTCCTTGCAGCCATTGGCGGCGGTAGACGTCGATCAGCAGCGGACGCGGTGTCTGGGTCAGCAGGGTTTGCAGGGCGGCGGTATCGATGATGCCGGCGCCCTGTACTTGATTCGGGGTCGGGCTGCGGTACAGGCCGATGCGATAGCCGTCGGCGGAAAACAGCGGTGTTTCGGCCTGCGCGACGCCCAGCAACAGGCTCAGCGATAGCGCAGCGAGAGAAGGGCGCAGCAGACGACGTCGGGCACGCGGCATGGGGTTCAATCCTTATAGTTATGAACCTATTACATGCCAGTCTCGGTGCGATTGGAATGCGACGATAGACAGGAAAACCAGTACTAAAGTAGTAATTTCTCCCTGTTCAACACAAATCCCCCTGTGGGAGCGGGCTTGCTCGCGAAGGCGGCTTCACATTCAACATTTACATTGGCTGATACTCCGCCTTCGCGAGCAAGCCCGCTCCCACAGGGGGATTT
This sequence comes from Pseudomonas sp. PDM25, assembly GCF_019219045.1. Taxonomy (NCBI): domain Bacteria; kingdom Pseudomonadati; phylum Pseudomonadota; class Gammaproteobacteria; order Pseudomonadales; family Pseudomonadaceae; genus Pseudomonas; species Pseudomonas sp. PDM25. The sequence goes on from NZ_JAHUWL010000010.1 coordinate 148,191, forward strand.
GTGTTGTCAGTTGGATTTTCGCAAGGCGGCGTGTTGCGGATTGAAGGTGAGTACGGCGAGCAGCGCGAATACCAGGGTCAGCCCGATGCACACCGCCAGCGCCAACGGATTGAAGCGTTCATACAAGGCAAACCGCACCAGTTCCACCGCATGGGTGAACGGGTTCAACGCACACAGCCAATACAACCACTCGCTGGACTCGCGCATCTTCCACAGCGGATACAGCGCTGAGGACAAGAAAAACAGCGGGAAGATCACGAAATTCATCACCCCGGCAAAGTTCTCCAGTTGACGGATCGCGTTGGACAGCAACAAACCCAGCGCGCTGAGCATCAACGCCACCAGCAGCAATGCCGGCAAGGCGATCAACAGCCCCATGGCCGGTGGCTGCACGCCGTACACCCAGGCAATCGCCAGAAAGGCATACACCTGCAACAGCGAGATCAGCGAGGTGGCCAACAGTTTGCTGCACAGCAGGAAGGTCCGGGGCAGGGGGCTGGTCAGCAGCACGCGCATGCTGCCCATTTCCCGGTCGTAGACCATCGACAGCGAACCTTGCATGCCGTTGAACAGCAGGATCATGCAGGCCAGCCCAGGGATGATGTAGACCTCGTAGGGAATGTAAGTGTCGTAGGGCTCGATGATCGCGATCCCGAGTGCCGCACGAAAACCGGCGGCGAACACCAACAGCCACAGCAACGGCCGCACCAGCGCACTGAGAAACCGCGTGCGCTGCAACACGAAACGCAGCCATTCGCGCAGCACGATGCCGCTGAAACATTGCCAGTAGGCATTCATTGGACGGCTCCTGAAGTGGTCAGTCGAGCGAAGGCCGAACCGAGATCGCCGCCGTGTTCCAGACTCAGCGCGTCGGCCTGTCCGCTGGCCACCAACCGGCCCTGATGGAGAATCAGCAAGTCATCGCTGGGCTGCACTTCATCGAGCAAATGCGTGGTCCAGAGCACACTGATGTTCTGTTCGCGGCACAGGCTGCGTATGTGTTGATTGAGCGCCAGCCGACTGGCCGGGTCGAGGCCGACACTGGCCTCATCGAGCAGCAGCAGGCGCGGTTCATGCAATAACGCTCGGGCGATTTCCACTCGGCGACGGTGGCCGCCGTTGAGTTCGCGAACCCGCTCGCGACGGCGTTCGGTCAAGGCCTGACGGGCCAGTTCGGCGTCGACCCGAAGGCCGGTCTGACGCCGGGACATGCCATGCAGCGCGGCGTGATAACGCAGGTTCTGTTCGACGCTGAGGTCCAGGTCCAATGTGCTTTGCTGAAACACCACACCCAGTTGCTTGAGCGCCGGACGCGCTGCGTTGCGCAACGAACAGCCGCCGACGCGGATGTCACCGCGCTGCAAATCGTAGAGTCGAGTGAGCAGGGCGATCAGCGTCGATTTGCCCGCGCCATTCGGCCCGAGCAGCGCCGCGAAACGGCCAGGTGCCAGGCTGAAACTCACCTGACGCAACGCCTCTTTTGCACCATAAGCGAAACTCAGTTCGCTGACTTCGAGTGCGTTCATGGGGTCACCACCACGCCCCACGGATAACGCCCGACCTTGATCGACTTGGTCACCTTGAGGCTGTCGACATCGATCACCGACACGTCGCCGCTGACACCGTTGGTAGCGAGCAATTGCTTTTGATCCGGGGTAAACGACATCTGCCAGACCCGTCGCCCCACCAGCAGGTAATCAAGGATTTCGAAAGTCTTGGCATCGATCACCGCCACATGATTGGCTGGGCCGAGGGCGACGAAACCGTACTTGCCGTCAGCGCTGAGCTTGATCCCCACCGGCTGGACTTTGTCCGGGTGCACGCCCTTGATCTGGAAGGTCAGGGTCTTGAGGACCTTGCGGGTGGCGACGTCGAGAATGGTCACGGTGCCGCCGATTTCCGCCGAAGCCCAGAGCTTCGAGCCATCGGGTGTGAACTCGACGAAGCGCGGCCGCTGATCCACCAGGGTGCTGTCCGCCAGGGTCTGGGTGCTGGTGTCGATCCAGTGCAGCATGTTGGTGGTTTCACTGGTGTTCACCGCCCACTTGCCGTCGGGGCTGACGGCCATGCCTTCGGGTTCGACGCCGACGTTGATCTGGCTCAGCACCTTGGAGGTTTCGGTGTCGATCACCGTCACCAGCGCATCGTCTTCGTTGGAAACGTACAGCCAGCGATTATTCGGGTGCAGGGCGAATTGTTCAGGATCTTTGCCCGAGGGCAGTTCCTTGATGATCTTGCGCGTGGCCACGTCCATCACCTGGACCCGGTCCGAGTCGCTGGCGCAGATGTACAGCAGCTTGTTGTCGTGGGACAGCAGCAGACCGCGCGGGCGCTGGCCGACGGGCAGGGTGTCGGTGACTTGCAGGGTCTGTAGGTCGATCAGGCTCAGGCTGTCGTCCTTTTCGTTGGAGACCCAAGCGGTGCTGGCCGCGGCGTGCCCGGCGGCAAGCAGCAGGGCCCAGAAAAGCAGGGAGCGGCAGAGCAGGGTGCGGCGCATGGCGGATTCCTTGTTGTTTTAATTATCGGGTCAGGGAAAACGGCAGGTGACTTCGGCCTTGTCGTAACCGAGGCTGTCCATTTCGTTGAAGGGATGCAGGAAGCCGTCTTGCGGCGACGTGCTGACCAGCGCCCGGGGCTGCACGATGGGAATAGGTTGGCGCAACTGGCCGTTCCACGGCCGATAACTGAGCTTGCGACCCTTGAAACCGTCCAGTGGCAATTGATCGCTGATCTCAAGCGTACGGATCGCCACCGGATCGACCTGACGCAGTTTGCTCACGGCACTGGCGATGCTGCGCACGGCGATCCAGGCCGCAAAATCGCGGTCATTCATCCAGCGCCCGGTCAGGGCTTCGAAGCGTTTCTGCAACTGGGCAGCGCCGTAGGTTTCCACGGTTTTGTGCCAGCCCACCGGGGTCAGTCCCTGAGTGCCGGCGACCGGCCGTGGGTACCAGGTCTGGTAGGGCACGTATTCGCCGAAATCGCCCCGTTCATCCGCCACCAGCACCACGTCGTACTCGGCGGTCTGGGTGAACAGCGGCATGTCGGCCTGGGCGCTGCGGCGCTGATCGTTGTCGAAACTCCAGGCTTTTTCCGCGACCAGTTTCAGGCCAAAGCGTTTGGTGGCGCGGCGCAGGGCGGCCGCATAGGCTTGATCGTCCGGGGTCGGGCCGACGATCAGCAGCGCCCGTTGCCATTTGCGCAGCACCAGAAATTGCGCCAGCGCATCGGCGAGCATCGCCCGGCTCGGCAAGCTGTGCAGCACGTTCGGCAGGCAGTCGGTGGTGCGCAGGCTGTCGTCGGGGCTGCCGGCGTTGAACAGCAAGCTGTCGGGCAGCACAGCGGCGAGCCGGCGCAGGCTGGCGGCCGGTGCGTTGACGACAAACAGGCGCAGACCTTGTTCATGTTGAGCCTTGGCCGCTTCGACCAGGGCATCCGGATTGTCGACGTTGGCGCTGACCAGGGTGTAGCTCTGGTTGAGGAAACGCCCGGTGCTGTTGCTGTCAGTGATGGCCAGTTCGGCGCCACGCAGTCCGGCATCGACCGGCTCGGGAATGACGTTCGACAGCAACGGGCCCGGATCAGGGCGATAGCCCAGGTAGCCGATCTGCACCTGCAACGGCGTGTCCGCAGCCTGGCTCTGGGTCGCCAACCCGGCGGCGCAGGCAATCGCCAACAGATAGATCAGGGCGTAAGGGGCAAGCTGGCGCATAAGGCACTCCATTACAGGTAGCGCCAGCATAGGAACGCTGTGAGGCAGAAGGAAATATGCAGAAAGTACCAGTGAGCCAGTACCAAGGTAGTAACTCGCCCGGGGTGGCGCGGTTTTAGCATGGGCAATAACGGCCATCACACGGGAGGCGATTGATCATGCGTATTCTCAAAGCGCTGCTCTTGCCGTTGCTACTGATCCTGACCCTGATCGGCGTCGACAAGCTCCACGGCCCGCGTCCCGCGCCATTGCTGGTCTTGCCCGCGCCTGCGGGTCGATGATCGTTCCCACGCTCTGCGTGGGAATGCAGCCCGGGACGCTCTGCGTCCCTTCCAGAGCCGAACGCGGAGCGTCCGTTGAGGCATTCCCACCAGAGCGTGGGAACGATCAGTGGTGGGGCACCAGGCACACTTGTCCCAAGTCGTCGGGTAACCGCTGCAACCCTCCATGTTCGCATCCTGAACAATCGCTTGTTGCCGGGAATACTTTCCGTACGGCCACAAGCCCTACTACCAAGGAACTAGACCGCGACCACCAAAGCAGCATGGGGCTTGTGCGAAGCCCTTCCTAAGATGGGTGCCATAGCCTCTTCAAAGAGGTTTTGCGTGCAATCAAGAGGGCATAACAATGACAACAAAACGCAACGCCTTACTCGTTGCCGGTCTGCTGGCCGGCTTTATCAGCGCAGGTTCTGTCTGGGCCCACGGCAACGTGGTCCCTCAGGCTGTCGAAACACCAGGCCTGACCCCGATCAAAGACGCCGGTGTGCCGATCGATGCCGATGGTTGGGCATCGGTGAACCCTTACCGCACCTCGCCGGAACATGACAAAGCCCTGGAAATCGGCTCCTCGGCTTACAACCAGAACTGTGCGGCCTGTCATGGCCTGGAAGCCAAGTCCGGTGGCATCGCCCCTGATTTGCGCATGCTCGATGTCGCTGATGCCGGTGATGAGTGGTTCGTCGAACGCGTGCGCCATGGCGCCGTGCGTGACGGCCGGGTCTACATGCCGAAGATGGCCGACTACCTGAGCCAGGAAGCCTTGTGGGCGGTACGCACTTATCTGGACAGCGTTCACGTCGAGGAGTAATCCATGCGCCTGCTCGCTGCGTTGATCAGTGCTGTGTTGCTGTGCTGCCCGGCAGTGCAGGCGCAGGTCCGTACCTATGACGAAATGATCGCCGCCAGGGAACTCAAAGTGGCGGTCTACAAGGACTTCGCCCCCTACAGTTTTGAAGATGCCGGCCAGGCCCGTGGCGTTGATGTCGAACTCGCCGAGGCATTGGCCAAGGCACTCGGCGTGCACCTGACGTTGATTTGGGCGCCCGCCGGCGAGAAGCTCGATGACGACCTGCGCGATTACATCTGGCGCGCCAGTCAATTGCACGACCTGCAACTGGCCGATCTGATGATGCGCGTGCCGTACGACCGCGATTACGCGCAGAAGCGCAATGAACTGGGTGAGCTGGAAAACGGCCATGTGGTGATGTTCGGGCCGTACCAGAACGAACAATGGCAGGTTGCCTATGACCGTCGCCGGCTGGACAAAGTCGGTAGCGTCGCCGTGTTCGAGCACCACCCGATCGGCGTCGAAGTCGACAGCGTACCGTCGTTCTACCTGACCTCGGTGTTCAACGGCATGCTTGCCGGCAAAACCCACCACTATCCCGGCGTGCCCCAGGCTTTCGCGGCCATGAAGGCCGGTGAAGTCGACGCCGTCATGGCCATGCGCGGCGAGATCGACTGGCAGGTTCATGAAGCCAATGACCCGCAAGTGGCGCTGGCGGAGAACGCCTACCCGAACATGGGCAAGCAGCTTTGGGAGATCGGCATGGCGGTGCACGAAAGCAACCGTCAACTGGCCTATGCCGTGGAAGAGGCGTTGGAAACCTTGATTCGCGAAGGCGCAGTCAAGACCATTTATGGCCATTACGGCCTGCGCTATGACGTGCCCGAGATGTATCAACAGTGAACTGGCGAGCGGCTTGTCTGTTGGCCTGTTGGTTACCCATCGCCGCGCACGCGGTGGACATCGACCCGGGCAAAGACCCGGTGCCCTCGGTGATGTGGGCCTTCTATCACAAGCAAATGCTCGGCGATGCGCCGTTCGTGTTCGACGAGCGGGTCAAGCTGCTGGCGCCACCGTTCGCTGAAGACGCCCGGCAAGTGCCGCTGGAAATCGATGCGCGATCGTTCAAGGGCGAAGTGGTGAAAATCCTCGCCTGGGCTGAACTCAACCCTTTGCCGAAAATTGTCGATTTCCAACCGCTGGACCGCGTGCTGCCCTGGCTGTCGATCCGCATCCGTATCGAACAGGCAACGCCATTGCGCGCGGCAGTGCTGACCCGTGATGGGTTGTGGCATGTCGGCTCGACGCTGATCGATGCGGCAGGCGGTGGTTGCACGGCGCCGAGTGTGGTGCGCACTCAACCGGGCTGGGAAGAGCACATCGGCGAAGTGCTGGGCGGTCGTTATCCCCGTGGTGAATTCAGCCGTGTGCGCTTGCAGGTGGCGCATCCGATGGACAACGGCATGGTCAGCGGCATCCCGGAATTCTTCATCAACCATGCCGAACTGCGGGATCAGAACGATCAGCTGCTGGCCCGTTTGGAGTTGTTTCCCGCCGTCAGTGAAAACCCCAACCTGGCCTTCGATATCGAAGGGGCAGGGCAGACGCGCCTGATGCTGCGCGACAACAGCGGCAATCAATTCGATGCGGCCATACCCTGACCCAAAGGAGCGCGTGATGCGCTGGATGCTGCTGTTGTTCATGAGCCTGAGTCTGCCGGCCCTGGCCGATCTCGAGTACTCAATCAAGCCCCGACAGATCGCCGAAGACACCTGGCTGCTGGAAGGCAGCACCGATAATTTCGCCAAGGCCAACGGCGGCAACATCGTCAACACCGCGTTCATCGTCACCGAGCAGGGTGTGGTGGTGATCGATACCGGGCCGTCGAAACGCTACGGCGAAGCGATGCGCAAAGCGATTGCCGCGATCACCGATAAACCTGTGATCGATGTGCTGCTGACCCATCATCATCCTGATCATGTGCTCGGCAACCAGGCCTTCACTGACGTGCCGATCGGCGCGTTGGCCGGCACCACCGAACTGTTGCATCAGCAGGGCGATGCCATGGCCGAGAACATGTATCGCCTGGTGGGCGACTGGATGCGCGGCACCGAAGTGGTGTTGCCGACCCGGACGCTGACGCCCGGCGTGCAAAGTTTTGGGAATCACGATCTGCGTCTGCTGGGCCTGGGTGGGCACACGGGCGCGGATCTGGCTATTCTCGACCAGAAAACCGGCGTGCTGTTTGCCGGGGACCTGGTGTTTTACCAACGGGCGCTGACCACCCCCAACAGTCCGGGGCTGTCGGTTTGGCTGGCGGACATCGCCACGCTTCAAGGCTTGCCATGGACGCTGATCGTCCCCGGCCATGGACCGGTGGCCAGCGATCAACAGCCGCTCGAGCAAATGCGCGACTACCTGAGCTGGCTCGACCAGCTCATGCGCGATGGCGCCGCCAATGGCAGTGATATGGCCGAGATGATCCGCAGCCCCATTCCCGAACGGTTTGCCGGGATCAGCCTGAGTCGTTACGAGCTGATCCGCAGTGTCAGTCACCTGTATCCGCGCTACGAGCGCGCACAAATGCCCCGAGTCGATTCCGCCGCGAACAAATGATCAACAAAAATCCCCTGTGGGAGCGGGCTTGCTCGCGAAGAGGCCCTCACTTTCACCATTGATGTCGCCTGACACACCGTCTTCGCGAGCAAGCCCGCTCCCACAGGGGCCAGTGTCGATCTATATATCCGGTGTCCATCTCATCCGACCCGGTACTAAGGAACTAGCAATCTCAGCACTGCGGGCAATTGTTCCAAGGGCGGCGGCGCCCAAGAATCTGCACCAGACCGGGAAAATTTACCGGGTATAACAAAAAACTGCAGAGGTAGCCGTCATGACCCAACCCGCACGTCGCCAACCCTTCGTCTTGAGTGTGCTGCTCAGTGCCATGCTGTTGTCTGGCTCGGCATTGGCCGGCGTCACTGATAAAGACATCCTCCAGGACCCCAAGAACCCGGAGCAGATCGTCACCAACGGTCTGGGCGTCCAGGGTCAACGCTACAGCCCGCTGGACACGCTCAACGTCAACAACGTGAAGGATTTGCGGCCGGTCTGGGCATTCTCCTTCGGCGGTGAAAAACAACGCGGTCAGCAAGCACAGCCGATGATCAAGGACGGCGTGATGTACATGACCGGTTCCTACTCGCGGGTGTTTGCGGTGGATGCGCGCACCGGCAAGAAGCTCTGGCAATACGATGCGCGCCTGCCCGATGACATCCGCCCTTGCTGCGACGTGATCAACCGGGGTGTCGCGCTGTACGGCGACCTGGTGATCTTCGGCACCCTCGACGCCAAGCTTGTGGCCTTGAACAAGGACACCGGCAAAGTCGTCTGGAGCAAGAAAGTCGCCGACCACAAGGAAGGCTATTCCATCAGCGCCGCGCCGTTGGTGATCAACGGCAAACTGATCACCGGCGTCGCCGGTGGCGAGTTCGGGGTGGTGGGCAAAATCGAAGCCTACGACCCGAAAAACGGCGACCTGCTGTGGACCCGTCCCACCGTCGAAGGCCACATGGGCTACACCTACAAGGACGGCAAAGCGGTAGAGAACGGCATCTCCGGCGGTGAAGCCGGCAAGACCTGGCCCGGCGACCTCTGGAAAACCGGCGGCGCGGCGCCTTGGCTGGGCGGTTACTACGACCCGGAAACCAATCTGCTGCTGTTCGGCACCGGCAACCCGGCGCCATGGAACTCGCACCTGCGTCCTGGCGACAACCTTTACTCCTCGTCGCGTCTGGCGCTGAACCCGGACGACGGCACCATCAAGTGGCACTTCCAGAGCACGCCTCACGACGGCTGGGACTATGACGGCGTAAACGAGCTGATCTCGTTCAACTACACCGAAGGCGGCAAAGAGATCAAAGCCGCCGCGACCGCTGACCGTAACGGCTTTTTCTACGTGCTGGATCGCACCAACGGCAAATTCATCCGCGGCTTCCCGTTCGTGGACAAGATCACCTGGGCCACCGGCCTGGATAAAGACGGCCGGCCGATCTACAACGAAGCCAGCCGTCCAGGCGCACCGGGCACCGAAGCCAAAGGCAGTTCGGTATTCGTAGCACCAGCATTCCTCGGTGCGAAAAACTGGATGCCGATGGCCTACAACAAGGACACCGGACTGTTCTATGTGCCGTCCAACGAATGGGGCATGGACATCTGGAACGAAGGCATCGCCTACAAGAAAGGCGCGGCGTTCCTCGGTGCCGGTTTCACCATCAAACCGTTGAATGAAGACTACATCGGCGTGCTTCGCGCCATCGACCCGAAAACCGGCAAGGAAGTCTGGCGCCACAAGAACTACGCGCCACTGTGGGGCGGAGTGCTGACCACCAAGGGCAACCTGGTGTTCACCGGCACGCCGGAAGGTTTCCTGCAGGCGTTCAATGCCAAGACCGGCGAGAAAGTCTGGGAATTCCAGACCGGCTCCGGCGTACTCGGCTCCCCTGTAACTTGGGAAATGGACGGCGAACAGTACGTCTCGGTGCTGTCCGGTTGGGGTGGTGCCGTACCGCTGTGGGGCGGCGAAGTGGCCAAGCGCATCAAGGACTTCAACCAAGGCGGCATGCTCTGGACGTTCAAGCTGCCGAAAGACCTGGTGGCCAAGCACTGATACCTGCCACTGATCGTTCCCACGCTCTGCGTGGGAATGCCTCACCGGACGCTCCGCGTCCGCTCTGGGACGCAGAGCGTCCCTGGCTGCATTCCCACGCGGAGCGTGGGAACGATCAATCGCATAACCCCTGTGGGAGCGGGCTTGCTCGCGAAAACGGTATGTCAGTCACATCAATGTTGGATGTGCCGCTGCCTTCGCGAGCAAGCCCGCTCCCACATGGGAATTTGTGTGAAACCTACTACCAAATAACGAGAGTCCTCCTGCCAACGGCGCATACGTCTGACGCGCAGGGCTCTCTACTATCGGTTCATCGCCTGTTTGCCCGACAGGCATCGACCCAGACAGAGGCCCACCATGATCTACGCACAACCTGGTACACCTGGCGCCATCGTTACGTTTAAACCGCGCTACGGCAATTTCATCGGCGGCGAGTTCGTCGCGCCGGTCAATGGTGAGTACTTCACCAACTCCTCGCCGGTCACCGGTGAAGTGATCGCCGAATTCCCTCGCTCCAACGCCGCGGACATCGAAAAAGCCCTCGACGCCGCGCATGCCGCCGCTGACGCCTGGGGCAAGACCTCGGCGCAAGACCGCTCACTGGTGCTGCTGAAAATCGCCGACCGCATCGAGCAGAACCTGGAAATCCTCGCCGTCACCGAGTCCTGGGACAACGGCAAAGCCGTGCGCGAAACCCTCAATGCCGACGTGCCGCTGGCCGCCGACCATTTCCGTTACTTCGCCGGTTGCATCCGCGCTCAAGAGGGCGGTGCCGCCGAGATCAACGAGCTGACCACCGCCTATCACTTCCACGAGCCGCTGGGCGTGGTCGGGCAGATCATCCCGTGGAACTTCCCGCTGCTGATGGCCGCCTGGAAACTCGCCCCGGCCCTGGCTGCCGGTAACTGCGTGGTACTCAAACCCGCCGAGCAGACGCCGCTGTCGATCATGGTCTTCGCTGAACTGATCGCCGATTTGCTGCCACCCGGCGTGCTGAACATCGTTCAGGGCTTCGGTCGTGAAGCCGGTGAGGCGCTGGCCACCAGCAAGCGCATCGCCAAGATTGCCTTCACCGGTTCCACCCCGATTGGCGCGCACATCATGAAATGTGCGGCCGAGAACATCATTCCGAGCACTGTCGAACTGGGCGGCAAGTCGCCGAACATCTTCTTCGAAGACATCATGCAAGCCGAGCCGCAGTTCATCGAGAAGGCCGCCGAAGGTTTGGTGCTGGCGTTCTTCAACCAGGGCGAAGTCTGCACCTGCCCATCGCGAGCGCTGGTGCAGGAGTCGATTTACGACGACTTCATGAAAGTGGTGATGCAGAAGATCGTCAAGATCAAGCGCGGTAACCCGCTGGACACCGAAACCATGGTCGGCGCCCAGGCGTCCGAGCAGCAATACGACAAGATCCTCTCGTACCTGAAAATCGCCCAGGAAGAGGGCGCCGAGCTGCTCACCGGTGGCGCGGCCGAGCGTCTTGAGGGCGATTTGTCGACGGGTTATTACATCCAGCCGACCCTGCTCAAGGGCCACAACAAAATGCGCGTGTTCCAGGAAGAAATCTTCGGCCCAGTGGTGGGTATCACCACCTTCAAGGACGAAGCCGAAGCCCTGGCGATTGCCAACGACAGCGAGTTCGGCCTCGGCGCCGGTCTGTGGACCCGCGACATCAACCGTGCCTACCGCATGGGCCGGGCGATCAAGGCCGGGCGTGTCTGGACCAACTGCTACCACCTTTACCCGGCCCACGCCGCGTTCGGTGGCTACAAGAAGTCCGGTGTCGGCCGTGAAAACCACAAGATGATGCTCGACCACTATCAGCAGACCAAAAACCTGCTGGTGAGCTACGACATCAATCCGATGGGGTTCTTCTAACCTGACAGGCACCACACCCCCTTGTGGGAGCGGGCTTGCTCGCGAAGGCGGCGGCACATCCAATATTGATGTGACTGACAGACCGCTTTCGCGAGCAAGCCCGCTCCCACATTGGTTCTGTGTGTACTGGAAAACCGCGCAACACCCCCTACCAATGCACGCCGCCACCTCGTTCGAAAGTAGCATTCGGGTGCCTGGCGCCCCGTGCATTAATGGCTTTACCGGAATCGTCCGGCACAAGAAGAGGATTGACCCATGTGGACTAAACCCGCGTTTACCGATCTGCGCATTGGCTTCGAAGTGACGATGTATTTCGCCAACCGCTGATTGATCTCCCGGCCAGCTGTTGCGTTGGCCGGGCCTGCCTTCTGGAGCATTGCCCATGCACATTCGCGTTCTCGGATCCGCCGCTGGCGGTGGTTTTCCGCAATGGAATTGCAACTGCCGCCAGTGCGCCGCGATGCGCAATGGCAGCCTGCGGGCCCAACGCCGGACCCAGTCCTCGATTGCCCTGAGCGACAACGGTGTGGATTGGGTGCTGTGCAATGCTTCACCGGACATTCGCGCGCAACTCGAGAGTTTCGCGCCGCTGCAACCGGCGCGCCGGGTGCGTGATACCGCGATTGCCGGCATCGTCCTGCTGGACAGCCAGATCGACCATTGCACCGGCCTGTTGAGCCTGCGCGAAGGCTGCCCGCATTCGGTGTGGTGCACCGAACGGGTCCATGAAGACCTCAGCAGCGGCTTCCCGTTGTTCACCATGCTCAAGCACTGGAACGGCGGGTTGCAGTGGCAACCGGTCGAACTGGACCGCGAGCCCTTCAGCATCCCAGCGTGTGCACACCTGAGATTTCGCGCGATCCCCTTGGTCAGCAACGCACCGCCGTACTCGCCCAATCGCGGCAATCCGCAGCCGGGCGACACCATCGGCTTGTTTATCGAAGACCGGCGCAGCGGTGCTTCGCTGTTCTACGCGCCGGGTCTGGGCCAAGTCGACGACGAGGTGCTGAGCTGGATGCAACGCGCCGATTGCCTGTTGCTGGACGGCACCTTGTGGCGCGACGACGAGATGCGAGTCTGCGACGTCGGCCAGAACCTGGGCAGTGAAATGGGTCACCTGTCGCAAAGCGGCCCCGGCGGCATGCTCGACATCCTTGAAGGCTTCACCCGCCAGCGCAAGGTGCTGATCCACATCAACAACACCAACCCGATCCTCGATGAAGACTCCGCCGAGCGGGCGCTGCTGGAGCGGCGCGGGATCGAAGTGGCCTATGACGGCATGAGTATTGAGCTGTAGCGGAGGGCGCCTTCGCGAGCAAGCCCGCTCCCACAGGGTTTTGTGTACACCGAAGACCCCTTGTGGGAGCGGGCTTGCTCGCGAAGGCGCCAGAACAGACACCGCAGAGCTTCCAGGAGAACCGCAATGACTGCCACCCCAATGACCCCCACCGAATTCGAAGCGGCCCTGCGCGCCAAAGGCGCCTACTACCACATCCATCATCCATTCCACCAAGCCATGTACGCCGGCCGATCAACCCGCGAGCAGATTCAAGGCTGGGTCGCCAATCGCTTCTATTATCAGGTGAACATCCCCCTGAAGGACGCGGCGATTCTCGCCAACTGCCCGGACCGCGACGTGCGCCGGGAATGGCTGCAACGAATTCTCGACCACGACGGTGCACCCGGCAGCGAGGGCGGCATCGAAGCCTGGCTGCGGCTGGGCGAAGCGGTGGGACTGGATCGCGAGCAGATCCTCTCCCAGGAACTGGTGCTGCCCGGTGTACGTTTCGCCGTCGACGCCTACGTCAATTTCGCCCGTCGGGCCTGTTGGCAGGAAGCCGCCAGCAGTTCGCTGACCGAGCTGTTTGCGCCACAGATCCACCAATCCCGGCTCGATGCCTGGCCGACCCATTACCCGTGGATCGACGTCGGCGGTTACGACTATTTCCGTACTCGCCTGGGTCAGGCGCGACGGGATGTCGAGCATGGCTTGCGCATCACGCTCACGCACTACGTCACGGTCGAAGGCCAGCAACGCATGCTGGAAATCCTGCAATTCAAGCTCGACGTGCTGTGGAGCATGCTCGACGCCATGAGCATGGCCTACGAGCTGGAGCGCCCGCCGTATCACAGCGTCACCACGGAGCGGGTCTGGCACCGGGGGATTGCCCTGTGAGCCTGATCAACCGCGAACAATCACCATCGCTGCGTCAGGGTTTTCGCCTGCAATGGGAACCGCGTCAGGACTGTCACGTCCTGCTGTACCCCGAAGGCATGATCAAACTCAATGTCAGTGCTGGGCAGATCCTTGAACTGGTGGACGGCCAGCGTAGCGTTGCAACGATCATTGATCGACTGTCTGAGAGTTTCCCCGGCGTACCGGGGATCGACGAAGATGTGCTGGCATTTCTGGAGGTGGCCCATGCTCAATTCTGGATCGAGTGACTCGCCTCCGGGCCCGCCGCTGTGGCTGTTGGCGGAGCTGACCTACCGTTGCCCGTTGCAATGCCCGTATTGCTCCAACCCGCTGGACTTTGCCCAGTCAGGCGAAGAGTTGAGCACCGAAGAGTGGATCCGGGTGTTTCGCGAGGCCCGGGAGATGGGCGCCGCGCAACTGGGCTTTTCCGGCGGCGAGCCGTTGGTTCGCCCGGACCTGGCCGAACTGATCAAGGCCGCCCGGGACATGGGTTACTACACTAACCTGATCACTTCGGGCATTGGCCTGACCGAGCAGAAAGTGCGCGATTTCAAGGTCGCGGGGCTGGACCATATCCAGATCAGCTTCCAGGCCGCCGACGAAGCGGTGAACAACATGCTCGCCGGCTCGCGCAAGGCCTTCGCCCAGAAACTCGCGATGGCCCGTGCGGTGAAGGCCCAGGGCTACCCGATGGTGCTGAACTTCGTCACCCATCGGCACAACATCGACCAGATCGCGCAGATCATCGACTTGTGCCTGGAACTGGAAGCGGATTTCGTCGAGTTGGCGACGTGCCAGTTCTACGGCTGGGCCGAGCTCAACCGGGTTTGCTTGTTGCCCACGCGCGAACAATTGCAGCGTGCCGAGCGCATCACTAACGAATACCGCGAGCGTCTTGAAGCGCAGGGTCATCCGTGCAAGCTGATCTTCGTCACCCCGGACTACTACGAAGAACGCCCCAAGACCTGCATGAACGGCTGGGCCAATCTGTTTCTCGACATCACCCCCGACGGTACGGCGTTGCCTTGCCACAGCGCCCGACAGTTGCCGGTGCAGTTTCCCAATGTGCGCGAGCACAGCATCGAGCACATCTGGACTGATTCTTTCGGTTTCAATCGCTTTCGTGGCGATGACTGGATGAAGGAACCGTGCCGCTCCTGCGATGAAAAGCACAAGGACCTGGGCGGCTGCCGCTGCCAGGCCTTCATGCTGACCGGCGACGCCGCCAACGCGGACCCGGTGTGCAGCAAATCCCCGCACCACGGTGTGATTCTCAAGGCTCGCGAGGAAGCCGACGCACCGGGGCAGGGCATGGAACACCTGACGTTGCGTAACGAGAAGGCTTCGCGACTGATCTACCGCGGATAAATCAAGAGCTGACACAGGTCCCCCTGTGGGAGCGGGCTTGCTCGCGAAAGCGGTGGGTCAGTCGACATCAATGTTGAATGTAATGCCGCCTTCGCGAGCAAGCCCGCTCCCACAGGGGATCTACAGTGGATACAGGATCTTGCTACCCATTGGTCTGATTGCATTCACCGCCGGATGCTTTAGTGTGGACATTACCTTCCAAAACAATAAAAACAGGCTTTCCAATGAGCCAGAGTCTCAGTCAACTGCGTAAATTCGTTTCGCCTGAAATCATCTTTGGTGCCGGCTGCCGGCACAACGTCGGCAATTGCGCCAAAACCTTTGGTGCCCGCAAGGTGCTGCTGGTCAGCGATCCCGGTGTGATTGCCGCCGGTTGGGTCGCCGATGTCGAGGCCAGCCTGCAAGCCCAGGGCATCGAGTACGTCCTGTACAGCGCGGTCTCGCCCAACCCGCGGGTCGAAGAAGTGATGCTCGGTGCCGATCTGTACCGGGAAAATCATTGCGATGTGATCGTGGCCGTCGGTGGCGGCAGCCCGATGGATTGCGGCAAAGGCATCGGCATTGTCGTCGCCCATGGGCGCAGCATTCTCGAATTCGAAGGCGTGGACACCATCCGCGTCCCCAGCCCGCCGCTGATCCTGATACCGACCACCGCCGGGACCTCGGCCGATGTCTCGCAATTCGTGATCATCTCCAACCAGCAAGAACGCATGAAGTTCTCCATCGTCAGTAAAGCGGTGGTGCCGGACGTGTCGCTGATCGACCCGGAAACCACCCTGAGCATGGACCCGTTCCTGTCGGCCTGTACCGGCATCGATGCGTTGGTGCATGCCATCGAAGCGTTTGTGTCCACCGGTCACGGGCCGTTGACCGACCCCCATGCACTGGAGGCGATGCGCCTGATCAACGGCAACCTGGTGCAGATGATCGCCAACCCGCACGACATCGCCTTGCGCGAGAAAATCATGCTCGGCAGCATGCAGGCCGGGCTGGCGTTCTCCAACGCGATCCTCGGCGCGGTGCACGCCATGTCCCACAGCCTCGGTGGCTTCCTCGATTTGCCCCATGGCTTGTGCAACGCGGTGCTGGTGGAGCACGTGGTGGCGTTCAACTACAGCTCCGCACCGGAGCGTTTCAAGGTGATCGCCGAGACCTTTGGCATCGATTGCCGTGGCTTGAATCACCGGCAGATTTGCGGGCGTCTGGTGGAACACCTGATCGCGCTGAAACACGCCATCGGCTTCCACGAAACGTTGGGATTGCACGGGGTCAGCACGGCGGACATTCCGTTCCTGTCGCAACACGCCATGCACGACCCGTGCATCCTGACCAACCCGCGCGAGTCCAGTCAGCGTGATGTCGAGGTCGTCTATGGCGAAGCCCTCTGACGAACAGCAACGGGCGCTGGCGGGGTTACTGGGATTAGGCAGCCATTCGGCGCGCAAGAGTCATTACCCGGAACTGGCTGCGCGCCTCGACGAGCTGGAAGCTGAGCGCAATCGCTATAAATGGCTGTTCGAAAACGCGGTCCACGGGATCTTCCAGGCCAGCCTCCTGGAAGGCATGCGCGCCGCCAACCCGGCACTGGCGCGGATGCTCGGCTACGACAATCCCCAGGAAGTGCTGTTTTCGCTGGCCGATCTGGCGAGCAACCTGTTTGTCAACGGCGCGCAAGAACTGGAAAACATCGGTGAAATGCTCAAGCGCGAGCGCAGTCTGCTTGGCTACGAAACCCAATTGCGGCGCAAGGATGGCAGCAGCGTCGACGTGCTGATGAACCTGTTGCTCAAACCTGATCAGGAAGGGCTGGTGGAAGGTTTTGTCGCCGACATCACCGAACGCAAACTCGCCCAGCAACGTCTGCAACAACTCAACGACGAACTGGAGCAGCGGGTCACCGCGCGCACCGACGAATTGCTGGAAGCCAACCGTAACCTGCAACAGCAAATCACCCAGCGTAAACAGATTGCCCAAGCCTTGCGCGACGCCCGGGATGCCGCCGAAGCCGCCAATCGCAGCAAGGACAAATACCTCGCCGCCGCCAGTCATGACCTGCTGCAACCGCTCAATGCCGCGCGTTTGCTGATCTCGACCCTGCGCGAACGCAAGCTTCCCGACGTCGAACAGGTGCTGGTGGAGCGGACGCACCAGGCGCTGGAAGGGGCGGAAGATCTACTCACCGATTTGCTGGATATTTCCCGGCTCGATCAGGCCGCGGTCAAACCGGACATTGCGCTGTACCGCCTCGACGAATTGCTCGCGCCGTTGGTCTCGGAGTTCCAGTCAGTGGCCCAGGCCGCAGGGTTGAACCTGCGGGTGCATATGGGCGATTACGCCATCAGCACCGACCTGCGCCTGATGACGCGGATCCTGCGCAACTTCCTCAGCAACGCCTGCCGCTACACCGACGAGGGCAGCATCCTGCTGGGGGCCAGACGCCGGGGTGAAATGCTGCGCCTGGAAGTCTGGGACACCGGGCGCGGGATCGCGGCGGACCGACTGGATTCGATCTTCCTCGAGTTCAACCAACTGGACGTCGGCCGCGCCGCCGACCGCAAGGGTGTGGGCCTGGGGCTGGCCATCGTTGAACGTATCGCCAAGATCCTCGGCTATAAAGTCGGGGTTCATTCGCTGCCAGGACGCGGTTCGATGTTCAGCATCGACGTGCCGATTTCCCATGAGGTTCCGCTGCCGATCAGCCTGGCGGCACCACAACCCGGCACCGGCAATCCATTGCCGGGCCGGCGTTTGCTGGTGCTGGACAACGAAGTGAGCATCCTCGAAAGCATGAGCGCGTTGCTCGGGCAATGGGGCTGCGAAGTGGTCACGGCCACCGATGAATTCTCCGCACTGGCCGCCTTGCAGGGACGACCGCCGGAACTGATTCTGGCGGACTACCACCTCGATCACGGGGTGGTGGGCTGTGACGTGGTCAGGCATTTGCGCGAGCATTACCACCAGGCGATTCCGGCAGTGATCATCACTGCCGATCGCACGGATCAGTGTCGGCGCTCATTGCAGCGACTCGACGCACCGCTGCTGAACAAACCGGTGAAACCCGGCAAGTTGCGTGCGGTGCTGAGTCAGTTGCTGGGGTAGCGATAGTGCAGGCTGAAACCGAGCTCTACTGACTCGCCTTGCTCCAGCAGTCGCAACCCCGGTCGACCGGGCAGGTGATGCGCGTTGACCGGATGGCTCACCGGTTCGATACAGAAAAAATCCAGGCCCACCGGGCAGTAGAGCAGGAAGTAATCGCTGCCGGTGGCCCGGCATTCCAGCTCATAACCCAACGCTGGCTGGCGGATCAGGCAATGGCCGTCCCATTCGCAGAAGCCGTTGTCGACCAATGTGCCGGGCAACGTCTTGAGTGACTGGAAATCCCATTCGGCCGGCACCGCACTGAGGTGTGTCGGCAGTTTGGTCCCGTCACACAACCAGACCTGCCGGGCTTGCGCCTGCAACTGGGTGCCCGTGGTACGCGGAAAGTAAGGGTGTAAACCGAGCCCATGCCAGGCAGGACTTTCGGCCAGATGAGTGACCTTAAGATCAATGCTCAGTTTGCCGCCGCTCAGATGGAATCGTTGCCGGGCGCGATAGACGAAGGGCGTGGTGCTGTCGAGTTGCAGGACGACTTCATCACGCGTCTGCGAAACCACCTGCCACGGCTGTTGCCAGGCACTGCCGTGAATCGGCAGGGGATCGGTGAGGCTGTTGGGTGTCAGGGCCAGCCAGCCCTCGGGGCATTCAAAACCGCCTTCTGAAATTCGGTTCGACCACGGTGCCAAGGGAAAGCAGCCGAGTTTGCCCGGTAGACCCGTGTTTAGTGCGTGAGCGTCACTGTGGCGCAACAGCGGCAGACCCGTGCCGCGTACACTCCAGTTGACGATGCTGCCACCGAGTTCGGGGGCGAGGGTGAGGTGGATGAATTCGTCTTCGAGGTTCAGCAACATTGGCGTCATTCAATTGAACTCTAATGTAAGAACACCGCTGGGCCCTGCTGCCCTGTGGTGAGGGGATAAATCCCCTCACCACAGGGCAGCTGCTACACGGGGTTTATGCCTTGAACAACGGCTCCGGCAAACCTTTCACCCCGGGATTGAGGGCGAACACACCGCCGGCCAGTGACTGCTCGTCATGGTCGTCGCCGGGGCGGATCGAGGTCACGAACAGGGTGTCCAGGCGACTGCCGCCGAAGGCGCACATGCTCGGTTTTTTTACCGGTACGGCAAGGGAACGGTCCAGTCGGCCGTCGGGGGTAAAACGGTGAATCAGCCCGGCGTCATTGGCGCAAATCCAGTAGCAGCCTTCGGCATCGACCGCGGCGCCATCGGGACGACCAGCGAACTGATTCATGTCGACGAACAGCCGTCGGTTGGACGGCGTGCCGCTGTCAGTGTCGTAATCAAAGGCCCAGATTTGCTGGACCAGGGGATGAGAGTCAGACAGGTACATCGTCCGCCCATCCGGGCTGAAACCCAGGCCGTTGGGCACGATAAACCCGCTGAGCTGCGCCTCGACTGGCCCGCGTTGCCCGGCGCTATAACGGTAAAGCATGCCGTCGGCAGCGTTGGCGCCCATGTTCAGCACCATGCTGCCAGCCCAGAAACGCCCCTGACGATCACAGCGACCGTCGTTCAGGCGCATGTCTGTGCGGGTGTGTTCGACCGGTGCCAGAAGATTGCTGTCGAGGCTGCCATCGTTATGCGGGTGCAGATGAAAGAACCCGCTTTCCATCCCGGCAACCCAGCCGCCGTCGCGGTGACGTGCAATGCAGGCGAGCATCTGCGGTGCTCTCCAGGCGTGGACATGGCCGGTGTCGGCGCTCCAGCGCTGAAGTCCGCCAGCAGGAATATCGACCCAATACAGGGCGTTTTCCTCAGGCACCCAGACCGGGCATTCACCGACTGCGTTGCGCGCATCGACAATCAATTCGGCTTGCATGACAGCTCATCCCCTCGGGTTTTTGTTGTCGGGATCAAGTGAGGTACGCGGGTTCAGTCGCCGAACGGGCCGGACGCGACAAACGCTCCACCCTGATAGACCCGTGCCGGGTCATCAGCAGCTGGCATCGGTTGGGCTTCGACTTTTTCGCGGAACACTTCGGAGCTGTCCTGAGGTTCATAACCCAGGCAGGTGGCGAAACGGTTGTCCCACCAGACGTTCTTGTTGTCGGACATGCCGTAGACCACGGTGTGACCGACATCAGGGGCATACAGCGCACATTCGAGCAATTGAGTCAGATCGCCGAAGCTCAACCAGGTGCTCATCATTCGGCGGTTCAGCGGTTCCGCGAACGAGGAGCCGATGCGCACGCTGACGGTTTCGATGCCGTAGCGATCGAAGTAGAAACTGGCCATGTCTTCGCCATAGGACTTGGACAAGCCGTAGTAGCTGTCCGGGCGGCGAGGGGAGTGGGCGTCGATGACTTCATCCTGCTTATAGAAGCCGATCACGTGGTTGGAACTGGCGAAAATCACCCGCTTCACACCATGGCGGCGAGCGGCTTCATAAATGTGGAACACACCGCATATATTGGCGCCGAGGATCTCTTCGAAAGAGTGCTCCGTCGACACGCCACCAAAGTGCAGGATCGCGTCCACGCCTTCAACCAGCTGATGGACTGCTTGCTTGTCTGCCAGGTCGCAGGGCACGACTTCTTCACGGTCATCGATGGCCGGGGCGATGTCGGCGATGTCCGACAGGCGAATCACATTGGCGTAGGGGCGCAGGCGTTCGCGCAGGACTTTGCCGAGGCCGCCGGCGGCACCGGTCAGGAGGAGACGATTGAAAGGGGCGCGGGCGTTAGTTTTGATGGTCATGGAAGTCCCTGAACAAGCAGTCATTGTTATTGAATTTGTTGTAGGTTGTCGTACGACTAGATCGAAGTATCGTTAGGGTCTCAGGCCGTTGTCAACGCGGCATCGGTTGAAATTGACGGAGGGTCATCCCTTACCCCCTAGCCACAGTGGTTGAGTCAGCCTTGCAAAAGATGTTCGCCTTTAGAGCAACGAGATCGGGTAGTTGATGATAATGCGGTTTTCGTCGAATTCGTTGGTGCTGAAGTCCTTACGGATCGACGCATTACGCCATTTGACGTTGAGGTTCTTCAGCACGCCGCTCTGCACGGTGTAAGCCAGTTCTGACTCGCGGCCCCATTCCTTGCCGTCGGTGATGTTGCCTGTGTGTACGTTATCGCCGCTGATGTAGCGGTTCATCATTGTCAGGCCGGGAATTCCAAGTGCCACAAAATTGTAGTCGTGGCGCAGCTGCCAGGATCGTTCCTTGGCGTTGTCGTAGCTGGAGTTGTAGCTGTCGTTGGCCAGGGTGCCGCCGCTGGTGCCGTTGACCCGCATCCAGACATCGTCGCCGGTGAGTTTTTGCAGGCCGACAAAGAAGGTGTTGCCGCCATATTTGGCCGAGAGCATGGCGAACGCGGTTTTGTTGTCGAGGTCGCCGGCCAGGGCGCTGCCGTCTTCCTTGCCGATGAAGTAACCAAGGTTGGCGCCGAGGGTCCAGTCGCCGAGGGGCTGGCTGTGGCTCAGGTTGAAATACTGCTGCTGATAAATGTCGCTGAGTTGCGCGTACCAGACGCCGACCTGGGTGCGCTTCTCGTTGAACGCATATTCACCGCCGCCAAAGTTGAAACGGTCCGAGGTGAAGGCCGCCGATTTGCCGTTCATGAACATGTCTTCCATGCTCGCATCGTTGCGCGGGCTGTTGGCGCGGAACTGGCCGCCGTAGAGCGTCAGGCCACTGATCTCGGTGGACGTCACCTGTCCACCGCGAAAGGTTTGCGGCAGGGAGCGGCCGTCGTCGGAGCGCAGGATCGGCAACACTGGCATCCATTCGCCGACCTTCAATTCGGTTTTCGAAACTTTACCTTTCAGCGCCACACCCAGGCGCCCGAAGTTGTCGGCAGGGCGGCCATCGTCATGAATCGGCAGCAACGAGGTGCCGCGCGTGCCTTTGCCACCGTCGAGTTTTTCCGAGTACAGGCCCAGCACATCCATACCGAAACCGACGGGACCCTGGGTGAATCCGGATTTGGCATCGAGGATGAAGCTTTGGGTCCACTCTTCAGCCTTGCCCTGCGGGTAGGCCGGGTTCGTGAAGTTGCGGTTGATGTAGAAGTTGCGCAGGTTCAGCGTGGCTTTGGCGTCATCGACGAAACCTTCGGCATGGCTGGTCATGGGCAGGGCGAGGGCCAGGCTGCTGCAACCGATCAGGCTCAGGGTGTGACGGCGTGCGAAGGTTGGGCGAGGGGTGCAGACGGAGGAATTGCGGACGAGCTTGCTCACAGTGACGCTCCCGTGTTTCTTGTTGTTTTTATTTTTCGTTATACGTCGTCGTACAACATCGGGGCGGATTATTTGCAAGTGTTACGGGGAATGTCAATCAGAAGTTGTACGATGACATGGCTCGGTCAGGCGTATATCGAACAACCCTGTGGGAGCGGGCTTGCTCGCGAAAGCGGTATGTCAGTCAGCCAATGTGTTGAATGTGACGCCGCCTTCGCGAGCAAGCCCGCTCCCACATTGGATTGTGTTTAGCTCACGATCATCGGGGGCATGGTGCCCAGAAGTGAAACCGCTGCCACCGCTCCCATCCCAAGCAACCATTCGAAGATGACGCTGCTTTTCAGAGCAGTCGGACGCTGCTCGCAATCGTTGATCCGCAGCCGATTGAACAACGCCAATCCCAGCATCGCGGCGACCAGCACAACCTTGATCAACAGTATCAGCGCAAACCCGGACAGCAACGGCGTCGGCCAGAACTGCCCGGTGAGTACCCGCACGTTGATCAAACCGGTCATCACCAACCCCGCCACCAAGACGTAACCCATGCCGCTGAAGCGTTGCAAGGTCGCCTTGATGGAATGCACTGTCGGCTGCCGCAGGATCATCACCAACACCATCAAACCGCCGAGCCAGGCGCCGACGCAGGTCAGGTGAATGATTTGATTGAGGATCAACAATTGGCCGTTGAGGCCATCGAGCATGGCCCCGTGGCCGACCGGGGCGAGGGTGGCCAGCAGCAGGCTGGCGAGGCCGATTCGCAGGGGCAGGTTTGCACGCAAGGGTGTCATCAATAGCGCGACCAACAACGCATTGAGCAGCAAGTGCCAGCGCCAGACCTGGCCGAAAAATGTATTGCCCAGCACCAGTCGCAGGGTCGTCGGATCGAATGCCGCTTCCCACGAACCGGCCATGCTGGCGGTGATCAGCAGCAACCAGCTAACGCCAGTGACCAACGCCACCGCCGCCAGCCAGCGGGTTGTTTTCGTCAGTCGCTGATCCAGATGTCCAGCGTCGCCATTGACCAGCAGAGGCCTGAACACCCACGCACCGAACAGCATCAGCACGACGGTGAAATGCACAAAGCGGCACAGCACCAGCGCGCTCGTCATGAATTACTGGCCAACCTTGAAGCTATAGGCGCCTTCGCTTTTGTGGGTATCGACCGACACCGCGTGCCATTCGACTTTGTAGGCACCCGCTGCCAATGGTGCGGCCGGGGTGACGACCAGGGTTTTCTTGTCGCTGCCTTCGGTGGCGAGGCTCTTCACCGGCACGTTACTGCCGTCCTTGCTGATCGTAACTTTGGAAAAGGTTGCTTCAACGCCTTCGGAAAACACCAGGCGCAGTTCCGACGGTGCGCCCACCGTGCTGTCGGCGGCCGGGGTCTGGGCTTTCAGATGGGCGTGAGCAAATACCGATGAAGCGACGAACAGCGAGCCGAGCAGGGCGACGGTGGTCAGGGTTTTCTTGAGCAGCATCGTGGAACACCTCTGAGGCGGGTTCGAAAAGGCGCTCAGTCTACCTGCGAGAAGCTGGCTGTACGAAGTTTCGTTTTCCCTTGTCGCCGCGAGGTAGAGCGGATGCTAGTCTTGAGCAACGCTGTTGTCAGGGAGCCCTCATGGGCAATCACAAGATCGAGATTCGTCGCAGTAACGTCGAAAAAATTCTGTTGGGAGCCGAAAAGGTTTTCGCCGAAAAAGGTTTCGGTGGCACCGCCATGGCCGACATCGCCGCCGAAGTGCAACTGCCGCGCTCCAACCTCCATTACTACTTCAGTACCAAGAGTGAGCTGTACAGCGCCGTGCTGTTGGGTTTGCTGGAAGTGTGGAAACAGGACGCGCTGTGCTTCGAGATGTTCGACGACCCGCGCGTGGTGCTCAGCAGCTACATCCGCGCCAAGATGAACCACTCCCGCAGCCGGCCTTACGGCTCCAAAGTCTGGGCCAACGAAATCATCCACGGCGCGCCGACCCTGGGCGAGAAACTGGACGTCAGTCTGTACGACTGGGCCAAGATGAAAGAAGCGAAAATTCGCCAGTGGGTGGATGACAAACGCATCCTGCCGGTGGAACCTTCGAGCCTGCTGTACATGATCTGGGCGTCGACCCAGCACTACGCCGACTTTGATCATCAGGTGAATATTCTGAATGACCATCAACCGTTGTCGGACATGCAGTTCGAGCGGGCGGTGCAGACGGTGACGAGTGTGATCTTGCGGGGGATTGGATTAGAACCTTGAAGCTTGCGGAGCAGCTGCCGCCCTCATCGCGAGCAGGCTCGCTCCCACATTTGAAATGCATTCCAATGTGGGAGTGAGCCTGCTCGCGATGGCGTCCGTTCAGACTGCCACGTGGTAAGGATTGCGCGGATCATGATTCCAATCCAGAAACGGCTTCCCGTTCTCCATCGGCACCATCTCGATACAATCCTGCACCGGGCACGTGATCTGGCACAGATTGCACCCCACGCACTCATCATCAATCACTTCATATTTGTGCGTCCCGTCCGCCTGCTTCAGGCTCGCAACCGCCTGGTGCGAAGTGTCTTCGCAAGCAATGTGGCAACGACCGCAACCAATGCAGGCCTCCTGGTCAATTTTGGCAATCACCTGATAGTTAATGTCCAGGTACTTCCAGTCCGTGGTGTTGCCCACCGCACGCCCGGAAAAATCGGACACGCTGGCATAGCCCTGACTGTCCATCCAGCGTGACAACCCGTCCTTCATCTCCTCGACAATCCGGAAGCCATGCAGCATCGCCGCCGTGCACACCTGCACCGAGCCGCTGCCCAGCGCGATGAATTCCGCCGCGTCGCGCCAGCTGCTGATGCCGCCAATGCCGGAGATCGGCAGGCCTTGGGTCTGTGGATCGCGGGCGATTTCGGCGACCATGTTCAGCGCAATCGGCTTCACCGCCGAACCGCAATAACCGCCGTGGGTGCTTTGACTGCCCACGGCGGGATTGGCGACCATGCGCTCCAGGTTGACGCTGGTGATCGAGTTGATCGTGTTGATCAACGACACCGCATCCGCACCACCGCGATGGGCGGCGCGGGCGGCGACGCGAATGTCGGTGATGTTCGGCGTGAGCTTGACGATCACCGGCAGCGAGCAATATGTCTTGCACCAACGGGTGACCTGCTCGACATACTCCGGCACCTGGCCGACCGCCGCGCCCATGCCGCGCTCCGGCATACCGTGCGGGCAACCGAAGTTCAGTTCGATGCCATCGGCGCCGGTGGCTTCCACCAGAGGCAGGATGCTTTTCCAGGATTCTTCGACGCAGGGCACCATCAGCGACACGATCAGCGCGCGGTCCGGCCAGTCCTTTTTGACCTGAGTGATTTCCCGCAGGTTGATCTCCAGCGAGCGATCGGTGATCAGCTCGATGTTGTTGAAACCCACCACTTCGCGGTTGGCACCGAAGTGCGCCGAGTAACGCGACGACACGTTGACCGCCGCCGGGTCTTCACCCAGGGTTTTCCAGACCACGCCACCCCAGCCGGCCTCGAAGGCGCGAACCACGTTGTAGGCTTTGTCGGTCGGTGGCGCGGAGGCCAGCCAGAACGGATTGGGGGCTTTGATGCCGGCGAAGACAATCGAGAGATCGGCCATTTACGCAGCCTCCACGTTGAGCATGAGTTGGGCGTTGATCGCCTCGGCGGCCCGTTTGCCGTGCTGCACGGCCTGCACGGTGAGGTCCTGATCGAGACTGGTGCAGTCGCCGCCGGCGTACACGCCGGGGATGCTGGTGCGCAGGTTTTCGTCCACTTGAATCCGCTCGCCTTGACGCTTGAGCTCCCGGGCCAGTGGGTCGGCGAGGGCGCTGGCGTCGAAGGCCTGGCCAATGGCTTTGAAGATGGCGTCTGCGGCCAGTTCGAAGGTTTCGCCGGTGGTTTGCAGGCGACCTTCGACTAACCCTGTACGGGCGAAGCGCATGCCGCGTACTTGGCCTTGATCATCGAGTAGCACTTCTTCAGGTTGAGCCCACGTCAACAGGCGCACCTGATTGGCCTTGGCGATGTCCTGTTCGTGGCCGGTGGCGCCCATTTCATCGACACCGCGGCGGTACACCAGATTGACGTCGCGTGCTCCGAGGCGAGCCATTTGCACGGCCATGTCGATGGCGGTGTTGCCGGCGCCCAAAACGATACAACGGTCAGCGAGGGGGAGTTGGGTCAGGTCATCGGCCTGACGCAGTTCGCGGATGTAGTCAGTAGCGGCGAGCAGGCCCGGTGCATCTTCATGGGCTAGCCCCAGCTGTTTGCTGGCGGCCAGGCCCAGCCCAAGGAACACCGCATCGAACTGCTGATGCAGATCGCTGAGGGTCAGGTTCTCTCCAAGTTTCTGCCCGTGGCGGATTTCGATTCCGCCGATTTCCAATAGAAATTCAAGTTCCTTCTGCGCGTAATCGTCAACCAGTTTGTACTTGGCGATCCCATATTCGTTGAGGCCGCCAGCCTTTTCCCGCGCCTCGAAAATCACCACGTCATGACCGTGCATGGCACTGCGGTGAGCGCAGGACAACCCGGCCGGACCGGCGCCGACCACGGCGATGCGCTTTCCGGTTGAGGCAGCACGTGTGAAGGGGTGTTCGCTGAAGTGTGCGTTGTCGACGGCGTAACGCTGCAACAGGCCGATCAGCACGGGGGCGCATTCATGGTCGTTGTTGCGCACGCAGGCTTGCTGGCAAAGCACTTCCGTCGGGCACACCCGGGCGCAACTGCCGCCGAGGATGTTTGCCGAGAGGATTTTCTGCGCGGCGCCCTGAACGTTTTCCTGATGGATATTGCGGATGAACGACGGAATGTCGATCTCGCTTGGACAGGCATTCACGCACGGCGCGTCGTAGCAATACAGACAGCGCGAGGCTTCCAGATGGGCCTGGCGGTCGTTGAGCGGTGGCGCCAGATCGGTGAAATGGCCGGCGAGGGCGGCCGCATTCTCGTGCGGATGCGGGAGGTGGTTCAGGGTCTTGATCACAGTGTTGGCCTCACGGTTATTGAGGTACTGCCTCTGATGGGCATTGAGTTTTTCGTCGTCAGGGCTGCCGCCTTCGCGAGCAAGCCCGCTCCCACATTTGAAATGCATTCCCCTGTGGGAGCGGGCTTGCTCGCGAAGGCCGAAGGCCTCGATTTCAGCGTTTCACCGCTGTCGGCCTGTTCAACTCAGCCCGCTTGCTCAGCAAATCAAACACCGCCGGATACGCCGGCCGCTCGACATACCGCCCGGCACCGCGCTCGGCGCGCAAATCACCATCGGCCCACACCACCCGACCCTGGCTGACGGTGTGGCTCGGCACACCGCGCACGGTCTTGCCTTCGAAGATGTTGAAGTCCACTTGCTGATGGTGAGTCTGTGCTGAAATCGTCCGCGTACCTTCCGGATCCCACAGCACCAGGTCCGCGTCCGCACCCACGCGAATCGCGCCTTTGCGCGGGTAGAGGTTGAAGATTTTCGCGGTGTTGGTGGAGGTGAGCGCCACGAAGTGCTGCATCGACAAACGCCCGGTGTTCACCCCTTCATCCCAGAGCACTGCCATGCGGTCTTCGATACCGGCCGTGCCATTGGGGATCTTGCTGAAGTCGTCGCGGCCAGCCGCTTTTTGCTCGGCACAGAAGCAGCAGTGGTCGGTGGCGGTGGTGTGCAGGTTGCCCGATTGCAAACCGTGCCAAAGCGCCTCTTGATGTCCGCGCGGACGAAAGGGCGGGCTCATCACGTAACCGGCGGCGGTCTGCCAGTCCGGGTGTTGATAGACGCTGTCGTCCAGCAGCAAATGCCCGGCCAGGACTTCGCCGTAGACTTGTTGGCCCTTGCTGCGGGCGTAGGTGATTTCGTCCAGGGCTTCCTTGGTCGAGACGTGCACCAGGTACAGCGGCGTGCCCAGGGTTTCGGCGATGCGGATCGCCCGACTGGCCGCTTCACCTTCCACCTGCGAAGGGCGCGACAACGGATGCGCCTCCGGGCCGGTCATGCCTTGGGCCATCAATTTGCGTTGCAGGTGATAGACCAGCTCACCGTTTTCCGCATGCACGGTCGGCACGGCGCCCAATTCCAGGCAGCGCTCGAAACTCGCAACCAAAGTGTCGTCGGCGGCCATGATCGCGTTCTTGTAGGCCATGAAATGCTTGAAGCTGTTGACCCCGTGTTGGCTGACCAGCTCGGCCATTTCCTCGCGCACCTGTTCGCTCCACCAGGTGATCGCGACGTGGAAACCGTAATCCGACGCCGACTTCTCGGCCCAGCCGCGCCACTGGTGAAAGGCTTCCATCAAGGATTGCTGCGGATTGGGAATCACAAAGTCGATGATCGACGTCGTGCCACCGGCAAGTCCTGCCGCGGTGCCACTGAAGAAGTCTTCACTGGCCACCGTGCCCATGAAGGGCAGTTGCATGTGCGTGTGCGGATCGATGCCGCCGGGCATCAAGTATTGGCCGCTGCCGTCGAGCACTTCGGCACCCGCCGGAACATCAAGGTTTTCGCCGATGGCTTTGATCACGCCGTCGGCGCAATAGACGTCGGCGCGATAACTTTCATCATGGGTAATAACGGTGGCGCCACGGATCAACAGAGACATTCCGAGTTCCTCGCAGGCAATGACCGACTGGTGCCGGTTCTAAATGTTTTATATGAAGCCTGCGCAAACAGGTGTATTCCTGTCAGCGCTGTCAGGAATAAACGCTAGTCTGAGTTTGAGGATTGAGCAAGAATATTTTTTATAAGCTTATATCTGTTTTAAGTGACTGATAATTAACAATTAAATACTTTGATCACCAAAATGGTGAGGCCTCTCACCATTTTGACGCACTTGACAGGTTGTAAAAATAGGCGAGATTTCTTATGTGAAATCAGCCGCTTGAGGATGGTCTATGGTTGATGCGCGACGTTGAAAAAAAGTGGTGTGCACCAGATTGAGTCCTGACTGTTCGGACAACTTGCCTGGCATTTGGCCTGAGTGAACAAGCAAGTAACCGATGACTCATCGGCTATTTAAATAAAACTGATAAACATCAGTTGGTTACAAAGTTTTTATGGAACTGCCCGATGCGCAAACGGGGTAACCGGCACGTTAATTGATGCCGCCAGCCCCTGATGAGCAAAAAATAATTCAAAGAACAGTGGAGCGGCCATGCAACAGATCAGATCGCAAGTGACCGAGCGCGACGGCTTGTTTGAGCTCGAAGCCGGCAGTGATGTCCTCGACAGCCCCCGTTTCAACCACGACATGGCACCGACCAAGGTGCGCGAACGCACCTGGAACAAATGGCACATCACCGCGCTATGGATTGGCATGGCGGTCTGCGTGCCGACCTACACCCTCGGCGGCGTGCTCACCGCGTATTTTGGCCTGAGCGTCGGCGAAGCGCTGCTGGCGATTCTGTTCGCCAACATCATCGTCCTGATCCCGTTGACCCTGAACGCCTTTCCCGGCACCAAATACGGCATCCCGTTTCCGGTGTTGTTGCGTTCGTCCTTCGGCATCCTCGGCTCCAACATTCCATGCCTGATCCGGGCGCTGGTGGCGTGTGGCTGGTTCGGCATTCAGACGATGTTCGGCGGGCTGGCCATTCACCTGTTTCTCGGCTCGGTGTTCGACGGTTGGAAATCCCTTGGCGGTACCGGTGAAGTGATCGGGTTCATGATGTTCTGGGCCTTGAACCTGTGGGTGGTGATACGCGGTGCGGACTCGATCAAATGGCTGGAAACCCTCTCGGCGCCGTTGTTGATATTGGTGGGTGTGGGCCTGTTGGTATGGGCGATGCCGAACGTGTCGATGACTGAGTTGCTGGCGATCCCGGCCAAACGTCCGGAAGGCGCGAGCGTGGTCAGTTACTTTGCCGCCGGGCTGACCGCCATGGTCGGGTTCTGGGCCACCTTGTCCCTGAACATTCCGGATTTCAGCCGCTATGCGAAAAGCCAGAAGGATCAGATCGTCGGGCAGATTATCGGCTTGCCCCTGACCATGTTTCTGTTCGCCTCCCTCGGCGTGGTGATGACCGCCGCCTCGGTAAAACTGGTGGGCGTCACCGTCTCCGATCCGGTCACCCTGATCGGTCATATCCAGAGCCCGGTCTGGGTCGCACTGGCCATGGCGCTGATCATCATCGCCACGCTGTCGACCAACACGGCGGCCAACATTGTTTCGCCGACCAACGATTTCCAGAACGTCGCCCCCAAGCTCATCAACCGCACCACAGCGGTGATGCTCACCGGCCTAGTCGGCTTGGCGCTGATGGCCCATGAGCTGTTGAAGAAGCTCGGTTTGATCGTCTCGGATTTAAGCCTGGAGACGGTGTATTCCAACTGGTTGCTGGGTTATTCGAGCCTGTTGGGCCCGATCGCCGGGATCATGGTGGTGGACTATTTCCTGATCAAGAAACAGCAACTGGACCTGGCCGGCCTCTATCGCGATGACGTTTACCCTGCGTGGAACTGGTTAGGGTTTATCGCGTTCGGTGTGCCGGTGGCGCTGACGCTGCTGTCGCTCGGCAGCAATGCATTCAGTTGGTTCTACGACTATGGCTGGTTCACCGGCTCGGTGCTGGGTGGGCTGATTTATTACGGGTTGTGCTCGATGCGGCCCAGCCCGTCTGTTGCGAAATCTCCGGTGTGAATACGGGCCTCTTCGCGGGCAAGCCCGCTCCCACAGGGATTGAGGTCGTACACAAATGCTGTGTACACCCGATTCACTGTGGGAGCGGGCTTGCCCGCGAAGACGGCCTCGAATACACCCAAGAAATGCCTGAAGAAACCTATAACAACTGCCTGAGGAGATCATCATGAACGCTGCCGTAGACGTTCTGCAGTCCACCCATCAGCACATCAACCGCGACCGCTTGTGGCAGTCGCTCATGGACCTGGCCAAGCTCGGCGCCACGGTCAAGGGCGGCGTCTGTCGCCTGGCCCTGACCGACCTCGACCGCCAGGCCCGGGACATTTTCGTCAACTGGTGCGAGGAGGCCGGCTGCACCGTCAGCATCGACGCCGTCGGCAACATCTTCGCCCGCCGCCCCGGCCGCAACCCAAACCTGCCACCAGTGATGACCGGCAGCCACATCGACACCCAACCCACCGGCGGCAAGTTTGACGGCTGCTTCGGCGTACTGGCCGGCGTCGAAGTGCTGCGCACCCTCAATGACCTCGGCGTGGAAACCGAAGCGCCGCTGGAAGTCGTGGTCTGGACCAACGAGGAAGGCTCACGCTTCGCTCCGTGCATGATGGGCTCCGGTGTATTTGCAGAAAAATTCACCCTCGAAGAAACCCTGGCCAAGGTCGATGCCGAGGGCGTCACCGTTGGTGAAGCCTTGAATGCCATTGGCTATGCTGGCGAGCGCAAAGTCAGCGGGCATGCGGTCGGCGCCTATTTTGAGGCCCATATCGAACAAGGCCCGATCCTTGAAGACGAACACAAAACCATCGGTGTGGTGATGGGCGCCCTCGGGCAGAAATGGTTCGACCTGAAACTGCGCGGCGTCGAAGCCCACGCCGGCCCGACACCGATGCACCTGCGCAAGGACGCCCTGGTCGGCGCCGCGGTGATCGTCGGTGCAGTCAACCGCGCAGCCCTCGGCCATCAACCCCACGCCTGCGGCACCGTCGGCTGTCTGCAAGCCTATCCCGGCTCGCGCAACGTCATCCCCGGCGAAGTGCGCATGACCCTGGACTTCCGGCATCTGGAACCGGCGCGGCTGGACTCGATGATCGCCGAAGTCCGCGAAGTCATCGAAACCACCTGCGAGGAACACGGCCTGACCTTCGAACTCACACCCACTGCGGACTTCCCGCCGCTGTACTTCGACAAGGGTTGCGTCGAAGCGGTACGCGGTGCCGCTCAAGGGTTGGGCCTGTCGCACATGGACATCGTCAGCGGAGCAGGGCACGACGCAATCTTCCTCGCCGAACTCGGCCCGGCCGGGATGATCTTCGTACCGTGCGAAGGCGGCATCAGCCACAACGAAATCGAAAACGCCGCGCCGGATGACCTGGCGGCCGGGTGTGCGGTGTTGTTGCGGGCGATGCTGGCGGCGTCGGCGGCGATTGCCAGCGGAGAATTGGCGGCCTGAAACGCAAAAAACCGTAGCCTTCGGCAATGAGTGCGCCGCCGAAGGCTACGACTTCTAGAGGTAAACCTGGCGAGGCGATTTAACGACGCGCTTGCAACAGGCTGAATAGCAACATCCCCGCCAGCATGGCAATCGCAAACACCCACGCCTGCCAATGCCCCGTCGGCAACAGCACCAGCGCCGGCCCGGGGCAGATGCCCGCAATGCCCCAACCGACCCCGAACAGCAAACTGCCACCGATCAAGCGTCGATCCAGTTCACGACTGACCGGCAACTGCATAGGCTCCCCCAGCAATGACTTGGATTGTTTCATGGCCCAGTGAAACGGCACCCAGGCCACGGCAATCGCCCCGATCATCACCAGCGCCAGGGAGGGATCCCACAGACCGGCGATATCGAGAAACCCCAGTACTTTGGCCGGATTGGCCATGCCGGCCAACAGCAGGCCGATGCCGAACAACAGGCCGGCGAGGAAAGCCGTGAGTTTTTTCATGTTCAAAACCCCAGTAGATGGCGCAGCACAAACACGGTCACAAAGCCCGCGAACATGAAGCTCAACGTTGCGACGATGGAGCGTGGTGACAGCCGCGAGATACCGCACACCCCGTGGCCACTGGTGCAACCAGAGCCATAACGGGTGCCGATGCCGACGCACAGTCCGGCGATGATCAACCCGACGATGCCGGACTTGAATTCAATGGTCGGCCACACCTGAAACAGCGCCCACAATAGGGGCGCCGCCAGTAGTCCGAGGATGAACAAGGCTTTTTCGCCCCGTCCCGAATCACCTGGCGATAGCAGACTGCCGAGCAATCCACTAATCCCGGCGACCCGTCCATTGGCCATGACCATCACGCTGGCCGCCACGCCGATCAACGCTCCGCCTGCCAACGCGGACCAAGGTGTGAAATGCAGCGTATCCAGCATCATGGCAACTCTCCAGGCAGGTAAGGGACAACATTAAATCACTCTTTTACCTGAGCTTAGGGCAGCCGCCGCGAGAAGGCGCTACGACCAAAAGATCAAAGTTTTTATCGGCGCGTCACAAACCATAACGCTGGATCGTCATCTCGTTGAATCCCCCAAACAGTGGAGCAACACGATGTCGTCCAATACCCAACCGGTCAACCTGCTGCAATCGATTCCTCAGGTGTTCGAAAGCCTGACCCAGGTCCATGTCACCCTCGACAGCCACGATCTGGACCCAACCCTCAAACACTTGCTGCACCTGCGTGCCTCGCAGATCAACCAATGCGGTTTCTGCGTGAAGATGCACACCCGCGAGGCCCGTGACGCCAATGAAACCAACGAGCGGCTGGACCGCCTGATCGTCTGGCGCCACGTCAGTGATTTCAGCGCCGCCGAACGCGCCGCCCTGGCCTGGACCGAAGCCCTGACCGTCCTCGATGAAAAGACCGACTACGCCAGCCTGCGCGGTGACTTGCGCGACCACTTCAATGACGCGCAAATCGGTGCCTTGACGGCCGAGATCGGCATGATCAACCTGTGGAACCGTTTGCAGGTGTCGAGGCACTGATTTGATGAACTCCGCTGAAAACGCCGCCGCTGTGTTCGAGCAGCGCCGGCCCTTTTTGCTCGGTCTGGCGTATCGCATCCTCGGCTCCCGCGCCGAAGCCGAGGATGTCGTGCAAGAGCTGTTCATCAAATGGCTGGAGGCCGACCGCGCCGCCATTGCCACGCCGGCCGCCTGGCTGACCACGGCGTGCACCCGGCACTGCATCGATTTGCTGCGCTCTGCTCACACGTCGCGGGTTGATTACATCGGCACCTGGCTGCCGGAACCGATTCACACCACCCATCACGATTCACCCGAACACCGGCATGAACTGGCCTCGTCGCTGTCCACCGCGTTCCTGTTGCTGTTGGAGCGTTTAACCCCCAAGGAGCGTGCGGCGTACCTGCTCTACGAAATCTTCGACATGGATTACGCGCAAGTCGCGAATGCGGTCGGGGTTCAAGAGGCTGCCTGCCGCAAACTGGTGTCCCGGGCCAAGGCCAGCCTCGGCAGCGGGCACACGCGCTTTCAGCCGGAACCGGCGCGTCAGGACCAGTTGCTCAACGCCTTCCATAGCGCCATCGCCAGCGGCTCGACCAACGCTCTGATGGCGATGCTGAGCGAAGACGTCGAACTCTGCGCCGACAGCGGCGGCAAGGCCTCGGCGATCCGCGAAACGTTGTCTGGCATGTCCAGCGTGCTGGATTTCATTGGCCAGTCGTTGCACGTCTATTGGCAGACTTGCGAATGGC
The DNA here is from genome assembly GCF_019219045.1 of Pseudomonas sp. PDM25. NCBI lineage: Bacteria > Pseudomonadati > Pseudomonadota > Gammaproteobacteria > Pseudomonadales > Pseudomonadaceae > Pseudomonas > Pseudomonas sp. PDM25. The sequence goes on from NZ_JAHUWL010000010.1 coordinate 182,708, forward strand.
TGCCCAGCGAAATCAATGGTGCTCAAGGCGTGATCATCAAGACGGACGGGGTCATCACTGCGTCGATGACCTTTGGTTTTGATGAAGGGGGGCGGGTGAGCCGGATTTTCATCATGCGTAACCCGGAGAAGTTGGCGGGGTTGCAGGATTTGTTGGATGTGCAGTGACGCAGTGCAGCGGCGTTGTGCCCCAGAGCGAAGGGATTTGCAATATTGACGGTATACGGTGAGCTCCAATTAATGCCATTGACGCGTTATTTCCTGCCACTGATCGTCTGACAGCCACTTATCTGCCACCGGAAAGAAAATATTTTCCTCCGAGTCCATATGATCGAAATATTTTTTGATGAAATCCTCGACAGTGTCAGCAATTACTCTCGTTTCCAGAGTTGTGTCCTCCAATGTCTTCAACTGTCCGGCAATGCGTCCAAATGCTTGGTGATCTCGCTCGATATCCTTGACCCGTTGGTGGATCGGTGCCTCAGTCGCTAGCAAGGCCAGCCGAATAAGTTCTTCATTTTCGTGGTGGTGTCGCTCTGCATCACCATGCAAGGTTTCCAGCATCTTGAACAACAGCTTGCAGTCATCAGCACCATCGGGTTCATGCTTCATCTTTCTCAGCAACTCTTTGATCCGAGTGATTTTTATAGCCACCTCATGATGATAGGCCTGAAGTTCTTTCAACAAGACGTTCATATCAAATCCTCACGACACCTAATCATCACAGAGAAATATTCTTTAACCAGCAATCTCCAACGATACTCACGCCTTTAAATTTCCATATTTATCAATAGCTTTCCAATCGCGCCCAGCAGAACTATTTACCCTTTTGAGTATAGGCGAGCACAAAGATCTCACCTCCGGAAATTTGCCGTCCTCGTCACAGGGATCGCGTTCGCAAGATCCCGCAGGTGAGCCATTTGCACTATCCCACCCCCTCGCGGTCGTAATCTTCACAGGGCGGCGCATGAATGCGCCGCCGTACGCGTGGAGATCCAATGAGCCAGGACGTCCTGACCACCGAAACCAATCGCCGTCAGTTGCAGCAGATCATCGCCGGCCTGTCCGATGGGGTGATTCTGCTGGAGCTCGACCAGACCCTTCTCTGGGCCAATGACGCCGCGTTGGCCATGCACGGCGTCGGGCAACTCAGCGAGCTGGGGGCGGATGCCAGGGAGTACGCCAAGCGCTTCGCCTTGCGTTATCGCAATAATCACCCGGTTCAGACCGACAATTATCCGATCAGCCGCGTCGCCCGAGGCGAGTCCTTCAGTGATGTGTTGGTTGAGGTGACGCCTGCCGACGACGAAGAGCGCACCTGGGTTCACAGCGTGCGCAGCATGGTGTTGGCCGACAGCGCTGGCAAGCCGGAGTCGCTGGTGCTGATCATGAACGATGTCACGGAGTGGGCCAGCGCCGAACAGCGTTTCGAAAAAACCTTCAATGCCAACCCGGCCCCGGCGGTGATCTGTCGCCTCAGCGATTTACGCTACATCAAGGTCAACCCGGGCTTCCTGGAGATGACCGGCTACACCCGTGATCAGGTGATCGGCCGTTCGACCTATGAACTGGACGTGTTGGAGGGCGCTGAAAACAGAGACCTGGCCAAGCAGCGGTTGCGCGAAGGGGTGACCATTCCGCAAATGCAGGCGCAGTTGCAGTTAGCCGAAGGTGGCAGCAAACAGGTGATTGTCGCTGGCCAGCCCCTTGAACTGAACGACGAAGCCTGCATGCTGTTTTCCTTCGTCGACATCGAGCCTCGGCATAAAGCCGAAGTCGCCCTGCGCCAGAGCGAGGAACGTTTTGCCAAGGCTTTTCGACTGACCCCTGTGCCGATCCTGGTGTGCAACGCCGTCGATCAGGTGGTGATGGACGTCAATGAAGCCTTCCTCGATACGCTCGCGTATTCCAGTGAGGAAGTGCTTGGTAAATCGGTAACGCAGATCGATTTTATTGATGACACAGGTGCCCGCGCGCGACTGTTTACGGCGCTGGAAAAAAACGGAAGCGTGGATCGTGTCGATGTCCGGGTACGCAAGAAAGGCGCCGGGCTGATCGATTGCGCGGTATCGGCCGACACCGTGAACATTCAGGACCGGCCCTGCTACCTGCTGGTGTTTATGGACATCACCGAACGTAAACGCACAGAGCTGGAGTTGGTGTCGGCGATCGAAGAGGTCATGAAAGACGCCTCTTGGTTCAGCCGCACGCTCATCGAGAAACTGGCTAATGTGAAAAACGTCAACTCGCCGCTGTTGCCTAGTGTGTCTTTCACCGACCTGACTGCCCGTGAGCGTGATGTGCTTGGCCTGATTTGCGAAGGCCTGGCCGACAAGGAAATCGCTGCACGGCTCAAACTTGCACCGAACACGGTGCGCAACCATGTCTCGACGGTGTATTCCAAGCTCGATGTTCACAGTCGTAGCGAGGCGATTGTCTGGGCTCGTGAGCGCGGTTTGTTCTCCAGCGAGTGGCGGCCCAAGGCTCAGCGTTAGGTGCAAATGCACTACTCGACGGGGTGCAAATTGATGTTCTGGACGGGGGCGGCAGTTCTTAGGCTGTAAGGGTGCGATACAGGTCTTCGGGTATCGCGTCCTTTCAAAACAGCGACAGGAACTGCCAGATGATTTATGTGACGCAATTGCGTATGCAACTGGAGCGGAGCTTTTCGCCATTGGCCTGTGAGTGCAAGGTTACGGGTGAACATTCACTGACGGTGAAGCTCTATCATCCGGTGTCGGGGCAGGTGGATCTGGTGGTCAGTGGGTTGAGCGTGGCCAACCTCAGAACGCCGGAGGCGGTGGCAGCGTTGATCGAAGAGCTGCGTTATGAACTTGAGAGCAACACATTGCATTGTCGCGAGACATCTTAGGAACTGTCAGGTTTTGCCGACGGTCGTACAAGGAATACGAGAGTATTTTTCTGTGACCGGTCCGCGGATACGCGGTGAGAACGTTGGGTCGCGGAATATGTCGATCACTTACCGCGGGTCAATCTATGAAAAGTCTTGGGAAACGCACTTTTACAACACTGTCGTTCGCACTCTGCATGGCGATTCTGGGTGGTTGTGCGAGTCCGCCACCGCCACCTCCCGCTGCACCGCCTCCACCCCCTGTGCGCACCTGCCAAACCACTGAAAATACTGATGTACAAGGCGATGTGAGGGCTGAGGGGCAGGTGACCCGGGAAACGACGTTCACTCGTTGCGTCACTCAATAAGCCTCCATCGGCTCACGCTGAACCGCCAGCGGCACTGTGCTGCTGGCGGGTGTCCGCGCGTTTCGCTCAGACTTCCTCGATCCTGACCCAACGCGACTCCCGCGCTGCCAACCGGATCGCCGTCGCCAGGCGTTCGACTTCCCACGCCTGTTCGAAATCCGTTCCACCCTGAGACAAGCCTGCCAGCGCCATCACCAGATCATGGACTTCCAGCGTCTTGAGTTCGTTGTAACCCAACTGATGCCCTGCCGCCGGACTGAACGCCGCATAACCCGGCAGATTCGGCCCTGCCAGCAAGCGTTGGAAACCGTTCTGGCCGGCACGAAACAGACGCAGTTCATTCAGGCGCTCCTGATCGAACACCAGCGTCCCTCGGGTGCCGCTGATTTCAAAACTCAGGTGATTCTTGTAGCCGTGCTTGAGCCAACTGCTGCTGAACGTGCCACGGGCGCCGTTGGCAAATCGCAACAAGGCGTGGACCTGATCGTCGACCGCGATACTGCGTTGTTCCGGGCTGCCCGCTGTGGCGGGACGTTGCCGGTGCACGGTCTGGGTGTCGGCGCTCACTGCCTCGACATCGCCCACCAGATAGCGGGCCATGGCCAACAAGTGACTGCCCAGATCGGCCAGTGCGCCACCGGCATGATTGGCATCGCAACGCCACGACCAGGGCGACGCGGGATCGGCCATGAAGTCTTCGCTGAATTCACCCTGGAAACTGATGATCTGACCCAGGTCGCCATTTTCAATCAGCTCCCGGGCCAGCCCGATCATCGGGTTGTGCTGATAGTTGTAACCCACCCGCGTCACCACGCCTGCCGCTTTGGCCGCCAGGCGCATGGCGTCGGCCTGTTGCAGATTCACCGCCAACGGCTTTTCGCAATACACCGGTTTGCCGGCGGCGAGGGCGGCCATGGCCATGGGGTAATGCAGGTGGTTGGGTGTGGTGATGGCGATTAGATTGACCTTGGGGTCATCGATCAGTTGCTGCCAGTCGCTATGAGCGGTGTCGAAACCCCAGGCGTCGGCGCAGTGGCGGGCACGCTGCGGATCGGCGTCGGCCAGGGCGGCGAGTTTGAGCTTGAGGGGCAGTTCGAAAACCGCACTGACGTTGCGAAACGCCAAGGCATGGGCGCGGCCCATGAAACCTGTGCCGATGAGTCCGATACCGAGTTCGCGCATAGCCGGGGTCCTTTTGGGATTTTGTTTTCAGGAGGGGCTATTTATGGAATAAATATTCCTTGTTTGCAAATGGTGGAATTAATATTCTTTCGCGTGTTCGTTCCCACGCTCTGTGAACGATCATTCGCGCAAAAAAAGAAGGCAGCCCGAAGGCTGCCTTTTGTTCATCCGGTAAATCGGATTAGGACAAGAACCCACCATCCACATTCAACGACACCCCAGTGGTGTAACTCGACGCATCACTGGCCAGATACAACACTGCTCCCGCCATCTCACTCGGGTCCGCCACACGCTTGAGTGGAATCTGTTGCAGTGCGGTGTTCAAAATAGCCTCGTTTTTCACCAGTGCCGAAGCAAATTTGGTGTCGGTCAGGCCCGGCAGCAGGGCGTTGCAGCGGATGCCGAACTGCGCGCATTCCTTGGCGAACACTTTGGTCATGTTGATGACCGCCGCTTTGGTCACCGAGTAGATGCCCTGGAAGATTCCCGGCGAGATGCCGTTGATCGAGGCGACGTTGATGATGCTGCCGCCGCCGTTTTCGCGCATCAGCTTGCCGGCTTCCACCGACATGAAGAAGTAGCCGCGGATATTCACGTCGACGGTTTTCTGGAACGCGCTGAGGTCGGTGTCCAGTACGTTGCAGAACTGTGGGTTGGTCGCCGCGTTGTTGACCAGGATGTCCAGGCGCCCGAACTGTTCGCGGATGCCGGCGAAGACTTGGCTGATCTGTTCCATTTCACCAATGTGGCAAGCCACCGCAGTGGCTTTGCCGCCAGCGGCGATGATCGCGTCGGCCACGTGCTGGCAGCCGTCGAGTTTGCGGCTCGAGACGATGACGTGGGCGCCTTGCTGGGCCAGCAGTTTGGCGATGGCTTCACCGATACCACGGCTGGCGCCAGACACGAATGCGATTTTGCCGTCGAGGTCGAACAACTGAGTCTTGGACATGGTTTTTCCTTGTTATTGGGGCCAGTGGCGTGATCAGAGGCTGGATTTTGAAATGACTTGCAGGCTCATCTGCTCCAGCAGTTTGTTCATGTGAATGAACTGTGCGAAGCGTTTGTCCTGGGTCTGACCATGGAAGAAGCGGTAGTAGATCTGCTGCACGATGCCGGCCAGGCGGAACAGGCCGTAGGTGTAGTAGAAGTCGAAGTTGTCGATCTGGATGCCTGAACGCTCGGCGTAGTAATCGACGAACTCACGGCGGGTCAGCATCCCCGGGGCGTGGCTCGGTTGGCGGCGCATCAATTGCACCGGTGCCGGGTCGTCGGCTTCGATCCAGTAGGCGAGGGTGTTGCCCAGGTCCATCAGCGGGTCGCCGAGGGTGGTCAGTTCCCAGTCGAGCACGCCGATGATGTCCATCGGGTTGTTCGGGTCGAGGATCACGTTGTCGAAGCGGTAGTCGTTGTGGACGATGCTGGAGGTCGGGTGATCGGCCGGCATCTTGTCGTTGAGCCAGGCTTTGACCGTTTCCCATTTTGGCGCGTCCGGGGTCAGGGCTTTCTCGTAGCGATCGCTCCAGCCTTTGATCTGCCGCGCGACATAACCTTCGGGTTTGCCGAGGTCTCCCAAGCCATAGGCGTTGTAGTCGACCCGGTGCAGTTCGACGAACTTGTCGATGAAACTCTTGCACAGCGTTTCGGTTTTCGCCGAATCCAGACCCAGTTCCGGGGGCAGTTCGGAGCGCAGGATGATCCCCTTGACCCGCTCCATCACATAGAACTCGGCGCCGATCACCGATTCATCGGTGCAATGCACGTAGGCTTTCGGGCAGTACGGAAAGCCGTCCCGGAGCTGATTGAGGATGCGAAATTCGCGGCCCATGTCGTGGGCGGACTTGGCCTTGTGGCCAAACGGCGGGCGACGCAGGACAAACTCCTGTTCGGGGTATTCGAGCAAGTAGGTGAGGTTCGACGCACCGCCCGGGAACTGGCTGATCTGCGGCAAACCACTCAGGCCCGGAATGTGGGCCTTGAGGTACGGATCGATCAGGCTGGCATCGAGCTCTTCGCCGGTGCGGATACGGGTGGACTGGTCAGTAAGCGCCATGCTTATCCCTTCTGCTTATTTTGGAGGCCAGACATCATTGACTAATCTAATGGTGCGCCGGGGGAGCCACAAGCGTGGCACGGTCTTATAGGTTAGCGTGTTGCTGGATAATCAACGTTCCTGATGTGCGAAAGCAGCCTCGGCGGACTATGGTTCAGGGGAGGGTACTTCCAGGAAGGAGGTTTGAAATGGGTTGTCCGCAAGTCTGTGCCACCGCAACCCTGCAGTGCAGCTTCGGCGCGGCGCCAGCCGTGCTCAACGTACTGCCGGTGAATCGCATGCTGACCGCAGGCATGCCGGCGGCGAACATCATGGATCACATCCCGCTGGTCAACGTCATGCCGTTCGGCACGTGCATGAGCATGGCCAACCCGATGGTCGCGGCCGCCACCGCCGCAGCGCTTGGCGTATTGACGCCGATGCCCTGCATCCCGGCCACCGCCACCCCCTGGATTCCCGGTGGCGCGCCGACCCTGCTGCTGGGCGGCATGCCGGCCATCGATGCCAACAGCACGCTGATGTGCAACTGGGCCGGGGTGATCAAGATTGTGATGCCGGGGCAGATGCAAATGCTGATTCCCTGACTCACACGATCAAACTGTGGGAGCGGGCTTGCTCGCGAAGGCGGCGTGTCAGGCGACATTGATGTTGAATGTGAGGGCCTCATCGCGAGCAAGCCCGCTCCCACAGGGGATCTTCTGTTAATGCAGTATTTGTGAACAACAGTGATCACTGTGGGAGCGGGCTTGCCCGCGATGGGGGCATCTCAGCCAATACAAGGGTCAGGCCTCGGCCGGATCACTCCAGCGTCTGAACCACCAGCGAACCCTGGAAATCGGCTTGCCCTCGGCGTCCAGCGGTCGCCCATCAGCAGCAAAACCCTGTTCCGGCTCCAGCAGTTGACCGTTGAGATAACGGGCCTCCACGGCCGGTTGACCGTTGGGATGAAAGCGCTGATACCGCCCCTCGCGCACGCCATCGCGGTAGAACTCCGACTCGGCCAGTTGCCCATGGGGAAAGTAATTGAACGCCTCTCCATGCAGCAGCCCTCGGCGGTAAGTCGCCTTGCGCTGTAGCCAGCCCTGCGGCGCATAGAAACTGGCGATCCCCTGCAGCTTGTCACGAACAAACGGCAGTTGCGCCGAGACCTTGCCGTTGGGGTGATAGAGCAGGGTAGTGCCTTGCAGCTCGCCCTGGCTGTAGTGCAAATCAGCCTGCGCGCGCCCGTCATCCTTGATGTGCAACGCACCGTCGAGCCTGCCATCGAGCAAGCGACCTTTGAGCTGTTTATCGTTCTGCTGCAAGTCCAGCGGCGTGATGGCCATGGATTCTCCTTGTCAGTTGACCTGCACCAGACCACCCTTGATCGTCAGCATGCCGCCGCCATCCACGGTCTGCGAAGCGGCGCCCTTGTTGGTCAGGCTGATCCCTGCATCATTGGTCATTGTCGTGCCAGCCTTGTTTTCCAATGAAGTACCGGCCTGATTGCTCACGGAGGTGCCGGCTTTCTGGCTGATCGAGGTGCTGGCCTCGGCCGCCAGATCCGCACCGCTCTTGATTGAAAAACTGCCGCCACTTTGCAACGTGAGGGTACCGGTCACCTTGATCGTCAGATTGCCGTCCACGGTCAGGCTGTAATCGCCAGTGACCTTGTGCGTGTAATTACCACCGGTGCTGTGGGTCTGGTCAGCGCCGACGGTCACTGTGCGACTGTCCTTCACATCCAGATTGTCGCTCCCCGTCTGGATGGTCACGCTGCGTTTGCCTTTCTCCAGGGTCACGGTCTCGTCGCCTTCTTTCACCGTGCGGGTGCGGGCGTTCTGCACCGTCAGGGTTTCGTCGTGGCCGACGGTGGCGGTGGTGTCGTTGAGTACGTTGATCTTGAAATCCTTCTGCGCCTGGAGAAAAACCTCTTCGGCGTCCTTCTTGTCCTCGAAGCGCAATTCGTTGAATCCACCGCCACCCTTGGACGATTGGGTCTTGATCCCGGACTGGGTCTGGTTCGCCGGCAACGCATAGGGCAGGGCGTTGTCACCGTTGTAGACGCAACCGGTCACCAGCGGCCGGTCCGGGTCGCCATCGATAAAGGTCACGATCACTTCCTGGCCGATGCGCGGCACGAACTGCATGCCGAAGCCCTTGCCGCTCCAGGGCAGCACCACCCGGACCCAGCAGGAACTGGTTTCATCGTTCTTGCCATCGCGGTCCCAAGGGAACTGCAACTTGATGCGGCCGTATTCGTCGGTCCAGATTTCTTCGCCGGACTTGCCGACGACGATAGCGGTTTGAGTATGCATCCGTGGTTTGGGCGTGGTTCGCGCCGGGCGAAACGGCGTGGCTTTGGGTATGGCTTCGAAGCGATTGCGATAATCCTCGTGACTGGCTTCGTGGGTAACTGCTGTCACCACCCAATCGATGTTCAACGTCGCGTCGTCATGCCCAGCAAGGGTGAACCAGTGCCCCGGCACCAGCCAACGGCAGTCGCTTTCACCGACAAAACGCTTCTCCTGACTGCGCAACCCATCGACCCGCTGCTTGGTCAGCGCATCGCCGCGAGCCTTGGCGTTATAGCCACCCGGATGCTCGTACATCGAAAGCGGTCCGGCCACCGCTTCAGCCTGGCCATAGAGCGACGTGGTCGGCGTGGTGAACTCATAATCCGTCGCCCGATACACCCCGGCGACGGCTTGCATGCACACCTGGCCGGAGCGGATGCCGTGCAGTTCGCGCTCGCCCAGTTGCTGACCGAGATAGGTGACCTTCGGCCCGTTGGGAATCTGCGGGAAAGCGTCGTTGCTGTCCCCGAGCACCAGCGTGTGCTTGCCATGCTCGTGGGTGAAAAACCAGAAAATTCCTTCCTCTTCCAGTAACCGCGAAACGAAGGCGAAATCGGTCTCGCCGTACTGCACGCAATACTCGCGCGGGGTGTAGCTGCCGGTCAGGGACAGTTTGAAATCGGTAAAACCATGGGCCTTGAAAATCGTGGTGACGATGTCCGAGGTCGCAAGGTTCTGAAACACACGGTTGTTGCTGGCCAGGGTCAGCCACCAGAGCCATGGTCTTAACACCAGTTGATAACGTTCGGCGGTGGCATCGGCGGGGAGTTGGCGGATTTCCGCGACCAATGCATCGAACGGGCGGAGCAGAGCGTCATTGTGCAGGGTGGTGGTGACGTGGGTGGCGACGGCGGTGGTCAGGGCGAGGGAGGCGCCGTCGTTGAGGCCGTTGAGGGTTTGTGTGCCCAGCGCGTTGAGGGTTTCTTCGCCGGACAATGACTCAGGGTAAAGCGCCGACAGCGAAGCGGCGGTGAGGGAGAGGCTGGTATTGCTGTCGGTGGTACGGGGCATTGAATGGCCTCAGGGGGTGGACAAGGGGAAGGCTTACCACTTGAACGTGCCACCTCTTTCATGGATTGAAGCCTGGTTATCACTGACCCACGCATCCATGTCGCGGTCTTGTCCATAGTCGTAGCTGTACATCAATACCGAATTTGCGACATAGGGAGCGAGTTGCGGTCCACACAGCTGACAAGGGCTCAGTTCGATATAGATACGGGTGACGAAGTTGCTGTAATCACCGTCCGGAAGGGCGACGCTATTGATCGCCTGGACCAATGCACTGATTTCCGCATGCCCGCGCAGGGTCGTTACGACTTTCTTGGTCGTGGTGGTGTAGTTGCCGAGAAGATCCAGCTTCAATGCGCTGTCACCGAATTTGTACATCAGCACGCCCCGTGCGGCATCGAAATGTTCGACCAGGGCGAAACAGGTCCCATGAGACGCCCCCGACCCCGCCAGGGCGCGGCGGTTTGAAGAGGACTCATGGCAAATACTGGCCAGGTCGGGAATGGTCCCGCCATTCGTGGCCTGGTTGGCCGCCAGCCAGGTGGCGTACAGGGGATTTGCCCCTGTCATTGCCACATTGCCGCCTGAGTAACGACCGACCTTGTGTATTTCTGTCATGCCCATCTCCTGTTGAAAACTCCAGTCACTTCACTCCGTCAATTTGCCTGCCATCTATGTCGTCCCCTTTTTCTCTTCTTTTTCTCTTCCTCGGTTTCTTTTTTAACCTTTGATGGCAATGAAATAGCCGCTGAGATCGGTCTGCTCGTGAACTCGATTTTGTAAATCAGCAGCACTGGTTGTGTACAGAGTAGTTTCTTGATTGAACGTGGCGGTATTTTCGTATTCGTCAACAAATTCGGCCCAGTGGAAATTCCCATTTCCCAAGTCCAGGTTGGCTCTGACAATGGTGTCGACACTGATCCATTTCCAGTTTCCATGAGGGTTGGCAAGCCGTATGTAACCGCCCTCGCAGCGGTCCGCCACGCTCCAGTGAGCACTGGCGGCAGCTACATGTTCTGACTGAACTCTTCCATCCAATCCATAAAACGAGTACGCGATCAGAATAGCGTCGTTAGCGTGAGCGTTGAGACCATTTATAAAGGATATGCGGTCGTGGAAACTGACAGCCTCGGCGTTGTAGTCGAGTGATAAGATAACTTTCATTATTTCGTAATATCGAAACAATCCTCCCGCGCTGTTTGAAAAGACTTTTGCTTTTTTTTCTATGGCGGTAATGAGGTTATTATCGATGCCATATATCGATTCCAAAGCCATCCAGATGGAGAAGGCACCACAGTTGTAGGCGTTTTGGGTGCGTAGTTGCAATACTGGGCGCATGAGGGAACTCCTTGAAAATTAAATCCGTCTCTTTTTCAGGCGACAAATGTCATTTTTTCTTGATCCATGATTTGCCGCTCTGTTTTTGGAGTGGGGTCCATATTCCCGGATTGGCATTGGGGTTCAGTGTTCTTTTAAGGTCGCCAGGTGGCCCGATGAAACCCAACGCGCCATAAAATGTCTTGCCACCTTCCACTTTTGGTTTGCTCATGTCGGTTAAGGTCAAGCAGCCATTTTTTCCTCTGCGCTCGGAAAACTGAACGGCACGTTCTATCAGTTCAGTCCCCGTTCCTGGCAGGGTTGGACTGGCGCAAAGATCTTCCACCTTAACGTCGGTGTCCTGGACCTTTAGTGTCATCAGTCCTGCAACACTTCCGCCTGCTTTGGTCAGCGCAATAAATTTGAATACCCCGTCGCCGTCGGTCAAATATGATTCTGCAATGTTGAGTGCGTCGTTTGCCTGGATGGCTCGCTGGTCAATCACCGTTTTGCTTTTGATTAAAGCATTTACCTGGAGGATGAAAGCTTTCGCGGCCTCGACGTAATGTTCCTGTTTTACTTGGTAAATGTCGTAAGTCATAACCAAGGCTCCATGTCTTTCATTAAAAAGGGGGGCTCGGTACAAATAAACCTGTCCCCTTTGCCGCACTTACCAATAGGCGGTAAAGGCCGGAATCGCCGGAAATCCGGCGGGTGCGTCCGCAACATTGCTGCCCGCGACCATCTTTGCTGTTCCGGCAGTGGTGCCTGGGTAGTAGAAGGTATAGGGCACTGTCACTGTGGCTACACCCAGTTTTTTCTTGTGATCCAGGCTGTACGAACCTTCATCGGCCTGAATGTTGATAATGACTTTGCACGTCGCGCTATTGGCGATCAGGAAGTCGTGACAGGTCTGACAGGGAAATGCGTTTTGCGCCAGGTAGATGATGTTGGCGCCGCCTCTTGCATTGAAGGCCAGCATTTCAGCGTGTTCGCAGGGGTTTCTTTTATTCCCTGTTTCATAGGTTTTTTTGTCCTGTTTCCAGGTGGGTGGCGTTTTTTTTACCGCCGTTAACGTATGAAGTACGACTTGAACTGTCATGTCTGCTCTCTCGAAATTCAGCGTTTGAACAGAGGGGGACGTTATTCCAACACCCACTCCGCCAACTTCCCCGTCACCTGGGTCATCAACACATTCTCGACATCCCGTGCACCCGCGGCACTGCACTTGGCCAACACCGCCTGCACAATCCCGGCATCAAACTCGAACTGTTTGCCCGTCGCCGCTTTATACCGGCCACGCAATTTCTCCAGCTTCGCCAACACAATTCCTTCCAGCGTCGCCTCATCCAGCGGTCGATACGCCACCACCGTCATGCGAGCGAGAAACGCCGGTCGAAACGCTTGCAGCAGCACTTTATGCAGCGCTTCGTTAAACGCATCGGTACCCAGTTGCGCCACCGGCGTATCAAGCAACAACTCAGCCCCAACGTTACTGGTGGCGAGCATCACGGTGTTTTTGAAATCCACCACTAACCCGGTTCCGTCTTCCATGACGCCTTTGTCGAAGACGTTATAGAAGGCTTCGAGTACATCCGGGTGGGCCTTTTCGATTTCGTCGAGCAGCACCACCGAATAGGGTTTGCGCCGCACCGCTTCGGTCAGAACGCCACCGCTGCCATAACCGACGTAGCCGGGTGGGGCGCCTTTGAGTTGGCTGACGGTGTGGGCTTCCTGGTACTCGGAAAGGTTGATGCTGATCAGGTTGCGTTCGCCGCCATATAACGCATCGGCCAAGGCGTAAGCGGTTTCGGTTTTGCCGACGCCCGTTGGACCGACCAGCAGGAACACGCCGACCGGTTTCTGCGGGTCGGTGAGGCCGGCGCGGTAGGCTTGCAAACGCTGGGCGATGGTGCCCAGGGCGATGCTTTGGCCCATCACCCGTTGGCCCATACGCTGACCGAGAGTGCGCACGGCGTGAGCTTCGTCGGCGAGCATTTTGCCCACCGGGATGCCGGTCCAGCCGGCGATCACGGCGGCAACGGTTTTGGTGTCGACCTGTTCCGGCACCAGTGGGTCGTCCTGGCGAATCGCGTCGAGTCCGGCTTCCAGCCGCACCAGTTCAGCGGCCAGGTGATCGATGCGGCTGTCGGTGCCTTCGTCCGGTTTGTCGCTGTCGGCGCGTTCGCTCAAGGCGAGCAACTCGCGGCGGGTTTCCAGCAGTTCGCGCACGGCGACCCGTTCTTCATTCCAGCGCACTTCCAGTTCGCGAATGGCCTGCACATTGGCGACGGATTCGGTTTCCAGCAGGGTGATGCGTTCACGGTGATCGAGCCCGGTGGCCTGTTCGCGACGCAGGCGTTCGACTTCATCCTTGAGGCTGTTCTGGCGATGACGCAGGCTTTCCAACGGCGGCGGCACGTCGTGCTGGCCGAGGGCAACCCGGGCGCACGCGGTGTCGAGCACGCTGATGGCCTTGTCTGGCAATTGGCGTCCGGAAATGTAGCGATGGGACAGTTTCACCGCTTCATGAATCGCGGCGTCCAGCACTTGCACACCGTGATGCTGCTCCAGTTTGGCGGCAACGCCACGGAGCATTTCCACGGCGGTGATTTCATCCGGTTCCTCGACTTGCACCAGCTGAAAACGCCGGGCGAGGGCCGGGTCTTTCTCGAAGTATTTTTTGTACTCCAGCCACGTGGTGGCGGCCAGAGTGCGCAACTCGCCGCGGGCCAGAGCCGGTTTCAGCAGGTTGGCCGCGTCGCTGCCACCTTCTGCGCCACCGGCGCCGATCAGGGTGTGGGCTTCGTCGATAAACAAAATGATCGGTTTTTCCGCGCTGCGCACGGCGTCGATCACGCCTTTGAGTCGCTGTTCGAACTCTCCCTTGACCCCGGCACCGGCCTGCAACAGCCCGAGGTCGAGTACCCGCAGGCTGACTTCCTGCAACGACGGCGGCACGTCTGCGGCGGCGATGCGCAAGGCCAGGCCTTCGACCACGGCGGTTTTACCGACACCCGGAGCACCCACCAGGATCGGGTTGTTCTGCCGACGCCGCAGCAAGATGTCGATGCATTGACGGATCTCGCCATCACGCCCGACGATAGGGTCGATACGCCCGGCGTGGGCATCGGCAGTCAGGTCCTGAGTGTACTGATCGAGTACTGAATCCTGTTTTGGCGCTGAATGGCCAGCCACGACAGGACGCGTGCCGCCGACGTGCTCACGAGAGCTTTCGGTCCATTCCAGCAGGTTGCTGCGCAACGCCTCCCGGGGAATCTTCAACAGCGATGAAGCACTGTTGAGCAGCAGGCTGCGGCGTTCATCGCGGTCGATCAAAGCGAGTAGCAACAAGCCCGAGCGAATGCTGTCCAGCCCCAGTACGCTGGCCTGGACCACCGCATCTTCCAGCAGACCGGTGGTGTGCGTCGACAGCGCCGGAGTGCGGGTGCTGCCGGATTTGAACAACTCCAGGGCCTTGTTGATTTCTGCGGTCAGGGCGTCGCGCTCCAGGCCGAAGCGTGGCAGCAGATAGGCAAAGTCACCGCCCTCGATGTCCAGCAACTCCAGCAACAAATGCTCGATTTCGACATAGTGATGACCCCGTTGCAGACAGCGTTGCGCTGCCCGTTCCAGGGCGCGGCGGTTGTCCGGGTTGAGGCGTCCGATCAGACTGGCCAGTTCCATGTTCAGGTAATCTCCAGCTGACGAAGACGGGTTTCGATGCGTTGCACGGCAAGGCTGGTCTGACGTTGCAAACCGCCGTTCCAGCTGAGCAGCGGCGGCGCCTCGCGACCGAGTTTCATCGGGCCAGCGCCGCGCACCAGCAACACCAGAGTGCAATCCAGATCCGGGCCGAAATACAGCGCGCTGAGGCTGGCCAGCGCCGGGTGCGATTCGCCATCCGGTAAAAACCGTGCAGCCTGGGCCGAGGTCAACGGGCCAAGGGTCAGGCGGTAGCCGGCATGCTCATCCCAGACCCGAGTGCCGGCCACGGCTGTGCGGCCCAGTTGCAGGTTGCGCCCGCCCGGGATCATGCGGCTGCGGCTGGCGGGCGGGATCTCGCGCCAGGCGCCTTCGTAGGCGCTGAGTTCCACCGGCAGTTCGAAGTGTTCGCGCACAATGGCAGCGAAACCCGCGAGGGAGCGGCGGCCGTCGGCGAACAGCGCGCTACACGCTAGCACGGCAGAGTCGGGCACGGCTTGGCGTTCTTGCAAGGATTTGGGCAACAACCCGGTCAGCGCCCTCAACTGAGCCTGAACCGCCGAGGCGCCGGGGACGGTGAACCCTACGGCAATCCGGTGTTTGCGCATTACCTTGTACAACAGGCTCAGCAAGCGATGCTGGAACAGGTCGAGGAACTCGGCCGGTGCATGATCCTTGGCTCGAGCCCGTTGTTGCAGCCATTCCTGATAGGCGTAGGGCAGGGGACCGTCAGGGCCACCGAGGCCGAACACCGGTGTGCAGAGAATCGGAGGCTCGCCGGGTTGCTGGGTCAGGCTTTCGATTTCGCTGGCGGCAAACAACGGCGTCAACGGCCCGCGCAGGCGAATGGCTTCCGCCTGGGGTGAGGTGCCGCTACCGAGGGATTCGGCTTGCGGATGTTCACGCTCCAGCAGCAGGAGCGCCTGCAACAGTTCAAACGCTTGCGGATCGCGTCGTAGTTTTTCACTCAGGTTTAGAGGGAGAGCGGCATGCCGGCTTGGGGTTGCCATGTTTTCACCTCCTTGTCTGACTGAACCAGGACCGTGCGCACGAACCGATTGGCCGTGGCATACAGTGAAAAGAATTGCGCCAGCACGCCCGAAAACAACACCGCGCTGCTGCCGACAAAATGCTGCGAATCAAGTTGCAAACTCACTTCCAACCCATTGCGCCAACCGCGCCAGGCGTCTTCGCCGACATGGCCGATCACTCGCTCGCAGCCAAGGCCCAGCAAACCCTCGATCTGCCGCAAGGCGCTGGCCTCGTCACGCAGGTTGTGCAGCTGGAGAATTTCCTTGAGCGCATCCAGCGCCTGCGGTCCTTCGACCAGCGACAAATGATTGAGGGTCAGTTGCGACACCAGCCGCCAGCGCGATTCACCTTCCAGTCGCGGCAAACTTTGCGGACTCGGCGGGTTGCGCAGGCGTGCCCAGGCCACCGGCCCCGGTCGCTCAAAACCCAACGGCGTACCTGCCGCGAGGCTCTGGGCCAAGTGTCGATTGGTGCACAGCAACTCGGCGGTGAGGCTGTATTCGACGGCCTCGGAAAGAGGGTCGAGCCGGGTGTCCACCAGACTCATCAACACATCGGTGCCCAGCCGATTCGGGGTCATGCCGCTGACCCGTCGTGCATGCCAGTAGCACTGTTTATCGCCGCCAACATGCTGGCTGCCGTAATAGGCCGGCACCCTTTGCACGCCTTGGCGGGTGGTGGCGCGCACCGCGCGGATGCTATGGATCTCGACGCTGTTCTCCCGGTGACTGTCGGCCACCAGGCGGTACTCGCTGCGGGTGCCATCTGGACGCAGGGGTTCGGAGGTGCGCGGGAACAGGTTGATCACCGGCGCGCAACCGAGGGCGATGTCGCTGGCCTGAAGGTGCATGCGACTGGTCGGCGGGCGGTCGAAGACGATGTACAGAAACAGCGTCTGGGTGTCGCTGCTGGCGCCGGCCAGTGGCAGGTCAAAGAAGTTGAATTTGTCCGGGAAGGCAAAGTACTCGGCGAGCAGGCGCATGCCGGGATGCACACCGTCCTCGTCTGGCAGGAGGACTTCGCCGCTGGCAAATCCGACGATCTCAGGCAGCCCTGTCAACACCGACGGCACGCTTCCCGCCGGCCCGGCCAACACCTTCACGGCGTGGGCGCCGAGCAGGTCATACAGGCAGGCATTAATCACCGGGGACGCGGCCAGGTGGATGCGCAGATGCTGGATGCTCAGCTCCGACCATTGGCTTTCACCCAGGCAACGCAGACTCAGGCGCAACGCCGAACGGGCCTGAGGCACACCGGTCAGGGCTTGAGCTTCGTCGCTGCCAAGCAGCAACGCTTCGTTGATTTCCACTGGCCACAATCGAACGGCTGCACTGGTGCGAAAGTGGATGCTTTCGCCCTTGCTGGTGGTGACAAATAACGGTGTGTCCCGTGGCAATGGATAGCCGCCAGCCAGATTGCCTTTGCTCGGGTCCGGTTCGAACTGCACGATCGCGCAGGACGGCAGCGGGCGCATGGCCAAGGGGTAAAGTTGTTCCAGCAAGGCGTCGCTGAATTCGGCGTAGTCGTCATCGAGCCGTCGTTGCAGGCGCGCCGCCAGCAGCGCAAAACCTTCCAGCAGCCGTTCGACATGCGGGTCGGGGCATTCGCCGGGTGACAGTTCCAGGCGCCGGGCGACCTTGGGATAACGCTCGGCGAAAATGCTTGCGGCGTGGCGCAGCCAGGTCAGTTCGCGTTGGTAGTAGTCGAGCAGTTGCGGGTCAATCGAGTCGCTCATGACGCACCTCAAGGCCATCGCTGGCCCTCTCGATGACAAATGCCACGGGCCAGTGCTGCTGGCCACTGCGCAACTCACCGACCAGGCGAATGCACAGTTGCTGCGGATGACCGGGCACCGGATCGACCTGAACCTCGCCCAGGCGCAGGCGCGGTTCGAAATGGTTGATGGCCTCGCGCACTTCCCGCGCCAACTGACGGCGGTCATCGCTGCGCTGCTGTTGCAATGCAGTCCAGTCAGCGATGCCGTAGTCGAGAATGCTCGGAGGGGAGGTCAGCGGGCGTCGGCCGCGCCGGGTGTTGAACAAGCGCAGCAACTCCGTGCGGACCGAGTCGAGCAACCCCTGGCGGTCGAACACCTGCACAGTGTCGACCTCGCTTGAGGCGAGTCGCTCGAACAACGGAGGGAGCATGCCGGTGCCTGCCATGGCCGACGCGTCCGCTTACTTGACGAGCTTGTTGGCAGCCATGTCCCAGGTCGAGGCGGCCGTACCTTCCTTGGTACCGTCGTCTTTCTGGGCAGTGAGTTCCCATTTGATCTTGGTGAAGTTCAGGGAAAGGGTTTCCACCGGTTTACCACCCGTACCGCCGCTGACACTGACGTTCGACAGCACGACATTAGTCAGGGTGTAAATGATGAACGGCATCAGCTTCCCACTGCCTTCGGCGGCGTTGCGGCCGATGGTGATCTTGGCTTCAGGGATCGGTTTGCCGGCGCAGCAATACTCGTTGAGGGATGGGGTGGAGCTGTCGACGAATTTGGTCAGGGTGAACTCGCCGATGTGTGGCTTGCCGGAGGTCCGTTCCGAGTTGCTGACGTCGTTGGTTACCTGCATGGCCACGTTGTGGCTGTAGGACATGACTTCGATTTTGTCCGCGTAGCCCTCGAGCAGACTGTCGCCTTTGATGTCGCCGCCGAGGTCGAGAATGATTGCATCCATCGCATGAAACTCCTGAAGGTTATCGCGCTAGATAAACGGAGAACTCCCGCCGGGTTGGCCGGCGGGAGAGAGGCAGGTCAGGCGGCTACCGGTGGCGGCAGGGTGGCGACCAGGCGGATCGACGCAGTCAGCTCTTCGAGCTGGAAGTGCGGCCGCAGGAACACCGTGGCCCTGTAGGCGCCCGGTTTTCCGGCAACCTCGGTCACATCTACCCGGGCTTCACGCAACGGGTACTGCGCCTTGATCTCTTGCGGCGCGTTGTCGTTGATCAGCACGTAGTCGGCGATCCAGTTGTTGAGGTAGGTCTGCACGTTGTCGCGGGTCATGAAGCTGCCGACCTTGTCGCGCATGATCACCTTCAAGTAGTGCGCGAAACGCGAGGCGGCGAGCACGTACGGCAACATCGCCGAAATCCGTGCGTTGGCGTTGGCCTCGTTGGTGTTGTAAAGCTTGGACTTGTTGGTGGTCTGGCCACCGAAGAACACCGCCACGTCGCTGTTTTTCTTGTGGCACAGGGCGATGAAGCCGAGGTCGTTGAGCTCTTTTTCCCGGCGGTCGGTGATCGCCACTTCGGTCGGGCATTTGAGTGACAAGTCACCTGAACTGGTGCGGAAGGTATGGGCCGGCAGGCCTTCGACCGCGCCACCGCCTTCGGCACCGCGAATTGCCGCGCACCAGCCGTACTTGGCGAAGGCCTCGGTGATGCGTTGCGACAAGGCCCAGGCGGCGTTACCCCACAGGTACTTGCCGTGGTCGCTGCCGTTGACGTCTTCGACGTAATTGATGCCTTCCACCGGCGAGGTTTCCGGGCCGTAAGGCAGGCGCAGCAGGAAATGCGGCAGCACCAGCGAGACGTAGCGCGAATCTTCGCTTTCGCGGAAGGAGCGCCATTTGATCAGCTCCTGACTCTCGAAGACTTTCGACAGATCGCGTGGCACGGCCAGCTCGGTGAAGCTGTTCATGTCGAACAACCTCGGGCTGGCGGCAGCAATGAACGGCGCATGGGCGGCAGCGGCGACGTTCGACAGTTTTTCCAGCAGGCCGATGTCCTGCGGGTGCCGGCCAAAGGTGTAATCACCCACCAGCAAGCTGAACGGGTGGCCACCGAAGGTGCCATATTCTTCTTCGTAGATTTTTTTGAACAGCGCGCTCTGATCGAACTCGACGGCTTTTTCCAGATCGTTTTGCAGCTCTTTCTGAGTCACGTTGAGCAGGCGCAGCTTCAGCCGGGAACTGGTTTCGGTGTTCTGCACCAGCAGGTGCAGGCCACGCCAGGAGGCCTCGAGTTTTTGCAGGTCTGGATGGTGCAACACCTCGTTGAGCTGGGCGCTGATCAGCTCGTCGATCTGGCTGATACGGTCGTTGATCATCGCCACGGTGTCCTTGTCGATGGCCATGCCTTCGTCGAGAACCTGGGTGGCGAATTCCGCGAGCATGTCGCGGGCGTAATCCTGTTGGCTGTCGTCATGGGCCATGCGGCCTTCGGCGATGATGCGGTCCAGCAGGGACAGACTTTCTGTGGTGCTTTCACTGGTTTTGGCGGCGGCTGAAGCGGGCATGGCGACATCTCCCTAAGTGAATGAGTGATCAGGCTTGCGGTTCTGCCGGGGCTTCGGTGTCGCCTGCGGGAGCAGCGGCAGCGGTTTCCGGACGCGCAGATTTGATCTCTTGCAGGCCCTCGGTATTGGCGATGACATCGCGCAACAGCTTGTCCAGGTCATCGTTGCCATCGAGCTTGGTCAGCAGGTCACGCAGACGCTGGCGGGCTTCGAACAGGCGCCGTAGCGGGGTCACTTGCTCGACCACCTTGACCGGGTCGAAGTCGTCGATGTGTTTGAAGTTGAGCTCGATGTTGAGCTTGCTGTCGTCGCCGCTGAGGGTGTTGGTGACCTGCAAGGTGGCGCGGGGCGCGATCGAGGCGAGCACTTCGTTGAAGTTGTCGCGGTCGATTTCGGTGAAGCGCCGTTCATTCAGTTTCGCGAGTGGCTCGAGGGGCTTGCCGGAAAGGTCGGCGAGAATGCCGACGACCAACGGCAGCTCTTTTTTCTCGATGGCGTTGCCGATTTCGACGTCGTAAGTGATTTGCACCCTGGGCGGGCGGACCCTGTCGAGCTTGTGCTGAGTACTTTCTGCCATGTTGGCTGACTCCGATGCATGAGCGGGCGCAATGCATCGGGAGGCCCGTTCATCGCTTTCCCTTGCTGGACCGTAGGTTAGAAAGGGTGGCAGATGGACCTGTCGTTCCTTTGACAAACCTTCCACGTTCGCCGTGTGGGCCGAACTACCCAAGAAGCTAGAACAGGTCTATAAAAAAGCAAGCGAAAACATTTTTGGACTGTCTCGAGAAAAGGAACATTCATTTTGCCTGCACGTTTTTTTGCTTTGGTCTTGTTCCTGACCCTCACCAGCTGTTCGTTGTTCGGACCTCGTGTGGACCTCGACAACCTGACCCTCGACGTTGCTCCGAAGGCCAACGACGACACCCCGATTGCCGTGGATTTTATTGCGGTGAACGACAAGGATTTGCTCAAACAACTGTCGGGCATCACCGCGCGGCAGTGGTTCTCCGAGCGTGAGCAGTATCAACGCGACTACCGGCAGCTGATGACGGTCTGGGGGCTTGAGCTGGTCCCCGGTCAATTCATCGATAAACAACCCTTCCCGCTGGGGGGCAAGCGGGCGGCTGGACTTTTGGTCTTCGCCAGCTATAACACTCCCGGAGCACACCGGTTGCGGCTGGATGACCAGAGCAATGTCTGGCTCAAGTTCGACAGTCGCGAGATGACGTTGGCTGGCGACAGCCCGAACTGAATGCATCGCAAAAACGCCCATGTGCGCGGCGACACTTCGACGTCGAAAGGAATCGTATGAGCCTGTTACCTGACGCAGTTTGCTGGCACGAGGGCATGCAGTTATTGCCCCAGCATTTTCAGTTACAAGGGTTACGGGCCGAGGCGCTGGTGGCGCATTTTGCCCAGGCGTGTAATCCATGGTTCTGGGGCGTGAGTCGGGTCGAAATCGACCCCGGCGCACTGAGTGCCGGGCTGGTGCGGTTGCTCCATCTGCAAGGGACAATGCCCGACGGTTTGCCGGTCAATCTGCAAGCCGGTGTGGGGCCGACACTGGAGCTCGACGTCAGCGAAACCATCAACGCCACCGACGACGCCACGGTGACGGTTTTTCTGGCGGTCAGTCCGTTGTGGCGTGCCGGGCAGTTGCTGCCGCTCAAGGGCCGACTGCAATCAGTGGTCGGCGATGCGTTGCCGGATTTAACCAGCGGCGAGTCCCCCGAATCGATCACCGTGTGGCGTCCGAATCCGCGGTTGTGCACGCAGTTGAACAAGGCCGACTCCATCTGCCTGCCGCTGCTGAAAATCCGCAAGGAGGGTGGCGGTTTTATCCCGTTGCCTTACACACCACCCACCCCCAGCCTGTTGCCGGAGTCCGTCATCGGCCGTCGGGTGGCCGGTTTGTGTGCCCGGGCGCGGGAGAAATGCATGTTCCTCGCCGGGCGTTTGCGTCAGGCGCAGCAGGCCGGCAATCAGGACGACGCGATGGAAATTCGTCGCCAGTTGACCGCACTCTGGGCCCGGCTGCCGGAAGTCGAAGGCGCGTTGAGCAGCCGTCAAGCCAACCCGCAAACCCTGTATGGCCTGTTGCTCGGACTGGCTGGCGCCTGGTCTGCATTGGACCCGTTGGCCGGAGTGCCGCCGTTTGCACCGCTGGATTTTCTGGAGCTGCAACGCGGCTATGAAGCGGTCCTCGACTGGCTGGAGAAAACCCTCGAATTGATTCGCGCCGGCTATCGCAGCCTGCCGTTTTCGCGCAGTGAACAGAGCTTCTCGATTCAACTGCCCGACGATCAGCCAAGCCAGCGCCTGGTTATCGGTTTGCGCATGCCCAACGGTGTGGGCGAGCAAGCCGCCAGCGAATGGCTGAGCGGCGCGATCATCGCGTCGCAGCCGCACATCCCGTTGCTCAGCCGCCAGCGCATGAGCGGCTTGTCCCATCAGGCCATGAACCGTAACGAGCAAGTGGCCTACAGCGTCGGCGACGATACGCGGTTGTTTGTGGTGACGGCCGAAGGCCAATGGTTCGACGGGCAGTTGCCGTTGCTGATTGTCGCGCCGGCCTCAAAACCGGCGAGCAGCCCATGGCAAGTGGTGTTGTTTGTGACCCAGGCGAGCGAAAGTGCTTGATCAAGGAAGGGGCGTCATATGTCTGAGGGGAATGCCGGGACGGGTACACGGGGCCTCCACGAAGCACCGCTGAGCAGTGCCTTTCGCGAGGCCTGGCTGCAATGGTCCGAGGAATGGAACCAGTTACCCAAGGACAATGACGACGAGGCGCTGGTGGAGGCCGTGGTCGAACTGTCTACGCAAATTTCCCAGCGGCTGTGGCGAACGGCATTCGCTCGGGTCGGCGATGCCGCGACCGAACAGGTCAAGGCGCTGGTCTATGCCTTTGTCGCGCTGATCGATGAAACCCTGTTGTTTACCCCGTGGCCGGGCCAGTCCGCCTGGCAGGAAAAACCCCTGGAGTCGAGGATGTACGCCAGCCGGCAGGCCGGTGAGAGGCTGCCGTTGGCCATCAAGACGTTGCTGGACGAGCAGATTCCCACCACCCGCGACCTCGCCAATGTCTATTTGCAGTGCCTGGTATTAGGGTTTGAGGGGCGGCTGCGGGGCGAGCAGAGTCAGGCTCAACATGAAAAATTACGCCTGGCGCTGTTCACCTTTGCCTGGCAGCACGAAGCGGATTATGTCGATGTCAGCGCCAGGCTCGCGCAACCTTCGGCCGTGCCGCCGGTGCAGTTGCCCGTGCGTCAGTCGTTGCCCGATGGCTTTCGCCTGGGCCTGGGGATACTCGCCATGATCCTGTTGCTGACCGGACTCGGCCAGTTGTTCTGGCGGGATATTCGCCAGGAGCTCGAACCGGTTTTGCAGATGACCGATTCGGTTGCCACCTCGGAGCAAGACTCATGAGCACCCTGGAGATTATCGGCCTGGTCATCGCCGTGCTATTGGTGCTGAGCATTATCGGGGTGGCGGTCTGGTGGTTGCGCACCCAGAGCGGAGCGGCGATCCGCAGTTTTTATGCCTCGGTGCGGCACATGGAGCAGGAGCAGGGCGCTCAGGACCGCTACCAGATTCCATGGTTGCTGATGCTCGGCAACGAAACCCAAGGCACACAGTTATGCAGTCAGTGGCACCTGCAACCGACGGACAAACCGGCCTGGTTCGGGCGCTGGTGGTCGGACTCCGAAGGCGCGGTATTGGTGGTGCCACAGGCGCTGTTTTTGCCGGATGAAGGCATGAACCTGCAACGGGGCGGCTGGTGGCGCTTGCTGGGGTTGATCTTGCGCTTGCGTAGCAGACGGCCACTGGACGGGGTGATCTGGACCGTGCCGGTCAGTCGCCTGGGCAATACCGAACAGGCCGCGACCCTGGGCCTGGCGGCTCGCCGACGGTTCATCGATCTATTGCAACGGTTCGGCCTGAGCCTGCCGGTGTACGTGGTCATTACCGGCATGGAAGAGCTGCCGGTTTTTCAAGAGTTGATCACAGCACTGCCGGTCGAAACCCGCGAGCAGGTGTTGGGCTGGTCCTCACCCCATGGCCCCGATGCGACCTGGCAAGCGCAATGGAGTGATCAGGCGCTGGATCAGGTTAACCGCGCCTTATCGGAGTCAATCATCGAAATCGGTGCCTTGTCCGGCCATTTGAGTGGCGAGCTATTTGGTTTGCCGGAACGTCTTGAAGCCTTGAGGCGCAACCTGCAAACCCTGCTGGAACCGGTTTTTCAGGGCAATGCCCAAGGTGAGGCGCCGCGTTTTCGAGGGGTTTATTTCACCGCCAACCAGCCGGCGCAGGACACACTCAACGGATTTTCGGCCTACGACACCGGGTTGCAGCAAAGTACGTTTGCCCGGCAATTGTGGCAACGGCGTGTGGTCGCCGAACGGGGGGTGGCCCAGGTCGTGCCCCGACTGTTGCGCCTGCGTCAGCGTTGGCAGCGATTGACCGGTGCGGTGGCGCTGGTGGTCGGTGTGGTCTGGGCCGTGAGCATGCTGTGGGTCTGGCAGGACTCGGTCAAGGAGGCTCATGAACTGTCGCGCCTGCTGCAAGGCGCGCAGAAGAATTACGTGGCGGTTACGGATGAGTCTCATCGACTGGAGTCGACCCGGCGCAACGTCCAGGGTTTCTGGCGAGTTCTGGAGAAGGCCCCGCAGTGGAGTTTTACTCGCGTGGTGTTTCCCACCTCCTGGTTCTCATCCCTGGACATGCAACTGGAGAATCAACTGCGCTTGACCGCCCAGAGCCATTTGTTGCAGCCGTTGCACAGCCTGCTGAACGCGGAACTGGTGCAACTCAAGGCCATCCGCAATACGGAGCGACGTGGCAACGTCGAAAGCGAAGACCCGGCCCAATGGCAGAACTATGCCAAGGCCAAAGATCTGGTGGCGCGCGCGGTACGTCTTGAGCAACAGAATCAATGGTTCAATCAGGCGCTGAACAACCCCAAGGCGCCGCTTGAAGACCTGGCATTGTTGAGCAACAACGCGTTGTCCCTGAACCTCAATGTCGGCACGTTGCGCCATGCCGGTTTTTACAACCGGGTGTTGCTCGATACCGATGGCGGCGACTTCAAACCGCTGGACCTGGCCATGGAGCGCGCGACGATAGAGGAAAACTTTTCCGGGCTCATGGAACGCTGGCTTGACCAGTACTTTCTCGCGGACAACTTCGTGCGCCAGGCCGGTTATCTCAAGTTGCACCTGGAGCGGCTCGAGGTCGGCAGTGGCAATTCCCTGACTGAGCTTGAGGACCTGCGGGCGCTGATCGACGACCTGCAAGCGCTGATCGGCCTGACCAACTCGGCATGGAGCCGCGGCAAAGGCCAGGATCTGGTACCTGGCTATCGCGAGATGATGGACAAGGTGCGCCAGAGCATCTTGCTCGGTCCGCAGGTCGAACAACAACTGGATCAGCAAGCGTCGAAGTTGCAGCAGAGTTTTCGCGATCAGTGGATCGCTCAGGCAGGGACCAGAGGCAACTTGCTGGTGCAACAAGGTAGCGGACAACTGACGTTACAAGAGCATGTCAGCCAGTTGAACAACGCGGTGCAGGCCCTGTTCAAACGCGACTTCGTGGCCATTGCCTTGCGTGCGGATCAGTCGGATGCCAGCGACATGCAGGGCCAGAATGTCGATGGCGATGACCTCAACGGCGCGCTGAACTATTTCGCCAGTTACAAGCGTTACGCCGCCGAAGAACTCCCGCGTATCCCGCCGGATTATCGCGGTGCATTGTTGCAAGCCGCCGAAGGCGCGGCGGCCAAGGCCATGTGGTTGAGCCTCAAGGAGCACAATGACCAGTCTCCTGCCGACGGGGTGTTCAATGTACAGGCGCCTCAGGCGGTGGCCTTGCAGAAAGCCTTTGTCGAGTTACGCCGCAGCGACCTGGCGACGCGTTTGCAAAGCGCCTTGAACCGACGCGCACTGAACCAGGTGGTCGACGGCCTGGGTGAAATCGTCGCCCAGCCACTCTTCAGCGAGCGCACTGAAATCAGCCAGTGGGACGGCTCTAAAAACCTCGGTCTGCAACTGTATGGCGCCAGCGATGTGCAGGATTTGAAGCTGAGTCTCAAACAGCAATTCAATACCATGCTGGGCATCACCGAACGGCGCACCTCGGCGCTGGAGTGGTTGAAAACCCAGCAGCAGAATCTCTCGGCGCTGGATTACGAGCGGGTGACACAATTCAGCGCGCTCAACGATGAACTGCTCAAGTACAAGGACCAGAACCCCGCCAGTTCGCCGGCCCAGATCGAGCAGTTGGTGAGCCGCGACTTCATCGAAATGGATGCCACGTCCTGCGTCCAGGTGCTGCAAACCGTCAGCCTGTCCGGCGGGCGCGGGACGTTGGCCATGCGCGCCCTGGAACTGCAGCAAAGCGCCATGCAACGCTGTCAGTACCTGCAACAGCGGCAGGCATCGGCGGCGTGGAACGATGTGGCCAACTATTTCAACCAGTACCTGGCCGAGCGCTTTCCGTTTGCCAAGGGTATTCAGGCTTCCGACGCGGACCCTGCGCGGGTTCAGCATTTCCTCGAACTGATCGACAAGCGTTTGCCCGTGGCCCAGGCCGGATTGCAGCTCAGTCAGACGCCGGAGCGCCTGGCCGCCGAGGATTTTCTCAACCGTTTGAAGCAGGCCAGTACCTGGCTGAGCCCGCTATTTGTGCGGGACAAGAGCGGCATCCTCGGCGTTGAAATGGACGTGCGCTGGCGCACCGATCGAGAGGAGGAGCGCGGTGCCGATCAAGTGATTGCCTGGGGGCTGGATGCCGGCAATCAACAGATCAGCTACCCCGGCGAGGCCCAGCCGAACCTGCGCTGGATGGTCGGCCAACCCGTCCGGCTGACCTTGCGCTGGGCCAGAAACGGCTACCAGCGCCCGGCCAACGATCCGTTGCAGCCAAGCCTGGTCGTGCGCGATCTTGAAGCCGGTTGGGAGTACGGCGGTCCGTGGTCATTGCTGCGATTGATCCGTTCGCACCAGTCGGTGCAGCGCCAGCCGAATATGGATTACACCGATTTTCCGCTGACGTTGCGCTTGCCGGTAACGGCGCAGACCGCCACTGCTGAGCAGACCCTGATGTTTGTTCGCCTGTCGCTGATGACCCAGGGCTCGAAGCTGCCGCTATCCATTCAGCCGCTGCCCACCCGAGCGCCGCGTTCGCCGTTCATGGTGACAGGGGCGACCGCGAATCTGGTGAACAATGAGGAGGGACTGTGAGCCTGCCTTCAAAACCGTTACCGGAACTGATTGTCCGGTTGCTAGAGCCGATCAGCGAGGAGGCACCTTGCGGTCAGGATTTGCGCTATGAACGTGAATTCGACCAGGCGCGTGAACTGCGCCGCGAGGACGACACGAGCCTGCCGACGGGCGTCTGGCAGTCGTCGATCAAACGGGCGCAATGGCCGGAACTGGAAAAACTGACCACGACCTTGCTGCTGGAACGCAGCAAGGACCTGATGCTCAGCGCCTGGCTCGGCGAGGCCTGGTTGCATCAGGACGGGCTGGAAGGGTTACCGGGCAGTCTCGCGCTGGTTGCCGGGTTATGCGAACGCTATCCCGAGCATCTTCATCCTCAGGCTGAGGACGGTGATCAGTCATGGCGGGTAATACCGCTTGAATGGCTGTCCCGGCGCTACAGTGAAGTGTTACTGACCCGAGTGCCGTTGCTCGATCCGCGTAACAGCGAATTCGATGGCTTGTGTCTGGATGCCTGGCGGCGTTTGCAGGTGCAACAGGTGCTGGTCAATGACAGCAAGGCGGCGAAAGCCTCGGCGGAAACTGCGCGCAGCGAACAGAAAAAACTTACCGAACAGATTCGTGCAACGCCCCTGTCATTCTGGTTGCACAGCCAGGGCTGTCTGCTGATGAGCCTGCAACATCTGCAACGGCTGGAAGGCTGGAGTGATGCCTATCTCGGCACTCAGGCCCCGGGCTTCAAAGCCTTGCAGGACGTGATCGAGGCGCTATTGACGCTGGTCCAGGAGTTCATTGCCATGCACCCACGACAGTCAACCGAGGTACCTGTCGGGGCGCCACCCGTGGCGGCGTCCGGACCTGTCGATTTGCCGCAAGCGACATCGGCGCCTCAGGTGTTTCGCGAGCCGGCGAGTCGCGACGAGGCGTATCGACAATTGCTATTGATTGCCGAGTACCTGGCGCGCACCGAACCCCACAGCCCTGTCCCGTACTTGATCAAGCGCGGGGTGGAGTGGGGCAACAAACCTCTAAGCGAACTGTTGGGCGAACTGATCTCGGCCGATGCCGAATCCCGGCGCCTGTGGACGCTGTTGGGCGTCCTTTGATCAGCGAATTGGCATGGCCATGATCGGTGTGGGCAAGGCAATGGGCGTCAACACCTGCTGACCGGAAAAGAACGCCACCAGGTTTTTCCCGACCAGTTCAACAGTCCCTTGCGTTGCCTCCGGGGACAGCCCCGCGACATGGGGCGTCAGGATCACGTTGGTCAACGCCTTGAGTGCGTCTGGCACATGAGGTTCGGCATCGAACACATCCAGTGCGGCGCCGGCAATGCGTCGCTGCTCAAGCGAGCTGATCAGGTCGGCGGTGACGATCACGCTGGCTCGGGCGATGTTGACGATGAAGCCCTGGGGACCCAAAGCGTCAAGTACCTGTCGGTTGATCAGGTGTTTGGTGCCCAGCCCGCCGGGGGTGGCGACAACCAAAAAGTCTGATTCCCGTGCCAGTTCGGTGGGCGTCGAGCGGAAGCTGTACGGCACATCGCTGCGATGCTGGCGGTTGTGGTAACTGATCGTCATGTCGAAGCCGTGGGCGGCGCGTTTGGCGATGGCCATGCCGACCGCACCGAGCCCCAGGACACCCAGGTGTTTGCCGGCGAGGGAAGGGCGCATGATTTTCGGCCACTCACCCCGGCGCACGGCGGCATCGCAACGGGGAATGTCACGCACCAGCGACAGCAGCATCGCCATGGCATGGTCGGCGACTGAAGAGGCATTGACGCCGGCGCCATTGGTGACGGTAATGCCCCGGTTGGCGGCAGCTTGCAGGTCGACGTGTTCGTAGCCCGCGCCGATCACGCAGATGATCTTGAGATTGGGCAGGGCGGTGATTTCGTCGGCATACAGGCCCAATGGGCCGCGGGTCAGCACCGCATCGATCCGGGCGCCATGCCGTGTGATGGCGTCGGCGCGCTCGGCGGGTGTCGGAGCCAGAATCAGGTGAAACCCCTGATGTTCGAGAATCGGCAGGTACTCATTGATGGTTTCAACCAGTACCAGAACGGTTGCAGGCATGCTGGGCTCCTGTGGACATCGGAAAGTCGGGGCTCGAAAGTGGCTTGAAAACGTTGCTTCAAATGGCTGATTCCGCGACGGTTTGGCATCTACCAACGATAGCAGGCTTATGGCCTTCGACCTCAGTGTAGGAGCGTTTCCGCAGCGCTTACATATCCACGGTGTTCAACACCTTTGCGAAGGCACCGTTCAGCGTTGCGGCGTCGCGGCTGTGTCAACGGCCGTGTCCGAGGTGAGAAATGTCCGGGCTGCGTCGAGAATTTCATCGGACAAGGCGTCACCCCGGGTGGCGCGGGCCAGGGTCAGGGCGCCGACCATCAGCGAATAGTCCACCAACGCTTTTTGCCGATTGGTGTCGGGCTGATCCGCGCCCATCAGCGGTGTCAGCATCTGCAACAATGCCTCCAGTCCTTGGGTGTAGGTCTGGTGCAATCCGCTTTCAGCGGTTTCATGGCACATGTCGCCGGCAAACGCGGTCACCGGGCAGCTTTCGCCCGGATTATCGCGATTGGCCGCGGACAGGTAGGGCGCGATGATGCTCTCGCGGGCCGAGAGGCTGTCGTCGTTGTCTTCTATTTTCTGCTTCCAGCGTTCCATCGATTGGGTGAACGCCCGGCTGCACGCTTCTTTTGCCAGCGCTTCCCTGGATTCGAAGTGGCCATAGAACCCGCCATGGGTGAGGCCGGCCGCGGCCATCACATCGACGACACTGATCCCGTGCAGGCCGCGTTCGCGAAACAGACGGGTGGCGGCCTCGACGATGATCTCGCGGTTGAGTTCGGCTTGTTTGCGGGAGACTCGGGGCATTGGCGGCTCACAGCTATATAAAAGGTAGAAATCAGCTGGCGTACTGGGCTATGCCATTGCCAAACGACCAGTTCTCTTTCTTTACCTCCACCAGATTGATGAATACATCTTCCAGGCGCACCGCCAGTTCCGCGTTAAGGCTCTCGGCGATGGTTTTGTAGAGGAGTTTCTTTTGCTCGATGGTGCGGCCTTCACTCAAGGTGATCTGAATCACCACCAGATTGTCGGTGCGATTGATGCCCAGGTAGCCGGGATCAAAAATGAAATGCTGTTCGTCGTGCTCGGCAAGAATCTGGAAGTTATCGTTCTGCGGCACGCCAATGGCGCTGTGCATGGCGGCGTAGATCAATTGCCCGACACGTTTGGCGTAAGTCGGGTCTTGATGCTTCTTGATGTCGACGCGAACGAGTGGCATGAGAGGGCTCCGCAAGTAAGGGCTGACGGTCAGCAGTGAGCATCGAAATTACATGACGGCAATCTTTTATTGAATAGATTTTTTAAAACATCTATTTAATAAAGTGTGCCAATGGATCTGATCCGCACAACCACTCCTCAGCTAAGTCTTTGCTTCTGCTCATTAATCCCGGACAATCGCGCCCCTGTTTCGGCCAGGGCGCTGCCTGTCGGATTTTTCCGACTCGTCCTGACCGGGTAGCAACTGACCGGAATGCGGAGATCCCACCGGATGAATGATCAGGCCAATAGCGTCGACGAACGCTATGTATCGGCGACACCAGCGACGCTTGAGAGCTGGAATCGCCATGACACCACCTGGATGCTGGGCCTGTTTGGCACGGCCATCGGGGCTGGCACGCTGTTTTTGCCGATCAACGCGGGTCTGGGCGGCTTCTGGCCGTTGCTGGTCCTGGCGGTGTTGGCGTTCCCCATGACGTTTTACGCACACCGTGGCCTGACCCGTTTTGTGTTGTCCGGACGCGAAGGCGCGGACATCACTGAAGTGGTGGAAGAGCACTTCGGGATCAAGGCTGGCGCGCTGATCACCTTGCTGTACTTCTTCGCGATCTTCCCGATCCTGCTGATCTATAGCGTGGCCCTGACCAACACCGTGGGCAGTTTCCTCGAGCATCAACTGCATATCATGCCGCCACCGCGCGCCGTGCTGTCGCTCGTGCTGATCCTCGGCCTGTTGGCGGTGGTACGTTGCGGCGAGCAGGCGATCGTCAAGGCCATGAGCCTGATGGTTTATCCGTTCATTGTTGCGCTGCTGTTCCTCGCGGTGTTCCTGATTCCCCACTGGAACGGCGGCATCCTCGCCACCGCATCGACGCTGCCAGAACCGTCGGCACTGCTGCACACGCTGTGGCTGGCGATTCCGGTGATGGTGTTCTCGTTCAACCACTCGCCGATCATCTCGGCGTTCGCGGTGGACCAGAAACGTCGTTACGGCGATCACGCCGAAGAGCGCAGCTCGCAGATCCTGTCCCGGGCCCATCTCTTGATGGTGGTGATGGTGTTGTTCTTCGTGTTCAGTTGCGTGCTGACTCTGTCGCCCGCACAACTGGCGGAAGCCAAGGCGCAGAACCTGTCGATCCTGTCGTACCTGGCCAACCACTTCAGCAACCCGACCATCGCCTTCGCGGCGCCGTTGATTGCGTTCGTGGCCATTTCCAAGTCGTTCCTGGGCCACTACATCGGCGCTAGCGAAGGTCTTAAAGGTCTGATCGTGAAGAGTGGCAAGCGCCCGGCACCGAAGACCCTGGATCGCATGACTGCCGCCTTCATGCTGGTGGTCTGCTGGATCGTTGCTACGCTGAACCCGAGCATTCTGGGGATGATCGAAACCCTCGGTGGCCCGATCATCGCCGCGATCCTGTTCCTGATGCCGATGTACGCGATCCGCAAGGTTCCGGCCATGGCGCGTTATCGCGGTCAGGCTTCCAACGTCTTCGTGACGGCGGTGGGCCTGGTGGCAATTTCGGCGTTGATCTATTCGCTGAGTGCTTGAATCACAGGCCAGCCAACCACTGGCTGACACGCAATAACCCTGTGGGAGCGGCGGTGCGACGATTCGACTTGCTCGCGAAGGCGGTGTGTCAGTCACCTAACTGCTGGCTGACACACCGCCTTCGCGAGCAAGCCCGCTCCCACAGGGGGGTAGTGCAAATCTTGCAGGCATGAAAAACGCCGCTCATCTCACGATGGACGGCGTTTTTTTTGCGTTGGAGAACGCACGCCCCTGATCCAGCGCACACGTCCCCTGGGATTAGCGGCTAAGCTTGCGGCTGCATCAGCGCGTCGTAGACCGGTTGCCGCAGGATTGCCCCTTTCTCTGGAGACGCTTTATGGCAGGTGCTCACGGCGCATCGGCGCAACCCCGTGCCGACAGGCCAAACCGCTGGCTGGACGTTGTGGCCGGGTTGTCGATTGCCGGGTTGTTGTTGCCCGAGGCGGTCGCCTATTCAAGCATTGCCGCGTTGCCGCCACAGGCGGGTGTCATTGCGTTATTTGCTGGTCTGCTGTGCTACGGGCTGTTCGGTACCAGTCGCTTTGCCATCGTTTCTGCTACGTCGTCTTCGGCAGCGGTACTCGCCGCCGCCACAGCCACGTTGGCCAATGGTGACTCGGGCCTGCGCATGACCCTGGCGATCGGTCTGGTGCTGGTGACGGGCGGATTTTTCCTGCTGGCCGGGTTGTTCAAACTCGGCAGCGTGACGTCGTTTATTGCCAAACCGGTGCTGCGAGGCTTTGCCTTCGGCCTGGCAGTGACGATCATCCTCAAGCAAGTAGCGAGCATCGTCGATGTGCACGTTAGCAATGGCAACCTGATCCGTTTCCTGCCGCAGCTGTTTGAGCAATTACCGCAGTGGAACCGGGTCGGCGCCCTCGTGGCGGCGGTGTCCTTGCTGGTGCTGTGGCTGTGCGCGCGGGTCAGGCGTTTGCCGGGAGGTTTGCTGGTGGTGGCGCTCGGCATCGCGGCGGGCCAATGGCTGGACTTGCCAGCCTACGGGGTGAAACTGATCGGCGTGATTGATCTGAGCCTGGAAGTCCCTCGTCTTCCCGTGCTGCCGTTTACCGACTGGCTGCGCCTGGGCGAATTGGCGTTCGCCATGTTGATGATTTTGTATGCCGAGTCTTACGGATCGATCACCTCGTTCGCGCTAAAGCACGGCGACCGTGTGTCCTCAAATCGCGATCTGCTGGCACTCGGCGCGGCCAATCTGCT
The DNA here is from genome assembly GCF_019219045.1 of Pseudomonas sp. PDM25. Lineage (NCBI taxonomy): Bacteria > Pseudomonadati > Pseudomonadota > Gammaproteobacteria > Pseudomonadales > Pseudomonadaceae > Pseudomonas > Pseudomonas sp. PDM25. The sequence goes on from NZ_JAHUWL010000010.1 coordinate 216,076, forward strand.
GTCGGGCCTGTTTCATGGCATGCCGGCTGGCGCCGGTTACTCGGCGACCGCGGCCAATGAGGCGGCGGGTGCCAGCTCGCGTCTGGCGGGTGCGGTAGCGGCGGGGGTGGTGTTGCTCATCGTCTTGACGGTGTTGCCCTGGATCGCCCTGACCCCCGAGCCGGTGCTGGCGGCCATTGTCATTTACGCATTGGGGCGTGGCTTGAGCCTGCAGCCCTTGGGCCGTTATTTCATTTGGCGCCGTGACCGTCTGCTGGTGATCTGTGCCGTGGCGGCGGTGCTGGTGTTGGGGGTACTGGACGGTCTGTTGGTGGCGGTGGTGATCAGTGTGGTGCTGATGTTGAAACAAATGTCATCGGCGGATATTCAGGTGCTGGGGCGGATAGGCAGCGGTCATGATTTTGTCGATCTGCAGCGCCACCCTCAGGCCCGCGAGATCCCCGGTGTGCTGATCGTCAGGCCGAGCGAAGCGTTATTTTTCGCGAACGTGGAGCGCATTCTCGGCGGTGCATTGCATCTGGCCCGCCACGCGTTAACGCCGGTTCATACGATTATTCTCAGTCTGGAAGAGACGCCTGACCTGGATGGCACCAGCATCGAGGCGCTGGAGGCGTTCTTTTTGCAGGTACGGGCTGAGGACAAACAGCTGATTTTGGCGCGGCTCAAGAATCAGGCTCAGGCCGTACTGTCGAAGTTGCCGGCGCAGGAGCGAGCACAGGTGATCTTCAGTGATTTGAGTGTCGACGTTGCAGTGCAACAAGCACTCAAGTCATCCGCATAACCTGTGGGAGCGGGCTTGCTCGCGAATACGGTGTGTCAGTCAACATGACCATCGAATGACACACTGTATTCGCGAGCAAGTCGAATCGTCGCACCGCCGCTCCCACATTTGGTCTTCATGCAGGCATAAAAAAACGCCGCTCATCTCACGATGGGCGGCGTTTTTTATTGCGTTGCAGCGTTAGGCTTGAACGACCGGGATGTTGGCGTTCGCAGCAGCTTCACGGAACTCGGCGATCTGGTCGAAGGACAGGTAGCGGTAAACATCAGCCGCCATGCTGTCGATCTTGCCAGCGTATTCCATGTACTCCTCGACGGTCGGCAGGCGACCCAGGATGGAAGCAACAGACGCCAGCTCGGCCGAAGCCAGGTAGACGTTCGCGCCGTCACCCAGACGGTTCGGGAAGTTACGGGTCGACGTCGACACCACAGTCGAGTTCGGCTCTACACGTGCCTGGTTACCCATGCACAGCGAGCAGCCCGGCATTTCCATGCGCGCGCCGGCCTTGCCGTAGATGCCGTAGTAGCCTTCTTCGGTCAGCTGGTGAGCGTCCATTTTGGTCGGCGGCGACAGCCACAGACGGGTTGGCAGCTGACCTTTGACCTGATCCAGCAACTTGCCGGCAGCGCGGAAGTGACCGATGTTGGTCATGCACGAACCGATGAACACTTCGTCGATCTTCTCGCCAGCAACGCTGGACAGCAGACGGGCGTCGTCCGGATCGTTCGGCGCGCAGAGCACAGGCTCTTTGATGTCGGCCAGGTCGATTTCGATGATTTCAGCGTATTCGGCGTCAGCATCGGCAACCATCAACTCAGGGTTGGCGATCCAGGCTTCCATCGCTTGAGCACGACGTTCCAGGGTGCGCGCATCGCCGTAGCCTTCGCCGATCATCCAGCGCAGCAGGGTGACGTTGGAGCTCAGGTACTCGGTGATCGACTCTTTCGACAGCTTGATGGTGCAACCGGCAGCCGAACGTTCGGCCGAGGCGTCGGACAGCTCGAACGCTTGCTCGATGCTCAGGTTGTCCAGGCCTTCGATTTCCAGGATGCGGCCGGAGAAGGCGTTCTTCTTGCCTTTCTTCTCGACAGTCAGCAGGCCAGCCTGAATCGCGAAGTAAGGAATGGCGTGAACCAGGTCACGCAGGGTGACGCCCGGTTGCATTTTGCCTTTGAAGCGCACCAGGATCGATTCCGGCATGTCCAGCGGCATAACGCCAGTGGCTGCGGCAAACGCTACCAGACCGGAACCGGCCGGGAACGAAATGCCCATCGGGAAACGGGTGTGCGAGTCACCACCAGTACCGACGGTGTCCGGCAGCAGCATACGGTTCAGCCAGCTGTGGATGATGCCGTCGCCCGGACGCAGGGAAACGCCGCCGCGGGTCATGATGAAGTCTGGCAGGGTGTGGTGGGTGGTCACGTCGATCGGCTTAGGGTAAGCCGCGGTGTGGCAGAAGGACTGCATCACCAGATCGGTCGAGAAGCCCAGGCACGCCAGGTCTTTCAGTTCGTCACGGGTCATCGGACCGGTGGTGTCCTGAGAACCCACGGTGGTCATTTTCGGTTCGCAGTAGGTGCCAGGACGAACGCCTTTGCCTTCTGGCAGACCGCACGCCTTGCCGACCATTTTCTGCGCCAGGGTGAAGCCTTTGCCGGTGTCGACAGGTGCTTCAGGCAGTTTGAACAGGTCGGTAGGGCCCAGGCCCAATTCGGCACGGGCCTTGTCGGTCAGGCCGCGACCGATGATCAGCGGGATACGTCCGCCGGCACGAACTTCGTCCAACAGCACCGGGGTCTTCATTTCGAAGGTGGTCAGGACTTCGTCAGTGCCGTGCTTGCAGACTTTGCCAGCATGCGGGTACAGGTCGATCACGTCGCCCATGTGCATGTTGGTGACGTCGAATTCGATTGGCAGTGCGCCAGCATCTTCCATGGTGTTGTAGAAGATCGGAGCGATTTTGCTGCCGAAGCAGAAACCGCCGGCACGCTTGTTCGGTACGAAAGGAACGTCGTCGCCGAAGAACCACAGCACCGAGTTGGTGGCGGATTTACGCGAAGAACCGGTACCGACCACGTCACCGACGTAGGCGATCGGGAAGCCTTGACCGCGCATTTCTTCGATCTGCTTCATCGGACCGGTGACGCCCTGGGCGTCAGGCACGATGCCTTCACGGGCCATTTTCAGCATGGCGAGGGCGTGCAGCGGGATGTCCGGGCGGGACCAGGCGTCTGGAGCAGGGGACAGGTCGTCGGTGTTGGTTTCGCCGGTGACCTTGAACACGCGCAGGCTGATCTTGTCGGCCAGGACAGGGCGGTTTTTGAACCACTCGCCGTCAGCCCAGGATTGCAGCACGCCTTTAGCGTGAACGTTGCCGTTCTTGGCTTTTTCAGCGACATCGTGGAAAGCATCGAACATCAGCAGGGTGTGCTTGAGTTCTTCGGCAGCGACTGGCGCCAGTTCGGCGTCGTCCAGCAGATTGACCAGCGTCACGATGTTGTAGCCGCCCTGCATGGTGCCGAGCAGTTCAACCGCGCGTTTCTTGTCGATCAGAGGGGATTTTGCTTCGCCTTTGGCGAGGGCAGACAGGAAACCGGCCTTTACATAGGCTGCTTCGTCCACACCTGGCGGAATGCGATTGGTGATCAGGTCAACGAGGAAAGCTTCTTCGCCAGCCGGGGGATTCTTCAGCAGCTCGACCAGGCCTGCAGTTTGTTCGGCGTTTAGCGGCTGGGGAACGATACCCAGTGCTGCACGCTCTTCGATATGTTTGCGGTAGGCTTCAAGCACAGTTATTACCCTCATCAGTGGTCCCAAATGGGTGTCCGGGACGCTCATCCCGAAATTGCCGTACTCATGCGCTGCGTGGCGTTGTGGGCCGCTTAGCCAGAATTACCGACAATTCCTTACAGAAGCTGCTTTCAAAGTTTTACGCCTGCAGAACGGGGAGCTGATGAGGGTTGGCGTTGGGCTTTTCCCCGCTGGAAAAACCCTTCGCCAACACCGCTCTGAAGGAACGACTGTGCTCGTGACGCTTTGAAAACAGCTTCTAACGGACATTGGCGCCTTAAAAGGCTGGCTGATTCTACGGCAAAAAAAATTTAAAGGTAAGTTGGCCCTCGAATTTTGAGGGGTGATCAATGTTAGACAAAGGGCTAACATGCCGACCTGTTCTGCTTTCCCGTGCTCTCCCAACCTATGCCCAATCAGACCATCAAGACCCCCTGCGTCGGCCTCTGCTCCACTGTTTACGGTGATTTGGTGTGCCGTGGCTGCAAGCGTTTCCACCATGAAGTGATCAACTGGAATGGTTACAACGAGGAGGAAAAACGCGCGGTGTGGCTGCGTCTTGAGCTGCTGCTGTCCCAGGTGATGGCCAGCAAGCTTGAAGTTTTCGATCCCCAGCGCCTGCGCCTGCAGCTGGAGCAGCGCAAGATCCGCTTTGTGCCGCATCAGTCGGAATATTGCTGGGCGTACCAGTTGATCGCCCGGGGCGCGCGGGTCATCAACAACCTGGAAGCCTACGGGATGGTGCTGATGCCGGAGTTTCGCGACTGGAACCTGCCGGAACTGCGGGATGCCATTGATCGGGAGTTCTTTTTGCTCTCCGAGGCGCATTACCAGCGCTACATTGCGCCGGGTTTTCTCAAAGACGCGTTCGGCGGCTGATTCTTAAGAGCTTCGCGAGCAAGCCCGCTCCCACATTAAATCTGTGGCGTTCACAAAACCCCCTGTGGGAGCGGGCTTGCTCGCGAAGGCTATCTATCCGACGCCGCAAATCTCAATGTTGCGTAACGATCTCCTCCAGATGATCCATGATCGTATCCGGCTTCAGCACCAGCACATCGCTTTCCACCGCATCCAGCACCACCTCCGCCGTGTTCCCGATCAACGCCCCTGACAACCCGGACCGAGCCACGGTACCGATTACCGTCACCGCCGCCTGCAGTTTGTGGGCCATGAATGGAATCAACACATCCGCCGGACCTTCCTCGATATGCAGGTGCTCGTCATCAATGTCGAACTCGGCCTGAAACGATTTGCACTGTTCGCGATAGCGCGCCTCGATGGTTTCGCTGAGTTGCAGAGTTGGGTCGGCCGCCGACAGCATCGGTGACGGATGGGCGCTGACCACATGCAAATGGGCCTTGGCCAGGCTGGCGATGTCGTAACCGTGATCGACGATGCAAGCGTGCAAGGTGCGGTGTTCGGCATCGGTATTACCGACATCGATTGCCGCCAGTATGACCCCGCCAGTCCACGGTTTCGAGGTTTTGACCAGCAGCACCGGCGTCGGGCAGTAACGCAGCAGTTTCCAGTCCGCCGGGGTCAGCAGGGCTTTTTTCAGCGGACTGTCGGGGTAATGCTGCTTGATCACCAGTCCACAGCCTTCAGCTTGCTGCACATCGACAATGGTTTCGTGCAGGCTTTCGTTCCAGGCCTGCTCGGTGGTGACGCTGTAGCCGTCCTCGATCAGCGCGGCCTTGAGCACGCCCAACATGCCGCTGTGGTCATGCTTGCGGTCGCAGACCAGCAGATGCAGATGAGCCTGGGTCACGCCGGCAATCAGCTTGGCCCGTTTGAGCGCCAGGCTTTCCGAGTGTTCGGGTTCGAGGACCACCAGAATGCTGCGAATGGCTTGCATGATCGGGATCTCCATGAAGTAAAAAATACTGCGTTGGACAACTATAGTTGCTGGCTGGCCATTCGGGACTTGATGTATATCAACGGTCGCGACTGGTGGTCTGCCGGCAGGCCGGTATAATCGGCGCCCTTCGATGTTGAACCTCTTATCCGTGAGCCCCATGATCCTTCCCGAAATTCACGAGTTCCTCGGCTGCCGCACCCCCGATGGCTGGGTTCAGGCCGCGCTGGCTGATCAGGAAACCCTGCTGATCGATCACAAAAACTGTGAATTCAAGGCCGCCAGTACCGCGTTGAGCCTGATCGCCAAGTACCACTCTCACGTCGATCTGATCAACCTGATGTCGCGTCTGGCCCGGGAAGAGCTGGTGCACCACGAACAGGTCATGCGCCTGATGAAAAAGCGCAAGATCGAACTGCGTCAGCTGTCCGCCGGGCGCTACGCCTCGGGACTGCGCAAAGTGGTGCGCAGCCACGAGCCGGTCAAACTGGTGGACACCCTGGTGGTCGGCGCCTTTATCGAAGCCCGTAGCTGCGAGCGTTTTGAAGCGCTGGTGCCGCATCTGGACGAAGAGCTGGGCAAGTTCTATTTCGGCCTGCTGAAGAGCGAGGCCCGGCATTTCCAGGGTTACCTGAAACTGGCCTACCAGTACGGTGACGCCAAGGACATCGCCCAGGTGATCGACAAGGTCCGCGCCGCCGAGCAAGAGCTGATCGAGTCACCGGATGTGGAGTTTCGTTTCCACAGCGGTGTGCCAGCGGCCGCCTGACGCTTTCGAGTCGTACTCAAATTATGCGACCGGCACAAACCCCTGTGGGAGTGGGCTTGCCCGCGAAGAGGCCATCAGCAATACCGCAACGTCAAAAGGTGTACACCACCTGCCCAGCCAGTGAAGCCTTCATCCGCCGCTGTCCGCCGCATTGTTGGCCAGATACTGCACGGCCAGCACCGTCGAAATGTCAACGACTGTGAACCGGCTTAGCGGCTCAAACCCAGGCGCTCATGCCACTCGGCGATGGATTCTTCGGGATAGACGTCGAACTGCTGATCCCCAGGATGCGCCTCGACTTCCACCCACGGTGCCTTGGAACCGAGCATCAAGTGCGTGTGCTCCGGTGGCACCGGCAGTGGGGTGTCGATGGCAGAGGCAAACGGGTGAATCAGCTCCGGCCATTCGGGGCTGAACAGCCACAAGCCTGAACCGCACAGCGAACAGAAATGCCGCTCGGCGGTGCTGCTGTGGGCGCGTTTATCACCTTCGTCCTTGAGTCGTGCGTGATAAATCGCGATGTGCTTGCGACCGCGTACCTTAAGGCTGTCGGCATCGCCACCCAAGTTGATCGCGTAGCCGCCACCGCCCTGAGTCTTGCGACAGATCGAACAATAACAACGCTGATACGGGTAGGGGTGGGCGCTGGTCAAACTGAACGACACCGCGCCGCAATGGCAGGAACCTTCGAGCTGCATGGGAACCTCCGACAGGTCTGGAACTTACCCAAGACAGCCTAGACCTTCAGCGCCCCTCCACCGGTACGAGAATCGCATCGCCGGGTAACCTGCGTCGGGTTTGGGGGAAGTCATTGCCCATAAGTGAGTGTGATGGCGTCGGATATGCGGTGGCTGTGCAGGCCCCATCGCGAGCAGGCTCGCTCCCACATTTGAAATGCATTCCCCTGTGGGAGCGGGCTTGCTCGCGAAGAACGATAACGCGGTCTACTTGCCGGTCATCCGCCACAAATACCAGGCAGCCACCGTCCGATAAGGACTCCACGCCAACCCGATCTCAATCATCTGCTTGCGCGTCGGCTGCACCTCCAGCCCCTTGAGCCGCCGATACCCCTCACGCACCCCAAAATCATCGGCGGGCAAAATATCCGGCCGTTCCAGGCTGTAGATCAGCAACATCTCAACCGTCCAGCGCCCAACCCCACGCAAGGTAATCAACCGCTCGATCAGCGCCTCATCCTCCATGGCCAGTGCTGTGGCGTAATCCGGCACCACACCGTCCAGCGCCGCTTGGGCAATGCCCTGAATGGTCGCGATCTTGCTGGCGGAAAACCCGCAACTGCGTAGTTGATCGAACCCGGTCGCGACAACTTGTTCAGGCCTCGGGAACGTACCCGTCCCAAACAACGCGATCAATCGACCGACAATCGCATCCCCGGCCTTCGCATGCAGTTGCTGGTAGGCAATCGCCCGCACCAGCGACTCATAAGGATCGCGAGCCGCATGGGGCTGATGCAGGCAAGGGCCGACGGCGGCGATGTGGCGACGCCAGTCCTCATCGATGGACGATAGAAACTCAGTGGCGGGCAGATAGGCGTCGGGCATGGGCTCAAGCTTTCCCGGACGGCGCCAACAGGGCGTTCACTTCACCATAGGTGAGGGCCTTCAGGTCACGGCTGTCGAGTGTCCCTGTTTCCAGAAAGCTCTTGGCCAGTGCGCCCATGGCGCCATACAGAAACTCAGCAATGCGCGAGCCTGCACTCAAACGGCGTACGCCGAGGGCTTTCAGCTCTTCAGGCGATGGCAAGCCGGGGAGCCCGAGGACGTTCAACGGCAACGGAGTGCCTTGGCACAGCGCAGCGATCTCGTACTCAGCCGTGACGCCAGCCGCGAACAAACCATCGGCACCGGCCGCCTGATACAACGCGGCGCGCTTGAGCGTCTCGGCCACGCGATCTTCGGCGGGCACCAGACTCTTGAGGTACACATCGGTGCGGGCATTGATAAACAGCTTCACGCCGCGACGTTCGGCCACCTGACGAGCGACTTCGATCTTGCGCACCAACAGCTCGGGCGGGGAAGCACCGTCCTCGATGTTGATCCCCACCGCGCCGGCCGCGATGACGGCATCAATCACTTGGGCCACCCGCGTCAGGTCATCGGAATAGCCGGCCTCGATATCCACGGTCAACGGCACCGAAATCACCCGGGCGATGGACTCGACCGTCGATACCAGGCGCTCAAGGGGCAGGGCGTTGCCGTCCGGATAACCGTGAGCCCAGGCGACTGCCGCGCTGCTGGTGGCGACGGCTTTACAGCCCAACTGTTCCACGATGCGCGCCCCGGCGGCATCGGCGACATTGGTGAGGATCAGCAAGCCGTCGTGGTGCAGTTGGTGAAATGGCGTGTCCATCGAATGTCCTTCCTTATGACTTTTTGAGAAACCTGCAAATGATCAGAATGCGAGTGGTTGCGTGATCTGCACCGCCGCTTTTTCCAACCTGAGCAAGAACGCCTTGCGCGGTTGTCCTCCACCATAGCCGGTCAACGAGCCGTCGGTGCCGATCACCCGGTGACAGGGCACGACAATCGAGAGACGGTTATGTCCGTTGGCCAGGCCCACGGCGCGACTGGCGCCGGGTTTGCCCAATAGCGCCGCAATGGCGCCGTAAGTGCTGGTCTGGCCGTACGGGATCTTCGCCAGTTCGGCCCAGACCTGTCGGGCGAAATCGCTGCCAGGCAAGTGTAGTGGAACCTTGAAGTCAGTGAGTTTGCCGGCGAAATACTGCGTCAGTTCGGCTTCAATCTGCTGCAAATGCGCGTTATGTCCTGGCGCGACGGCATAGCCGTATCGATTCTGCAATGCTTCCACTTCCTTGGTCAGCGCTGGCCGATCAAGAAACTCCAGCAGGACCAGCCCGCGTCGTTCGGCCATGGCGATCATCGGCCCCAGTGGTGTGGTCAGGCGAGTGAACAGCAGCGGCTCGCTGTTGGCGGCGCGGCCGGGTGTGATGTTGAAGGACTTTTGAAACGCATCGCGAAACCCGCTCAGGGACTCGTAGCCCGAGTCGAACGCCGCGTTGTCGATGGAGTCGCCCTGTTTGATCCCGCCCAACGCCATGCCGAGGCGTCGGGTGCGCAGCCAGGCGTGAAAGGTCATGCCGAAATGCTGCTTGAACCAGCGGCGCAGTTTCAGCGGTTCGATGCCTTCGGCCAGCAGCTGCGCATCGGTCCAGCGCTGCTCGAGGTCGGCATCCACCGATTTGAGCAGCCGCTGCACCCAGTCTGGGGCGATGGCCGCCGCGTCCAGTGGTTTGCAGCGCAGACAGGCGCGATAGCCCGCGGACATGCACTCATCGGCATGGGCGAAGAACTCGACGTTCTCCGGTTTCGGCTTGCGCGCCGTGCAACTGGGGCGACAGAAGATGCCGGTGGTTTTGACCGCGGTAAAGAACACCCCCTCGTAGGCGGTGTCTCGTTCGAGCATGGCGCGAACCATCTCGGCGTGGGGCGGAAGCAAAGCGTTTTGTAGGTTCATGGGCCGAGCATAAGCCGCGTCGCCCAGCGCCTCCACCGGAAAATCGACAGAGAATTCCGGCCATTCGTCATGAGGGCTGCCTAATGCTTATGTCGGTGATGGATGTCCGGAAAATGTGGATGACTGTGGCGCAGCGGCGTGTGTTGATGTTCGTGACTGTGGGGTTCGGTCCCGTCCCACTGGAATGAATGTTCATGTTGATGATGCTCGTCATGCACGTGGCGATGAGCATGCTTGAGCGCCTCATGTTGATGCTCATGGGCATGACTTTCCTTGAGGTGAATCCATACCCCAAGGCCCATCAACAGCGAAGCGGCCCAAAATGTCAGCGTGACGGGTTCGTTCAGCAGCAGGATGGCGATTGCCGCGCCGAGGAAAGGTGCCGTGGAAAAGTAGGCGCCAGTGCGCGCAGTGCCCAGGCCCCGGAGTGCCAGAACGAACAACACCAGGCTGATGCCATACCCCAGGAAACCCACGATCAACGTAGGCCCCAGCACCGTCATGTGCGGCAGTTTTGCGCCGAGCAGCAGCGCCAGAGAACAGTTCACCACCCCGGCGACCAACCCCTTGATGCCGGCAATAAACAGCGCATCCGAAGCCGATACCTTGCGCGTCAGGTTGTTATCGATCGCCCAGCACACGCAGGCCAGCGCTACCGCCAACGGTCCGATCCAGCCCTGTGATTGCGCCGGGTTCTGGGGCCAGGCCAGCAGCAAGCCACCGGCGACGATTGCCAGCATTCCGGCGACGATGCGTCGGTCAGCGTTCTCCTTGAATACCACCCAGGCCAGCACGGCGGTCAATACCGATTCGAGGTTGAGCATCAGCGAGGCCGTGGCGCCGGAGGTCAGGGTCAAACCGAACATCAGCGCCACCGGCCCGAGCACGCCGCCAAAAGCGATGGCACCGATCAGCCATGGCCACTCCGACGATTTCAACCCGCTGGGCTGCCAGCCTCGGTCACGCAAAAGCCTGACGATTGTCAGGCCCAGGCCGCTGCCCAGGTACAACAAGCCGGCCAGCAGGATCGGCGAAAGGTTCAGGCCCAGCAACTTGGCCAATGGCGTACTCGCGCCAAAAAGCGCGGCAGCGCCAAGGGCGTAGACGATGTTCAGGTTCATTGAGGGCCTGTGGTGAGTTGGGGAGTGGGCAAGTACTGCACAAATTTCGTGGCCAACAGCATTCTACTGTGGGAGCGAGCCTGCTCGCGATAGCAGCTTTACATTCAATAATGATGTTGACTGACAGACCGCTATCGCGAGCAGGCTCGCTCCCACAGTTTATAGATAGAGTTCAGGCACGGCGCGCCATCAGCAACACCGAAGCCGCCGCTGACAACAATCCCGCGCAGCAACGATTGAACATCCGCTTGCCCCGGGGTTCGGCGAACCAGCGGCGCATGTGCAGGCCCATGTAGGCGTAGGCACCGATGGCGATCCATTCCAGCACCAGGAACAACGCGCCCAACACGGCGAATTGCGGCGATACGGCTTGGGTCGAGTCGACGAACTGCGGCAGGAACGCGGTGAAGATCAGGATCGCTTTCGGATTACCGGCCGCCACCAGGAACTCCTGCCGCGCCAACGCCAACATCCCCACCGGCGCGCCTGCCACCACGTTTTCCGTCCCGGGATCGGCGCGCCACAATTGCCAGGCGAGGTAGAGCAGGTACGCCGCCCCCAGAATCTTGATCCCGTAGAACAACAATTCCGACGTTTGCAGCACCACCGCCAGCCCCGCCGACGCGAGGGCGATCATGCCGGCGAAGGCGAACAGCCGACCGATCCCGGCGACACAGGCGATGCGATAGCCGTAGCGGGTCGAGTTGCTGACCGACAACAGGTTGTTCGGCCCGGGCGCCATGTTCAGGGCGAAGCAGGCGGGAAGAAACAGGGTGAGGGTCGCGAGGTCCATGGCGGGGCTCCAAAAGCAGGAACGGTATTTTTATCACAGGCCCGGGGTGGCTTGACCCATACAGTGGTGGACGGCGGTCGCGGTACAGCTGAGGGGTGTTTTGTTCAATACAGCCCTCAGGTCGCTCTTTACCTTGAGGCCTCGTTCAACTGAATTGAAGAAGGTCTGTGATGAGTCTGATTATCTCGATGGCGGCATTTGCACTGGTGGCCTCGATAACGCCAGGGCCGGTGAACATCGTGGCGTTGAGTTCCGGCGCGCAGTTTGGTTTCCGCGCCAGTCAACGGCATGTGGCCGGGGCGACGCTGGGTTTCGTCGTGTTGTTGGTGTTGATGGGATTAGGGCTGCATGAGGTGTTGCAGCGCTGGCCAGCGCTGACGCTGGGGGTGCAATGGGCGGGGGTGGCATTCCTGTTGTACATGGCCTTTAAGCTGGCCGCTGACAAGGGAGATCTGCAGGCGAAGGAGTCAGGCCGTGCGCCGTCTATGTTGTACGGCGCGGTCATGCAATGGCTCAACCCGAAAGCCTGGCTGGCCTGCGTGGCCGGGATGGGCGCTTTTGTGGCGGATGGCGAGGCGCGGCTGGTCTGGCAGTTTGCGGCGGTGTATCTGGTGATTTGCTACCTGTCCGTTGGCTGCTGGGCCTATGCCGGGACGTTTTTACGCGGCTATCTGAGTAACCCGGCGGGCATGCGTCTGTTCAATCGGAGTATGGCGTTGTTGCTGGCGGTGAGTGCGGTGTACCTGTTGATACCTTAAGCACAGGGATCGCGTCGTTGGAGTCAGCCGCGATACTGCCCCGGTGTCGCCGCCAGATGTTGTTTGAACGCACGCTGAAAATGCGCCTGATCAGCAAACCCGGCTTCGAGCGCGACATCGGCGATCAACTTGCCGCTGCGCAGTTGATCGCGGGCGAACTGGATACGCCGGTTGACCAGAAAGGCGTGGGGCGTCATGCCGTAATGCTGCTTGAACGCACGGATCAGGTAGGACGGCGATAGTTGAGCCGCCTCGCAAATGTCTTCGAGCTTGAGCAGTTGCGTGCAGTTGTCGCGGATGTACTCGGCGGCCCGTTCCAGTTTGAAATTGGGTTCGCGCAGTGGTTGGTCACCAGGGTTGAGGCGCTGTTGCACATCGGTGAAAAACTCCACGGCCGCGCTTTGCTTGCGCAACACGTCTTGCTGCGCATCGACCAACACGTCGTACACACTTTTCAGACCGGCATACAGATCACTGTCGTGAGTGTGGGTGATGGAAAACCGGCGGAACGCCAAGTCCTGGCTGAAGCCGAGCTGATGCTGCAAGTCGGTCAGCCACGGCGTCTCGACGTACAGCATCAGGTACGACCACGGTTGGTCATCGATGGGATTGCAGGCGTGGACATCACCGGGATTCATCAGCACCACGGTGCCGGCACTGACCTGGAATTGCGATTGCTCGTGGAGGTAGGTACTGCGCCCGGCCGTGATCGCACCGATGGAAAAGTGCTCGTGAGAATGCCGGGTGTAACAGACCTCGCGGCCGTCGGCGATGGAACGGGCTTCGATGAAGGGCAGGGCGTCGTCGCGCCAGAAGCGCGGGGCTTTGTCAGCGTCTTTGGCAACGGCGGGCTTCATGGTCAGCGTCCTCGGCAGGTCAGCGTCGAAGTGTATTAGCTCTCGCCGTCAAAGGCTCGTTGCAACGCTGCGATATCGAGTTTTTTCATCTGCAACATCGCCGCCATGGCGCGTTGGGATTTTGCCGTGTCAGGGTCTTTCATCATGTCCATCAGGGCCACCGGTACGATCTGCCACGACACGCCGAATTTGTCCTTGAGCCAGCCGCATTGCTGGGCCTCAACGGGACCACCCGCGGACAGGCGCCCCCAGAAGTGGTCGACTTCTTCCTGGGTATGGCAATTGACCTGAAATGAAACCGCTTCATTGAACTTGAATATCGGACCGCCGTTGAGGCCGGTAAAACTCTGTCCGTCCAGCTCGAAACTGACCGTCATCACCGAACCTTCGGGCCTGCCGTGAATCTCCTGACCGGCCTTGCCGTAGTGGGTGGTGGCGCTGATTTTCGAATGATCGAAGATCGCACAGTAGAACTTCGCGGCCTCCTCGGCTTGATCGTCGAACCACAGGCAGGGCGTGAGTTTTTGAACGCGGTGCATGGTTTAGCTCCTCTACGGATTACTCAGGCTGGACTTTCAGCGTAGTCAGCCTCGGGTCGTCTGGCCGTACCGTAGATCGACAAGTTGAAAGAGTTTCCCTGGGCAATGGAATCAAACATGTCGGCATGACCCGATAGCCGCTAGACTTGCCGACCTGGTTTGCCGCAAGGACGCTCTGCATCATGGTTACCTCCCGATTACTGGCTGTTTCCTGTCTGCTGGCTGCCGCTGCTGTAAACGCTGGGCCGTTGACGTATCACCTCACGGACCCCGCGAAGAAATACGTCATCGATGTGCAGTTTGCACAGCCGCCCACCCAGACTTTCGACGGCGCTCCTGCGCTGATTACGTTGCGCAAAAGGGCCGGTGGGCAGGTGGTGCAGCGCATCGAGTCAGCCGAAGCGTTCGCCCTGTTCAAGCCAGGCCGAAAAGCTTCGGAGTTCGACCGGAACCTGGCGTATGCCGATCAAAATCTGCTGTTGTTCGGCGATTTCAATTTCGACGGGCAACAAGATCTGGCCGTACGCAACGGCAATAATGCACGCTATGGCGGCCCTTCCTACGACATCTATCTGTTCGATCCCCAGAGTCCGACGCTCGTGTTGAGCACCTCCTTCTCCGCTCTGACCCGTGACGAAAATCTGGGCATGTTCGGCATCGATCCTGTCACCAAAAGCCTGCATACCCAGTCCAAAAGCGGTTGCTGCTGGCGTCAGAGCGCGACCTGGCAAATACAGGACAACCTTCCTGTGAAGGTGGCCGAGAAAACCGAGGTGGTGCAAAAGCCCTCGCAAGCCAGCCCGTTCATGCCCTATGGCTATGTGGACGTCACCAATCGTGAACTGAAGTCCGGCCAATGGACGGAGCGTCGTCGACTCGAGGGGCCCGTCGGTGAAGCGCCGGTCATGTTGCGCGGCACCCTTGATAACAAGATCCCCGTTGAGCTGTGGTGGCAACGTCAGGGTGATGTCTACGTCGGGGAAGTTCGCTACAGCAAGACCGGCAGCGGCCAACCGATCCGGCTGGTGGGCAATACCTATGAAGAGGGCGGAATCGTTCTGCGTGAACTGGACGACGACGGTCAGATGATCGGCAACTGGTTCGTCGAAGGCACGCCGAACGAGCAGGGCAGCCAGACCGGCACGTGGATCAACGGTTCCCGCCAATTGAGCATCAATGTCAGGCCGGCCGCGTTCAAGGTGGCCGCGCAAAAACTTGAGCGGGTAGCAGACAGTCAGCGAGAAGGGCGCTACCTCGTGAGCAATGTCCAGGATCGGCGTGTCGGCGAGCTGACCCTCAAAGTAGTGCCGGCGATCGATAACGGCCCTGAGATGGCAGACATCAACCTGAGCATTTTTCAGCTCAAGGATCCGCCCGTTGAAGTCCATCATCAGTACCCATTGCTCGCCGGCAACCTCGTCATCGCGCTGGACCCCGAGGGCGACCCGCTGTTTCGCCTGCAGTTGCTCAACGGTGCCGCGGAAGTGACCGGTTTTGGTGAGTATCAGAAGTACAGCGCGGCTTACGTGAAACAACCTTGATGGTGTCGTCTTCCGGCGCAACATCGGCTGGACAAAGGTCTGGTCGGCGTCGTGAGGCCTGAAGGCGACGGTTCAGTTGCGGCCCAGGCCACCTTTTTCAGCGATCCAACGGGTGGCCAAATCAATAAAGGCCCGCAGTTTTGGCTGTGTCTGGGTGCGACTGGGGAAGTACAGGTATAACGCCGAACTAAGTGGCACGAAGGGTTGCAGCACCCGCTCCAGGCGTCCATCCGCCAACTCTTCGGCAATTTCCAGATCACAGGCGTAGGCCAGGCCCGAACCGCTGCGAGCGGCCGCCACCAACAACCGGCGGTCATTGACGATTACGCCGCCCTCGACGCCCACGGTGAAGTCCCGACCCTTGCGGCGAAACTCCCAGCGATGCGCGCTGCCGGAGGTCGAGAAGCGAAAGCCGATGCATTCATGTCGGGTCAGGTCTTCCGGGCTGTCCGGTTTTCCAGCCTTGGCGAAGTACGCCGGGGAGCCCACCACCGACCATTGCAGGTCAGGCGTCAGGCGCACCGCGACCATGTCTTTTTCTATCGACTCTCCCAGGCGAATCCCGGCATCGAAGCCGCCGGCCATCAGGTCGACCGTGGCGTCGTCCAGGGAAATATCGAGGGTGACTTGCGGGTAGGCCTCGCGGAACAGCGGAATCAGCGGCTCCATCAACAAGGCCCCGGACAATCTTGGGGCCGTGAGTCGCAGCGTGCCCATGGGCTGATCGCGGAAACCGCTGAGCACCGCCAGCGCTTCATCGATTTCACTGGCCGCCGGACGCAAGCGGGCAAACAGACTGGCGCCGGCTTCGGTCAGCGCCACTCGGCGTGTGGTGCGCTGAAACAGCAGCACGCCGGTGCGTCGTTCCAAGAGCTTGATCGCATGGCTGACGGCGGTGGGCGTAACGGCTAGCCGAGTCGCGGCCAGGGTGAAGCTTTTGTGCTCGGCGACCGCAAGAAACTCGGTCAAACCGTCGAAAGGGTCGTGATTCATATCGGCGCCATTATGAAAGAGCGTTTCATAGTGCTTGTAACACGAGGGCATTTTTCCGACCAATGTTCCTGCGTACCTTGTGCTTACCCCAACGACCTACAAGGATTCGCGATCATGACCACTTCCCAACACTTCAAACGTGTCTGGCTCATCACCGGTGCTTCTCGCGGTATCGGCGCCAAGATCGCTGCCGCCGCGCTGGCCAATGGCGACGCGGTGGTCGCCACCGCCCGTGACGCCAACAGCATCACCCAGCGTTTTGGCGAGCGGCCAGGTTTGCTGGCCGCCACCCTTGATGTGACCAACGAAGCCCAGAGTATTGCGGTCGCCAACGCGGCCATCGAGCACTTCGGGCGCATTGACGTGCTGGTCAACAACGCCGGTTTCGGCGTGCTCGGCGCGGTGGAAGAAGCCAGCGCCGATGAAGTGCGCCGCGTGTACGAAACCAACGTCTTCGGCTTGCTGAATGTCACGCGCGCCGTCCTGCCGCACATGCGCGCAGCTCGCGGTGGACATGTGATCAATCTCTCATCGGTGGGCGGCTACAGGTCGGGGCCGGGCTTTGGCGTCTATTGCTCGACCAAATTTGCCGTCGAAGGCTTGAGCGAGGCGCTGCACGCCGAGCTGGCACCGTTGGGCATCAACGTGACCATTGTCGAGCCCGGCTACTTCCGGACTGAGTTCCTCGAAGGCAATTCGCTGGTCGAATCCCCGGCTTCGATCGCTGACTACGACAGCACGGCGGGTGAGGTGCGCAAAATTGCCAAGGCCGTGACCCTGAATCAGCCTGGCGATCCGGACAAGCTCGCCCAGGCCATGATCACCCTGGTGCAAGCGCAAAAAGCCCCGCTGCGCTTACCGCTGGGCAGCGACTGTGTTGCAGCGATTGAAGCCAAGAACACCTTCGTCGCTGAGGAGTTGCAGACGTGGCGTGAGCTGTCGGTGTCCACCGACTTCTAAGCCCCCAACCGAGTTACTTCAGTCTTCTTTATGTGACCGGTGGTCGATGAACCGGTCTCGCCCGGCAATTTGCGCTTAGCTGTAGGGATAACCCTGCCCTTGTAGGAGCTGAGCTTGCTCGCGATGGCGTCAGGTCTGGCACACCGCGTTATCGTTCATCGCGAGCAAGCTCGGCTCCTACAAAGGGCGTAACGGCGGAGGCCGGAGAGAGCCCTTTCAGAACACCGTGAATCTGAGGAAATTCGCAATGCTGACCCTCAACATCAATGGCAAGGACCAGGCGCTGGATGTCCCCGCAGACATGCCGCTCCTATGGGTCCTGCGCGATGTCGCGCACCTGACCGGCACCAAATTCGGTTGCGGCATGGCCCAGTGTGGCGCCTGTACCGTGCACGTCGACGGCGCGCCGCTACGCTCCTGTATCACCCCCGCCACAGCCGTGGCCAATGGGCAAAAAATCCTCACCATCGAAGGCCTGTCCAGCGACGGTTCGCACCCGGTGCAACAAGCCTGGGCCGAACTCGATGTGGTGCAGTGCGGCTATTGCCAGTCCGGGCAGATCATGTCGGCCGCCGCGTTGCTGGCGAAAATTCCCAAGCCCACCGACAGCGACATCGATCAGGCGCTCTCCGGCAACATCTGCCGCTGCGGCACCTACCCGCGGATCCGCGCAGCGGTCAAACGCGCCGCCGAGATCGGTTGATGCCACGTTGACAGGAGTCCGAACAATGAACAGCCTCAATCCTCTGTCACGCCGCGGTTTCCTCAAGGGCAGCGCGGTGCTGGGCGGTGGTCTGGTGGTGGCGTTTGTCATCCCCGGTGGCCATCGCTTTGCCATGGGCGCCGAGAATCAAGGCAATGTATTCGCGCCCAATGCGTTTTTACGGATCGGCAATGACGACAGCGTCACCATGCTGCTCGGCCATTCGGAAATGGGCCAGGGCATCTGGACCGGCCTGACCATGCTGATCGCCGAAGAACTGGACGCCGACTGGTCGAAGATCCGCGTCGAACATGCACCGGCTTCGGCCGCCGAGTATGGCCTGGCCGGGTTTGGCG
This sequence comes from Pseudomonas sp. PDM25, assembly GCF_019219045.1. Taxonomy (NCBI): domain Bacteria; kingdom Pseudomonadati; phylum Pseudomonadota; class Gammaproteobacteria; order Pseudomonadales; family Pseudomonadaceae; genus Pseudomonas; species Pseudomonas sp. PDM25. The sequence continues at coordinate 234,387 of NZ_JAHUWL010000010.1, forward strand.
GGATGCAAATCACCGGTGGATCGACCTCGACCTGGATGGAGTTCGATCGCTACCGTCAGGCCGGGGCAGCGGCGCGTTTGATGTTGATCGACGCGGCGGCCAAACGCTTCAACGTCGCACCCTCCGGGATTCGCACTGAGTCGGGTGTGGTGATTGCCGGTGACCAACGCGCTACCTACGGTGAACTGGCCGATGACGCCGGCAAACTGCCGGTGCCGGATCCGGCGTCGATCAAGCTCAAGGAGTCCAAGGACTGGAAAATCATCGGCAAACCGACCAAGCGCCTGGACACCCCGGAGAAAATCACCGGCCGTGCCACGTTCGGCATGGACGTGCAGTTCGACGGCCTGATGACCGCCATGGTCGCGCGTTCGCCAGTGTTCGGTGGCAGCGTCAAATCCTTCGAAGGCGCCGAAGCGCTGGCGATTCCGGGCGTGCACAAAGTGGTGCAGGTGCCCACCGGGGTGGCGGTGATTGCCGATCATTACTGGGCGGCGAAGCTGGGGCGCGATGCGTTGAAGGTCGATTGGGACCTGGGGCCGAACACCGGGCTCGACAGCCAGGCGCTGCTGGAAAGCTTCCGCAAGCTCGCCGCCACCCCTGGCGCTTCGGCCAGTCAGGCCGGTGATGTCGCGGCGGGTCTGGGTAAAGCGGCGAAGACCATTGATGTCGAATACAGCGTGCCGTACCTGGCCCACGCGCCGATGGAACCGCTCAACTGCACAGTGAAAATCACCCAGGACAAATGCGAAATCTGGACCGGCACCCAGTTCCAGACGCTGGATCAAATGGTCGCCGGGAAAATCACCGGGCTCAAACCCGAGCAGGTGGAGATTCATACCGAGTTTCTCGGCGGCGGTTTCGGTCGCCGGGCCAATCCGACCTCGGACTTTGTCGCAGAAGCCGTGGAAGTCGCCAAGGCCGCGGGTGCACCGGTAAAAACCGTCTGGTCCCGGGAGGACGACATTCGCGGTGGCTACTACCGCTCGGCGTTCCTCCATCAGGCCCGCATCGGCCTCGATGCCGGCGGCCTGCCGATCGCCTGGAAGCATGTGATGGTCGGGCAGTCGATCATGGCGGGCACGTCATTCGAGGCGACCATGGTCAAGAATGGCATCGACAAGACCTCTGTCGAAGGGGTCGCCGACAGTCCGTACCTTGAGGGTTTGGCGAATCACCAGGTTGATCTGCATTCGCCGCAAACCGGCATCCGCGTGCTCTGGCTGCGTTCGGTGGGGCACACCCACACCGCGTTCGTGATGGAGTCGCTGATCGACGAACTGGCAGAGGCGGCCGGCAAGGATCCGGTCGAATACCGACGAACCTTGCTCAAGGATCATCCACGGCATCTTGGCGTGCTGAACCTGGCCGTTGAGAAAGCCAACTGGAAGGCGCCACTGCCGGACGGCCATGCGTTGGGTGTCGCGGTGCACGAGTCTTTCGGCAGCTATGTTGCCCACGTGGCTGAGGTGTCCCAGGACAACCTGGCGATTCGCGTGCATCGGGTGGTGTGTGCGGTGGATTGCGGCATTGCGGTCAACCCGATGAGCATCGCGGCGCAAATGGAATCGGCCATCACCTTCGGCCTCGGATTTACCTTGCACAGCAAACTGACCTTCAAGAACGGGGAGGTGGTGCAATCCAATTACCATGACTATCAAGTGCTGCGGCTCAACGAGATGCCGGTGGTAGAGGTGCATATCGTCCCCAGCAGTGACAAACCCGGCGGCATCGGTGAGGCCGGTGTGCCGCCCACGGCGCCGGCAGTGGCCAACGCGGTGTTCGCCCTGACCGGCCAACGCTTGCGGGAACTGCCGCTGCAACTGTCGGGGGTGTGAGATGAGACGACATCTGATGCTTGGCGCAGTGGTGTTGATCGGCCTGATCGGCTACGCCGAAGACCTGTTCGCTGACGATAAGGAAGCGATCAAGGCGTTCGATACCGTGCAAAAGGTCTTCCAGAGCCCACGCTGCCAGAACTGCCATATCCCCGGCGATTCGCCGTTGCAGTTCGACGCCGGGATCCCTCACGCGATGAACGTCGTGCGGGGCATGGACGGCAAGGGCGCGGCGGGTTTGCCCTGCGCTACCTGTCACGCCGAGCGTAATCCGCCGGCCAGTTACGGCCCTCACGCACCGCCAGGGGCGCCGCACTGGAGCTTGCCGCCCGCCGCGCACAAAATGGCCTGGATCGGTCTGCCGGCCGATAAATTGTGCGCAATGATCAAGGACCGTTCCAGCAACGGTGACCGCGATTTCGCCGCGCTGATCAAGCATGTCAGCGACGACAAATTGGTGCTCTGGGGCTGGAATCCGGGTCAGGGAAGGGCGCCGGTGCCGGTGCCGCACGACATTTTCGTCACCCAGTTCAAGCTTTGGGCTGACGCGGGAGGGCCATGTCCGGTCGCGGGTAGCTGACCGGCGGTCCGTTAACAGGGAGTCAAAGCGGGTATGGACGACTCTAAGAAATATACCCGCCAATGGAGTGAGAAATGCTGATCCCAGGCAAACCGGTAAAACCAGGCGCGTGCGCCGACCCGTTGCGCACGCCACTGCAGGAGCGCGAGCTGCTGCGTGACTTGGCCCGCAAGGCCGAGGAGGAGCTGATGGGCGTGCAAATGGCGAGCATGGACGAGTTGACCCTGCTCTCCAACCGACACGGTTTTACAGCGCTGGCCCAACAAGGGCTGGATGTCTGCCAACAGCTGAAAAAGCCAGCGACGCTGCTGCTCTTCAATATTGATGACTTCAAACACATCAACTATCTCTATGGTCGTGCCGAAGGCGATAACGCCCTGAAAACCTTTGCTGATGTGCTGCGCATTGCCTTTCGCGAGAGCGATGTGATCGGCCGGTGGGGCAGCGACAAATTCGTCGCGTTGCTGACCGGCTCAAGCGTTGTGGAAATACCCGCGATCAGGGCGCGACTCGAAGAAATACTCGAAGAGCGCAATGCCACGGTGCATCGCGGTTATGACATCCACTACAGCGTCGATCAGATCGAGTTTCATCCTGCGCTTCACGAGACGGCCGAGGGCTTACTGGCCGCGGTCAGTGAGCAAATCGGCAGCGACCCGTTCGGCCACCCGTAGCAACGAACCGTCATTTCGGAACCGACCGATCATCTGTAAACCGATCGGCATCGATCCTTCTGCGCGAACCAGCGGGATATTCACCTGCGGCCAGCCGAACGCGCCCCAGAACTTGATGAAATCCGAGGGCCCGGTGCTTTCCAGGCCCATGGGCGCGACCATCCCGCAGCAGGGGCCGAGCATCGCGTCGTAGGGCTGGCACCGTTCATTCAGGCGCGGTGCAAGCGCCGCCAACCGGGCCTTGGCAGCGGACTCCTGTTCCCAGGTGGTCGCCGCCGCCCTGTCGAACATTGCCAGGGTCGAAGGGCTTAACAATGCGCGGTGTCCCTGAAACTCCTTCGCCAGAGAGCGGGCGCCTTCGCAGTCGTTGATTAACAGGTGATCGTCGAATACCCCGGCAAATTCATCCGGCAGTTGCACGTCGTCGACCTGATGGCCGGTGCTGCGCAAGTGGTCCACGGCCTGTTCCAGGGCGTTGGCCACCTCGGGGTCGACCTGATCCCAGCGCGCTGTGCGATAGAAGCCCAATTGCAGAGGGCGTGGTTCAACCTCAGGCACTGCAAAACCTGGAATCAACACCCGCGCCACCAAGTGCAGATCCCGCACCGAGCGACCGTACCAGCCTACGGTGTCGAAGCTCGGCGCCAGCGGCTTTACGCCTTCCAGCGAGACCAGGCCAAACGACGGTTTGAACGCGAACAGACCGCAATAGGACGCCGGTTTAAGCAGTGAACCGGCCGTCTGGGTACCCAGCGCCACCGCAAAGAAATCCGCTGCCATCCCGGCCGCCGAACCGGCGCTGGAGCTGCCCGGCGTGCGGTCCGGGTCATGCGGGTTGCGGGTCGGGCCGGTGTGCATGTACGCAAATTCAGTGGTGTGGGTCTTGCCCATGATCAGCGCGCCAGCCTGGCGCAGCAGGGTCACCACATGGGCATCCCGGGCCGGTTGATGACCGGCATAGATGGGCGAGTTGAATTGGGTCGGATGGTCGGCACTGTCGAAGACATCCTTCACCCCTACCGGGACCCCGGCCAGCAAGCCACGACTGTTGTGCAACGCAGCATCGGTGCGTACTTTTCGGGCATCGAACGAGACGAAGGCCTGGATGTCCGGCTCCAGCGCCTGAATGCGCTCAAGGACCGTTTCGGCGATGGCGGCGGCGGACGTCTCACCCTTGATCACGGACTGACTGAGGGCCGTGGCATCCGGGACGGGGCGGATCATTTGGCGAACAACTGAGTGATGTCCTTGAACGCCTTGAACTCCAGCGCATTGCCGCAAGGGTCGAAGAGAAACATCGTGGCTTGCTCACCCACCAATCCCTGAAAGCGAATGCCCGGTTCGATGACGAATCGGGTATCAAGGGCTTTCAGGCGTTTGGCCAGAGCCTCCCATTCGTCCATCCCCAAGACCACACCAAAATGCGGCACTGGCACGTTGTGGCCGTCGACGGCATTGGTGTGAGCGGCTTCTTGAGAGGGGTTTTTCGGCGCAAGGTGAATGACCAACTGATGGCCGAAAAAATTGAAATCGACCCAATGATCGCTTGAGCGACCTTCTTCCAGGCCGAACACCTCGCCATAGAAATTGCGTGCGGCAGTCAGGTCGTAGACCGGGATGGCCAAGTGGAAAGGGGAGAGTTGCATCGGATGTGCCTCGGCTGTCTGGATTCAGCCTGAGTTTAGCGCTGTGCTTTTTGATTGAAAGACGATAGTTTTTGCGTCGAGATCAAATTATTTCGATCAATCGAGAACGTCTATGTTGCGCGAATTGAAAACCTTCATTGCCGTCACGCGCTATGGCACGTTCGCGGCGGCCGGGATGCACGTCGGGCTGACGCAGTCGGCGGTCAGCGCGCAGATGCGCAATCTGGAGCAGGCCCTGGGTATTCGCTTGTTCGACCGCACCGGACGTCAGGCGATTCTCAATGCGGCGGGCCAGCGCGCGTTGCCGATGGCGCGGGAGATCCTTGAGACCTTCAGCCGCATGGCAGTCAGCGATGATGTCAGCGAGTATCGCGGTGAGTTGAAAATAGGCGCGGTGGCCACGACCCAGACCGGACTGCTGCCCCAGGCGTTGCTGCGGCTGAGGCAACAGGCACCGTTGCTGGAGCCGAAACTGGTGCCCGGTGTGTCTCTGAACCTGTTGAGCCAGGTGGACACCGGTGAGGTGGATCTGGCGATCCTGATCAAACCGCCGTTCGAGTTGCCCAAGGAACTGTCAGCGCAAGTCATCCGCAAGGAACCGTTTGTATTGATCGTGCCGGCGGACCTCGAAGGCGATGAGCCGTTGCAGATCCTCGCGAGCCATCCGCATGTGCGTTACGACCGCAATTCGTTCGGTGGAAGACTGGTGACTCGTTTTTTGCGTGAGCAGCAGATTGATGTGCAGGTGGCTTTGGAGCTGGATGAGCTGGAAGCCATCGTGAAGATGGTTGAATGCGGGTTGGGTGTGTCGCTGTTACCCGAGGCGGGGCTCTGGCTTGAGCATGGGGCGAAGGTCCGGATCATCCCGTTGGGCGAGCTGACGTTCTTCCGCGAGATCGTCCTGTTGCAGCGCTACAGCCAGCGCACACAGCCGATCCAGCAGCTGTTTGCCCAGTGTCTCACCCAAATCGAAAGCTAAACCACAACCCCTGTGGGAGCGGGCTTGCTCGCGAATACGGTTGTTCATTCAACATTGATGTCGTCTGACACGACGCCTTCGCGAGCAAGCCCGCTCCCACAGGGGGTCTGCGTCAGGTCTCAAATCGCAGACATAAAAAAACCCGCCTGAAGAGGCGGGTTTTTTATTTGGCTGACCGAAGATTACTCTTCGAGGCTGCCCATGGCCGTGGTGTTGAAACCACCGTCCACGTACATGATTTCGCCGCTGATGCCGGACGCCAGGTCCGAACACAGGAAGGCGCCGGCGTTGCCGACTTCGTCGATGGTGACGTTACGACGCAGCGGAGTTTGCGCTTCGTTGGCAGCCAGCATCTTGCGGAAGTTCTTGATGCCGGAAGCGGCCAGGGTGCGGATCGGGCCAGCCGATACGCAGTTGACGCGGGTGCCGTCCGGGCCCAGGGAGCCGGCCAGGTAACGAACGCCAGCTTCCAGGGAAGCCTTGGCCATGCCCATCACGTTGTAGTTCGGCATGGTGCGCTCGGCGCCCAGGTACGACAGGGTCAGCAGGCTGCCGTTGCGGCCTTTCATCATTTCGCGACCGGCTTTGGCCAGGGCCACGAAACTGTAGGCGCTGATGTCGTGAGCGATGCGGAAACCTTCACGGGTGGTGGCTTCGGTGAAGTCGCCATCCAGTTGGTCGCCCGGGGCAAAGCCGACGGAGTGCACGATGCAGTCCAGGCCGTCCCACTTCTTGCTCAGCTCAACGAAGACCTTGGCGATTTCTTCATCGCTGGCCACGTCGCACGGGAAGCACAGCTCAGGGTTGGAGCCCCAGCTTTGTGCGAACTCTTCGACACGACCCTTGAGTTTGTCGTTCTGATAAGTGAAGGCAAGCTCAGCGCCCTCGCGATGCATGGCGGCAGCGATGCCGGATGCGATGGACAGCTTGCTGGCGACACCGACGATCAGTACGCGCTTACCGGCGAGAAAACCCATGTGTTGCTCCTCTCTTTCAGGTTATTGCGCAGTGGCTGGGGCCAGGAAAGCGGCTTCCAGCAACTGCTGTGTATACGGATGTTTGGGCGACGCAAAAATACTTTGCGCGTCTCCCTGTTCGACCACTTGGCCTTGCTTGACCACCATCAGCTGGTGGCTCAGCGCTTTGACGACAGCCAGGTCATGGCTGATAAACAGATACGTCAGGTTGTACTTGGTTTGCAGCGAACGCAAAAGCTCCACCACTTGGCGTTGCACTGTCCGGTCGAGGGCCGATGTCGGCTCGTCCAGCAGAATCAACGCCGGTTTTAGCACTAATGCCCGGGCAATGGCGATTCTCTGCCGTTGCCCGCCGGAAAATTCGTGGGGGTAGCGGTGCCGGGTTTCCGGATCCAGACCTACCTCCTTGAGTGCCGCAATAATCGCCAGTTCCTGTTCCGCCTCGGTGCCCATCTTGTGGATCCGCAGGCCTTCGCCGACGATCTGGCTCACGCACATCCGTGGGCTCAGGCTGCCGAACGGGTCCTGAAACACCACCTGCATCTCCCGCCGCAGCGGCCGAACCTGTTGCTGCGTCAGGCAGTCTAGCTGCTTGCCTTCAAAACGGATGGCGCCTTTGCTGCCAATCAGCCGCAAAATCGCCAAACCCAGTGTCGACTTGCCCGAACCGCTTTCTCCCACAATCCCCAGGGTCTGGCCCTGAGGCAGGCTGAAATTGATTCCGTCCACCGCTTTGATGTGGTCGACGGTCTTTTTCAGAAAGCCTTTCTTGATCGGGAACCAGACTTTCAGGTCCTCGACTTGCAGCAAGGGCGGGCCAATCACATTGGTCGCCGGCTTGCCGCTGGGCTCCGCTGCCAGCAGTTCCCGAGTGTACGGATGCTGCGGTGCGCGGAACAACTCTTCGCACGATGCCTGTTCGACGATGCAACCGCGCTGCATGACACATACGCGATGCGCAATTCTTCGCACAAGGTTCAAATCGTGACTGATCAGTAATAGCGCCATGCCCAACCGGGCCTGTAATTCCTTGAGCAATTCGAGGATTTTCAGCTGTACGGTGACGTCCAGCGCGGTGGTTGGCTCGTCGGCGATCAGCAGTTCCGGCTCGTTGGCCAGGGCCATGGCAATCATCACCCGCTGCCGCTGGCCGCCAGACAATTCATGGGGCAGCGCCTTGAGACGCTTCTCGGGCTCCGGGATGCCGACCATTTCCAGCAGCTCCAGCGTGCGCTGGGTCGCGACTTTGCCGATCAGGCCTTTGTGGATGCCCAGCACTTCGTTGATCTGCTTCTCGATCGAGTGCAGCGGGTTTAGCGAGGTCATCGGTTCCTGGAAGATCATCGCGATCCGGTTGCCGCGGATGTGGCGGATGGTTTTCTCTTTCAGGCTCAGCAGGTTTTGCCCGGCGTACTCGATGGTCCCGGACGGATGCCGGGCGAGCGGGTAGGGCAGCAGCCGCAGGATCGAGTGAGCGGTCACTGATTTGCCGGAGCCGCTTTCGCCCACCAGCGCCAGGGTTTCGCCACGCTTGATATCGAAGCTCACGCCTTCGACCACCCGTTGAACGCGCTCGCCGACGACAAATTCGACGGCCAGGTCGCGCACTTCGATCAGATTGTCCTGATTCATTTCACTTCCTCGGGTCGAAGGCATCGCGAGCAGACTCGCCGATGAACACCAGCAAACTCAACATCAACGCCAGCACGGCAAACGCGCTCATGCCGAGCCACGGCGCTTGCAGGTTGGATTTGCCCTGGGCCACCAGCTCACCAAGGGATGGTGCGCCAGGCGGCAAACCGAAGCCCAGAAAGTCGAGAGCGGTCAGGGTGCCGATGGCGCCGGTCAGAATGAACGGCATGAAAGTCATGGTCGAGACCATGGCGTTGGGCAAAATGTGGCGGAACATGATCGCACCATTCTGCATACCCAACGCCCGCGCGGCGCGCACGTATTCCAGATTACGCCCTCGCAGGAATTCGGCGCGGACCACGTCCACCAGGCTCATCCACGAGAACAGCAGCATGATCCCCAGCAGCCACCAGAAATTCGGCTGGACGAAACTGGCGAGAATGATCAGCAGGTACAGCACCGGCAGCCCGGACCAGATCTCCAGAAAACGCTGCCCGGCCAAATCCACCCAGCCGCCGTAGAAACCCTGCAAGGCTCCGGCAATCACGCCGATGATCGAGCTGAGAATGGTCAGGGTCAGGGCGAACAGCACCGAAATCCGGAAGCCGTAAATCACCCGCGCCAACACGTCGCGGCCCTGATCATCGGTGCCCAGCAGGTTGTCGACAGAGGGTGGCGCCGGGGCCGGGACTTTCAGGTCGTAGTTGATGCTTTGATAGCTGTAGGGAATCGGCGCCCACAGCACCCAGGCGTCTTTTGCCTTGAGCAATTCGCGGATGTACGGGCTCTTGTAGTTGGCTTCCAGCGGGAATTCGCCGCCGAAGGTGGTTTCCGGGTAACGCTTGAGCGCCGGGAAGTACCAGCCATTGTCGTAGTGCACCACCAGCGGTTTGTCGTTGGCGATCAGTTCGGCACCGAGGCTCAACCCGAACAGCAGCAGAAACAGCCACAGCGACCACCAGCCACGCTTGTTGGCCTTGAACAGTTCGAAACGTCGGCGGTTGAGAGGGGACAGGTTCATCTCAATGCTCCCGGCTTTCGAAGTCGATGCGCGGATCGACAAAGGTGTACGTAAGGTCGCCGATCAGTTTCACCACCAATCCCAATAGGGTGAAGATGAACAGCGTGCCGAAGACCACCGGGTAATCGCGGTTGATCGCCGCCTCGAAACTCATCAGCCCCATGCCGTCGAGGGAGAAGATCACTTCCACCAGCAACGAACCGGTGAAGAAGATCCCGATAAACGCCGACGGGAACCCGGCAATCACCAGCAGCATGGCGTTGCGGAATACATGGCCGTAGAGCACGCGGTGGTTGGTCAGGCCTTTGGCCTTGGCGGTGACCACGTACTGCTTGTTGATTTCGTCGAGAAAGCTGTTCTTGGTCAGCAGGGTCATGGTCGCGAAGTTGCCGATCACCAGCGCCGTCACTGGCAAGGCCAGGTGCCAGAAGTAATCGAGCACCTTGCCGCCCATGCTCAACTCATCGAAGTTGTTGGAGGTCAGCCCTCTAAGCGGGAACCAGTCGAAGTAGCTGCCACCGGCGAACACCACGATCAGCAGGATGGCAAACAGAAACGCCGGGATCGCGTAACCGACGATGATCGCCGAACTGGTCCAGACGTCGAAGTGGCTGCCGTGTCGCGTGGCCTTGGCGATCCCCAGCGGGATCGACACCAGGTACATGATCAGCGTGCTCCAGAGCCCGAGGGAGATCGACACCGGCATCTTTTCCTTGATCAGGTCGATGACCTTGGCGTCGCGGAAGAAGCTGTCGCCGAAATCCAGCGTCGCGTAGTTCTTGATCATGATCCACAGCCGTTCCGGCGCCGATTTGTCGAAGCCGTACATGTGCTCGATTTCCTTGACCAGCGCAGGGTCCAGGCCCTGGGCGCCGCGATAGGCGGAACCCGCCACCGAGACTTCGGCACCGCCACCGGCAATGCGGCTGGTGGCGCCTTCGAAGCCTTCGAGCTTGGCGATCATCTGCTCTACCGGCCCGCCGGGAGCGGCCTGGATGATCACAAAGTTGATCAGCAAAATGCCGAGCAAGGTCGGGATGATCAGCAGCAGTCGCCGAAAAATATACGCCAGCATCTGATTACTCCGTGCCCGCAGGGTCGGCTTGCAGTTTGGTTTCGACTTCTACCGCAGGTTTGGCATCGGGCTTGACCCACCAGGTATTAATGCCGATGTCGTACTTGGGGGAGATTTTCGGGTGACCGATGTGGTTCCAATACGCCACGCGCCAGGTCTTGATGTGCCAGTTGGGGATCACGTAATAGCCCCATTGCAGCACGCGGTCCAGTGCGCGGGCGTGGGCCACCAGGCTTTTGCGCGAATCGGCGTTGATCAGTTGCTCGACCAACTGGTCCACCACCGGGTCTTTGAGGCCCATGGAATTGCGGCTGCCGGGTTTGTCGGCGGCGTCGGACATCCAGAATTCGCGTTGTTCGTTGCCCGGTGAATTGGACTGAGGGAAGCTGCCGACGATCATGTCGAAGTCCCGGGAACGCACGCGGTTGATGTACTGCGAGACGTCGACCCGACGAATCACCAGGTCGATGCCCAAGTCGCTCAGGTTGCGCTTGAACGGCAGCAGCACCCGCTCGAATTCGGTCTGGGCCAACAGGAACTCGATGGTCACCGGTTTGCCATTGGCGTCGACCATCTTGTCATCGACGATCCGCCAGCCTGCCTCTTGCAGCAGTTGATAAGCTTTGCGCTGCTGGGTGCGGATCATCCCGCTGGCGTCGGTCACCGGGTTCTGGAACGCCTCGCTGAACACCTGCTCGGGAATCTTGCCGCGGAACGGGTCGAGGATCGCCAGTTGATCGGCGTCCGGCAGGCCGCTGGCAGCCATTTCCGAGTTCTCGAAGTAACTGCGGGTGCGCGCGTAGGCGCCGTTGAACAGTTGCTTGTTGGTCCATTCGAAATCCAGCAACAGGGTCAGGGCCTGGCGCACGCGCACGTCCTGGAACACCGGGCGGCGCAGGTTGAAGACAAAGCCTTGCATGCCGGTGGGGTTGCCGTTGGGGATCTGTTCCTTGATCAACCGGCCCTCGGTGACGGCCGGGATGTTGTAGGCATTGGCCCAGTTCTTTGCGGCCATCTCGAGCCAGTAATCGAACTGCCCGGCCTTGAGTGCTTCCAGGGCCACGGTGTTGTCGCGGTAGTAGTCGGTGGTCATCACGTCGAAGTTGTAGAACCCGCGGTTGGCCGGCAGGTCCTTGCCCCAGTAATCCTTGACCCGTTCATAGCGCACCGAACGCCCGGCCTTGACTTCGCTGACCTTGTACGGGCCGCTGCCCAACGGCATTTCCAGGTTGCCCTTGGTGAAATCGCGCGTCGCCCACCAATGCTTGGGCAGTACCGGCAACTGGCCGAGGATCAGCGGCAGCTCACGGTTGTTGTTGTGTTTGAACTTGAACAGCACCGTCAGCGGATCTTCAGCGACCACTTCCTCTACATCGCTGTAGTAACCGCGGTACAGCGGCGCGCCGTCCTTGATCAGGGTCTGGAAACTGAACACCACGTCCTCGGCGCGCATCGGATGCCCGTCGTGGAAGCGCGCTTCGGGGCGCAGGTAGAAACGCACCCAGCTGTTGTCCGGGGCTTTTTCAATCTTGCCGGCCACCAGGCCGTACTCGGTGAACGGTTCATCCAGGCCCTGTTTGGCCAGGGTGTCGTAGATCATGCTGATGTCGTCGGCGGCGACACCCTTGTTGATGAAGGGATTGAGGCTGTCAAAGCCACCGAAACCGGCCTGACGGAAGATCCCGCCCTTGGGTGCGTCGGGATTTACGTAATCGAAATGTTTGAAATCGGCCGGGTATTTTGGCGGCTCGTTGTACAGGGTCAGGGCATGTTGCGGGGCGGCACAGGCCAGCCCGGCGAACAACAGACCGCTGGCCTGCAAGAGCAGGGTGCGTACGGGTTTCATCGATCTTTCTCCGAAGATTTCAGCCACCATGCGCTCAGGCCCAATGTGTAGGGCGGCGTGGTGACGAAGGCGAACCGGTTGCGGTAGGCCAGGCGGTGATAATTGAGGTACCAGTTGGGAATGATGTAGTGCTGCCACAGCAACACCCGGTCCAGGGCCTTGCCGGCGGCGACCTGTTCATCGCGGGTCTGGGCGGCGAGCAATTGTTCGAGTAAATGATCGACCACCGGATTGGCAATACCGGCGTAGTTTTTGCTGCCCTTGACCCCGACCTGGCTGGAGTGGAAGTACTGCCATTGTTCCAGGCCCGGACTGAGCGTCTGGTTGAGGGTCATCAGGATCATGTCGAAATCGAACTGATCGAGGCGTTGCTTGTACTGGGCGCGATCGACCGTGCGCAGCCGAGCGTCGATGCCGATGCTGGCGAGGTTCTCGACGTAAGGCTGAAGGATGCGCTCCAGGTTCGGGTTGACCAGCAGAATCTCCAAACGCAACGGTTGCCCGGCGGCGTTCTGGACGTGTTGGCCATTGAGCTTCCAGCCAGCCTCGGCAAGCAGGCCCAGGGCCTTGCGCATGGTTTCCCGGGGGATGCCGCGCCCTTGGGTCTGCGGCAGGCTGAACGGCTCGGTGAAGAGCTTGGCGGGCAACTGCTCGCGATACGGCGTCAGCATCAGCCATTCATGGCCGACCGGAAGGCCGGTCGCGGAGAACTCGCTGTTGGGGTAGTAGCTCATGGCGCGCTGGTAAGCGCCGCTGAACAGGGTGCGGTTGGTCCACTCGAAGTCGAACATCAGGCCCAGCGCTTCACGGACTTTGGTCTCGGAGAAGGCCGGGCGCCGGGTGTTCATGAACAGACCCTGGCTCTGGGTAGGGATCTGATGGGGGATTTGCGCCTTGATGACGTCGCCGCGCCGCACTGCCGGGAAGCTGTAGCCGTTTTCCCAGTTCTTCGCCTGGTGCTCGATATAGATGTCGAATTCGCCGGCTTTGAAGGCTTCGAACGCGACGTCGCTGTCGCGGTAGAACTCGACTTCCATGCGGTCGAAGTTGTATTTGCCGCGATTGACCGCCAGGTCCTTGCCCCAGTAATCCTTGACCCGTTCGAAAATGATCCGCCGCCCCGGCTCTACCGAGGTGATGCGATACGGCCCGCTGCCCAGCGGCGGTTCGAAGGTGGTGGCCTTGAAGTCGCGACCTTTCCAGTAATGCTGGGGCAGCACCGGCAATTCGCCCAGGCGCAGGATCAGCAACGGATTGCCGGCGCGCTTGAAGACGAAACGGATGCGCTGCGGACTGAGGATGTCGACCCGCGACACTTCCTGAAGGTTGGTGCGGTATTGCGGATGGCCTTCCTTGAGCAGCAAACGGTAGGAAAACGCCACGTCATAGGCGGTAATCGGCGTGCCATCGTGGAAACGTGCTTCGGGGCGCAGATTGAACACCACCCAGCTGCGATCTTCGCTGTATTCCACGGATTGGGCGATCAGGCCATAGCTTGAGGTGGGTTCATCGCCGGACGGCGCGTACTGGCCGGTGCCGACCATCAGCGGTTCATTGAGCTCGTTGATGCCGTATTGCAGGAAATTCGGCGTGGAAACCGGGCTTGAACCCTTGAACGTGTAGGGGTTAAGCGTATCGAAGGTGCCAAACGCCATCACCCGCAACGTACCGCCCTTGGGCGCTTGCGGGTTGACCCAGTCGAAGTGGGTAAATCTGGCCGGGTACTTGAGCGTGCCGAACTGCGCATAACCATGGCTTTCGCTGATCGTCGCGCTTGCGGGGGAGCTCAAGGCCAGGCTGATCAGGAGCAGGAGGAGGGGACACTTCAAGTCAGGGATCCGATCCAGGCGGCTTGGGCTTTGTGGCCCGTACAGTAACAGCTTGTATCGACAGGAAAAAGACGGGACTTAATGCGGGGTTAATTGCGCAAGCAGACCCCTTTAGCAGCAGGCGAAGTGTGGTGAGGGGATTTATCCCCGTCGGGCTGCGAAGCGGCCCCACCAGTTCATTCGCAACACGCACTTACAGGATTAACGACTGCTGCGCAGCCGAACGGGGATAAATCCCCTCGCCACACTTCGCCTGTTGCTACAAGGTTCTTCGCAACTGCAGGCCAAAAAAAGCCCCTGAAATCAGGGGCTCATTTTAGCGAGGGGAAGCCACCGTCAGCATCTGGCCAGGCTTCAGCGCCTGGCCAACACGTGGGTTCCAGCGCTTGAGGTGCTGCATTTCAACGTTGAAACGCTTGGCCACCATGTACAGCGAATCGCCTTGCTGGACCTTGTACTGGGTCTGCGGCTTCTGTTGGTCAGCTTTACTGTTTGCTTTGCTGTTCGCCGCCACGACGGTGTTGACCCGGCCGCTGCTGCGCTTGGCGGTGTCCTGCATGACCAGTGTCTGGCCGGCCTTGAGGTTCTTGCCGGTCATCTTGTTCCAGCGCTGCAGGTCCTTGACGTCGACCTTGTTGGCCTTGGCGATGGCGGCCAGGTTGTCGCCGCGTTTGACGCGGTAGGCACGTTTGAGGCCGGCGATTTCGGAGTCGTCCGAGCCTTCGAAGACCGGCTTGAGCGACTTCTTGCTGATCAACTCTTCAGGACGCATGGTCGACAGGCTGGCAGTCAGCAATTGCGCCTTGGACGTTGGCACCAGCAAATGCTGTGGGCCATCGATGGTGGTGCGCTGCTTGAAGGCCGGGTTGAGCTGGAACAGTTCGTCTTCGTCGATGTTAGCCACCGCGGCGACCTTGGACAGGTCCATGCGCTGGTTGATTTCGACGACCTGGAAGTACGGTTCGTTGGCGATCGGGTTCAGGTTCACGCCGTAGGCTTCAGGTGCCAGCACCACTTGCGACAAGGCCAGCAGCTTCGGCACGTAGGCCTGGGTTTCGGCCGGCAGCGGCAGGTTCCAGTAATCGGTCGGCAAGCCGAGCTTTTCGTTGCGCTCGATGGCCCGGCTGACCGTGCCTTCGCCGGCGTTGTACGCCGCCAGGGCCAGCAGCCAGTCGCCGTTGAACATGTCGTGCAGGCGGGTCAGGTAATCCATGGCCGCGGTGGTCGAGGCGGTGATATCGCGACGGCCATCATAAAATCGGGTTTGACGCAGGTTGAAGTAACGCCCGGTGGAAGGGATGAATTGCCACAAGCCAACGGCGTCGGACCGGGAATAGGCCATCGGGTTGTAGGCGCTTTCAATCACTGGCAGCAGCGCCAGTTCCAGCGGCATGTTGCGTTCTTCAAGGCGTTCGACGATGTAGTGAATGTAGAGGCTGCCGCGTTCGCCGGCGTTTTCGAGGAAGGACGGGTTGCTGGCGAACCACAGGCGCTGTTGCTCGATGCGCGGGTTGACGCCCAGGTTGTCCTGCAACTGGAAGCCCTGGCGCATGCGCTCCCAGACATCTTGTGGAATTTGTGGAGTCGGTTTTTCGCTGAGCCAGATTGGTTTCTGCTTGGCCCGGGCGGCGATGTTCGGAGTGTGTGCCGCGTCGGTCTGTGGCACATGGCTTGAGCAGCCCGCCAGAGTGGCGGACACAGCCACCGCAATGGCTTGAGCCAAGCGGGTCAATGCGTCTGAATTGATGGCTTTACGAATAGATGACGACATTGGCTGGAAGTAAGTTCCGGGCAAAAATGTCGGGCGATTCTAGAAAGCGCACCCCCTGCGGTCAACCATTCAGAATTTTTGTACCAGCATGATGGCTACTTAGAACTTATCTTTCCAAGCACGCAGAGCAGCAAAAACCGCACTCGGAGCCCGGTTTTGGGTTCCATTCCGTTCGTCCACTTTTTCTTTAACGGATGTTTCGTCGACACGCAAAAACGGGTTGGTAAGCTTTTCAAGCGCCAGAGTAGAGGGCAGCGTCATGATTCCGGCTTCACGTTGTGCGGTGACTTTTTCCAGACGTGCGGCGGTGTCCGGATTGCCCGGTTCGACCGCTACGGCAAACTTCAGGTTGCTCAGCGTGTATTCGTGAGTGCAGTAGACCTGCGTATCTTCAGGCAGCGCGGCCAGGCGGGTCAGTGAGGCATGCATCTGCTGCGGCGTGCCTTCGAACAAGCGCCCGCAACCGGCGGCGAACAGGGTGTCGCCACAAAACAAATGGCCCTGGTGATAAAAGGCAATGTGTCCGAGGGTATGGCCCGGTACGTTGATGACATCGAAGTCCCAGCCCAGCACGCTGATGCGGTCATTGTCCCTGAGTGCCACGTCCCGCGCCGGGATGTTTTCAATGGCCGGGCCATAGACTGTCGCGTCTGTCGCTTTTTTAAGCTGCTCGACGCCGCCGACGTGGTCATGATGATGGTGAGTGATCAAAATATCACTCAACACCCAACCCGGATGCGCGGCGAGCCAGGCCTGTACTGGCGCGGCATCGCCCGGATCGACCACTGCGCAGCGCTGGGTGCGGTGGTCTTGTAATAACCAGATGTAGTTGTCGGTGAAGGCGGGCAGGGCACTGATCTGTATCATCGTCGGATTCGCCAAGCGGAAAACAATGGCGCATCTTAGAACTTCCTGGCGCGTTGGAGAATGCAATGACCGATAAAGCGTTCGCTCAGGCTGATCCTGAATGGCTGACATTGATCAGCGCGGCCCGTGAATGGCTGTCCGGCCCTATCGGGCAATTTTTGCTGGACGAAGAACGTCGCATGCTCGAAGACGAGTTGGGGCGGTTCTTCGGTGGCTACCTGGTGCATTACGGTCCGTCGGCCCAGACGCCGCCATCGGCGCCGCAAGTGCAGCGCAATGTGCGGCTCGGCGCGCCGTTGCCGGGTGTCGAGATCGTCTGCGAAGAGCAGGCGTGGCCTTTGAGCGAGCATGCCGCCGATGTGGTGGTGTTGCAGCATGGGCTGGATTTCTGCCTGTCGCCCCACGGTCTGCTGCGCGAAGCGGCGAGCAGCGTGCGGCCTGGCGGGCATCTGCTGATCGTCGGGATCAACCCTTGGAGCACCTGGGGCTTGCGTCACGTTTTTGCTCACGACGCCTTGCGCAAGGCTCGCTGCATCTCCCCCTCGCGAGTCGCTGACTGGTTGAACCTGCTGGGCTTCGCGCTGGAGAAACGCCGCTTCGGGTGCTATCGTCCGCCGCTTGCGTCACCCGCCTGGCAGGCTCGTCTGGCCGGTTGGGAGCGCAAGGCCGGTGACTGGCAACTCTCGGGTGGCGGCTTCTATTTATTGGTTGCGCGCAAGATCGTGGTGGGCCTGCGTCCCGTCCGTCAGGAACGGCGCGAACCGATGGGCAAGCTGATTCCATTGCCGATGGCCAAGGTCAATCGTCGCCGCATCGATCCGTAAGACACTTTTTATTTTCCCGGCCGGGTTTGTCCCGGCCTCGGGCATCGTCGATCACCGATCGGCGAGCCACCGCATTTTCTGGATAGATTGGCATGAGCGATAGCGTAGAACTCTTCACCGACGGCGCCTGTAAAGGCAACCCTGGCCCTGGCGGCTGGGGCGCTTTGCTGGTGTGCAAGGGCGTTGAAAAAGAACTGTGGGGCGGCGAAGCCAATACCACCAACAACCGCATGGAGCTGATGGGCGCGATCCGTGGCCTTGAAGAGCTCAAGCGCTCCTGCGACGTGCTGCTGGTCACCGACTCGCAGTATGTGATGAAAGGCATCAACGAGTGGATGGACAACTGGAAGAAGCGCGGCTGGAAAACCGCTGCGAAAGAACCGGTGAAAAACGCTGATCTGTGGAAGTTGCTGGATGAGCAGGTCAATCGCCACAACGTCACCTGGAAATGGGTGCGCGGGCACATTGGCCATCACGGCAACGAACGCGCCGACCAACTGGCCAATCGTGGCGTGGATGAAGTGCGCGGTTACAAACAGGCTTGATTCCGGCTCTACCGATGCACCGCGTCATCGCTCTTCGCGAGCAAGCCCGCTCCCACATTTCATCGAGTTCTTCCATGAGAATACGGTTGAATGTGGGAGCGGGCTTGCTCGCGAAGGCCGCGACTCGGTGCTCCGGCCAGGGGCCATCGCGGGCAACCCCGGCCCTCAAGAAATCACAACATCAAAATCGCGGCGGCCTGTGCTGGTCTGAATACCGGTCGTTGACGCTCTCGCGAGCGTGTTAATATCGCCGCTTTTGCACGAATGACCCGTTGAGAGCTGAGCACTGATGGCCACCAGATCCGTTGTACTCGATACCGAAACCACCGGCATGCCGGTGACCGACGGCCACCGGATTATCGAAATCGGTTGTGTCGAGTTGATCGGTCGGCGCCTGACGGGCCGGCATTTCCACGTTTACCTGCAACCGGACCGCGAGAGTGATGAAGGCGCCATTGGCGTCCACGGCATCACCAACGAATTTTTGGTCGGCAAGCCGCGCTTCACTGAAGTGGCCGATGAGTTCTTTGAATTCATCAAGGGTGCGCAGCTGATCATCCATAACGCGGCGTTCGACGTTGGCTTCATCAACAACGAATTCGCCCTGATGGGCCAGCACGATCGTGCGGACATCACGCAGCACTGCTCGATCCTCGATACCCTGATGATGGCCCGGGAACGTCACCCGGGGCAGCGCAACAGCCTCGACGCCTTGTGCAAACGCTATGGCGTCGACAACTCCGGTCGTGAACTGCACGGCGCCTTGCTCGACTCCGAGATCCTCGCCGACGTTTACCTGACCATGACGGGCGGCCAGACCAGCCTGTCCCTGGCCGGTAATGCTTCCGATGGCAATGGTTCCGGGGAAGGTGCGGACAACTCCGCCACCGAGATCCGCCGCCTGCCGGTCGATCGTCAACCGACGCGTATCATCCGTGCCAGCGAGGATGACCTGGCCCAGCACATGGCACGCCTGGAAGTCATCGCCAAATCCGCCGGCGCTCCATCGCTCTGGCAGCAACTGGCTGAAGCCAAGGCTCAGGCGTAGCGCTGCGATTTTTGATCTTGATCAAGCGTAACGCGCCTGATGACCCATTTCAGTGCATCACACTCGCCACATGCGCTCGAACCCTCTACCCTGAGGTGATTGGCGGACCACGGTCTGCCGCCTCAGGACACTGAGCCCCATGTATAAAGATTTGAAATTCCCGGTCCTGATCGTCCATCGCGACATCAAGGCCGACACCGTCGCCGGTGATCGCGTGCGTGGCATTGCCCGGGAGCTGGAGCAGGAAGGCTTCAGCATTGTCTCGGCGGTGAATTACACCGAAGGGCGACTGGTCGCTTCGACCCATCACGGTCTTTCCTGCATGTTGATTGCAGCTGAAGACGCCAGCACTCACTCTCATCTACTGCACAACATGGCCGAGCTGATCGGCCTGGCGCGGGTGCGTGCGCCCGACCTGCCGATCTTCGCGCTGGGTGAGCAGGTGACCCTGGAGAACGCTCCGGCCGACGCCATGGCTGAACTCAATCAGCTGCGCGGGATTCTTTATCTGTTCGAAGACACTGTGCCTTTTCTGGCCAGGCAGGTCGCTCGAGCGGCACGCAAATATCTGGATGGTCTGCTGCCGCCGTTTTTCAAAGCGCTGGTGCAACACACGGCCGACTCCAATTATTCCTGGCACACACCCGGCCATGGCGGCGGTGTGGCGTACCACAAGAGCCCGGTGGGTCAGGCGTTTCACCAGTTCTTCGGGGAAAATACCCTGCGTTCCGATTTGTCGGTGTCGGTGCCGGAACTCGGTTCTTTGCTCGACCACACCGGTCCGCTGGCAGAAGCCGAGGCCCGTGCGGCCCGCAATTTCGGCGCCGATCACACTTTCTTTGTGATCAATGGCACCTCGACCGCCAACAAAATCGTCTGGCATTCGATGGTCGCTCGCGATGACTTGGTATTGGTGGATCGCAACTGCCACAAGTCGATATTGCACTCGATCATCATGACCGGCGCCATTCCGCTGTACCTGTGCCCGGAGCGCAATGAGCTGGGGATCATCGGCCCGATTCCATTGAGCGAATTCAGTCGCGAATCGATTCAGGCCAAGATCGACGCCAGCCCGCTGACCAAGGGCCGGGCGCCCAAGGTCAAGTTGGCGGTGGTGACCAATTCGACGTACGACGGCCTCTGCTACAACGCTGAGCTGATCAAGCAGCAACTAGGCAACAGTGTCGAGGTCTTGCACTTCGATGAGGCCTGGTACGCCTACGCGGCGTTTCACGAGTTCTTCGCCGGACGTTACGGCATGGGCACTTCCCGCAGTGAAGGCGGCCCCCTGGTGTTCACTACCCATTCCACCCACAAACTGCTGGCGGCGTTCAGCCAGGCGTCGATGATTCACGTCCAGGACGGCGGCGCGCGGCAGCTGGATCGGGATCGCTTCAATGAAGCGTTCATGATGCACATCTCGACCTCGCCGCAGTACAGCATCATCGCTTCGCTGGATGTGGCGTCGGCCATGATGGAAGGCCCGGCCGGGCGATCGCTGTTGCAGGAAATGTTCGACGAAGCGCTGAGTTTCCGCCGGGCACTGGCCAATTTGCGTCAGCACATCGCCGCTGACGATTGGTGGTTTTCCATCTGGCAGCCGCCGTCGGTGGAAGGCATCGACCGCGTGATCACCGACGACTGGCTGCTGCAACCCGACGCCGACTGGCATGGCTTTGGCGGCGTGACCGACGATTACGTGCTGCTTGATCCGATCAAGGTCACGTTGGTGATGCCGGGCCTGACGGCAGGCGGCGCCCTTAGCCAGCGCGGGATTCCGGCGGCGGTGGTCAGCAAGTTCCTTTGGGAACGTGGGTTGGTCGTTGAAAAGACCGGGCTGTATTCGTTCCTGGTGTTGTTCTCCATGGGCATCACCAAGGGCAAATGGAGCACGCTGCTGACTGAGTTGCTGGAGTTCAAGCGCAGCTACGATGCCAATGTCAGCCTCGCGACGTGCCTGCCGTGCGTGGCACAAGAGAATGTCACGCGCTATCAGGGCATGGGGTTGCGCGATTTGTGCGATCAACTGCACGCCTGCTATCGCAGCAATGCCACGGCCAAACACCTGAAACGCATGTACACAGTGCTGCCGGAAATCGCCATGAAGCCGTCTGACGCCTATGATCAATTAGTGCGTGGCGAGGTGGAAGCAGTATCAATCGATGCTCTGGATGGGCGGATCGCCGCGGTGATGCTGGTGCCGTATCCGCCGGGGATTCCGTTGATCATGCCCGGCGAGCGTTTTACCGAGTCGACACGCTCGATCATCGATTACCTGGCGTTTGCCCGCACGTTCGATAGCAGCTTCCCGGGGTTTGTCGCTGATGTACACGGATTGCAACACGAAGACGAGGGCAATGGACGGCTGTATACCGTTGATTGCATCAAGGAATGAGGACCTTTCCCAGTATGCAACCGATCATGAATCCGAAATACCCAGGGCTGTCGGTGCGCGTTGCCGACGATGGTTTTGCAGCCTACATCTGGGGCAGTGATTTCAGTTTTGAAGTCGCAGACTACGGCGCCGCCGAAATCGGTAAACCGGTGGAGCAGTGGCCGGTGACGCCGATCACGCCCTATCGCAAGTGCTACGGCATTGATCCCGAGGAATTCAGCAGCTTCCGTGATGCCGCTGACAGCGCGATTTTCATGGCTTATCTCGATGATGAGCCCGTGGGTCACCTGGTGGTCAGCACCAACTGGAACGGCTTTGCCCATATCGACGAGTTGGCGGTGCATGCGCCGGCGCGCCGTCATGGTGTGGCCAAGGCGTTGCTGGATGTGGCGCAGTTCTGGAGTCGCAAAAAGAAACTGCCGGGCATCATGCTCGAAACCCAGAACAACAACCTGGGGGCCTGCCGGCTTTATGAGCGCCGCGGTTACGTCTTGGGCGGAATCGATCACCTGCGCTATCGCGGGATCGATCCGAACACCGCCGAAGTGGCACTGTTCTGGTATCGATTGTTCGATAATCCGCTGGAAACCCCGCCTAGTTCGCCAACATCGCCACGGCTTGTTCCGTGATGATGCCCAGCAATGCCTGAACCGCTGGCGATGGCTCGCCGTTCTTGAGGGTCAAGGCATACAGGCTGATCGGCACGGCCGGCGCCAGCGGGCAGGCATCCAGCCCGGCCGATTTCGCCCCGAGGGCGGTGAAAGGGTCGACGATGGCCAGACCTTCACCGGCCTCGACCATGCTGCGCATCATCTGGTGAGTCTGTACCCGGGTTTGAATGACCGGGGCAGGGCGCAGGGCATGCAACTTGTTTTCCAGCGCCGGGCTCAGCGGATCATGACCTTCCAGGCCCACCATCGATTGGCCGGCCAAGTCTTGCAGCGAGATGTACTTTTGTTTGGGTTGCAACCAGCCGTGGGGTGCCAGCAGCTGAAGTTTGCCTTGGGCGATCACCTGGCAATGAATGTCGGCGTGATCGGGGTCATGCAGGCTCAGGCCCAGATCGCTTTCACGCAGCAGCAGGTGTCTGACGATCTCGCGGGTAGGTTGACTCAGAAGGGTGCACGGCGCGTCAGGAAGGCGTCGGCGCAGGGCGGCAACGCTCTGTGGCAATAGCTGCTGTGCCAGGGGCGGCGTGCAGACGATCCGCAAGGGCGGAGCCTGATATTGCTTGAGGCTGTTGGCCAGCCGCTGAACCGGCTCGAGCGCTTCATAGATATGGGTGATCTGGACCTGCAACTCCCGCGCCTCGCGCGTGGCCTGCAAGCGTCCACGCACGCTGGAAAACAGCATGAAACCCAACTGATCCTCGGCGTCGCGCAGAATCCCTTCGACTTCAGCCACAGGCAACTGCAGCCATTCGGCGGCGGTGCCCAGGTGACCGGTCTGCAGGAGCGCCTGGATCACTTCGATATGACGTAAACGCATGCGTGAAGTCCATGTTCAGCAGGTGAGGGAGTCAGTGGCTGAATCCTAACTCAAGTGCGCGCATATGACTTCTGCTCATAACACGGGGTTATGAAGCGATGGTAGTTTCCGGCCGGCTGCCGACATAGGTGTCAGGCTCGCGCACGATGGTCACGTCCGATTGCACCAGCAGAAATTGGTTGTCATCGAGCTTTTTGACGCGATCGCCAATGGCCAATTTGTAGGTGGTGACAGGCACCGAGCCAGTGAGACCGTCTGCCGACGGGGTGGATTCCTGGAACTCATGCACGGAATAAACGCGGCCTTCCGCGTCTCTTGCATGGAACTGACCGACGAGTACTGCTGCCATCTGCTTAGAACCTCTGGGGATAAATCACTCAATTTGCGGCTCTGTAGACCGTGGTTGGGCGAGGTAAGTTTTCCTACAGGAAAAAAATAGTCAGGGGCGGCGTTTTTCAGTCGCCCACGGGTTGAATCGTCATCTATAACTACAAACTCTTTCCATCGGACAGTCGAGAATCTTCCATGAGCAACGTCTATACGATCGCTGTACTGGTCGGCAGCTTGAGAAAGGAATCGATCAATCGCAAGGTGGCGCTGGCCCTGGCCAAGCTGGCGCCTGCCAATCTCAAACTGGTTATCGTCGAAATCGGCGATCTGCCGCTCTACAACGAGGACATCGATGGTGCTTCACCGCCGGCAGCCTACAGCACTTTCCGGCAACAAGTGAGCTCATCCGACGCGGTGCTGTTCGTGACCCCCGAATACAACCGTTCGGTGCCTGCGCCGATGAAGAACGCGATCGATGTGGGTTCGCGTCCCTATGGCAAGAGTGTCTGGAGTGGAAAACCTGGAGCAGTGATCAGTGCTTCGCCGGGCGCTATCGGTGGTTTTGGCGCCAACCATCACCTGCGCCAGTCCATGGTGTTCCTGGATGTGCCGTGCATGCAGCAACCGGAAGCCTATCTGAGCGGTGCCGGTTCAGCATTCGACGAGGCGGGTAACCTGTCCGAGTCACTCAAACCGTTTTTGCAAAAATTCATCAATGCTTATGGTCTTTGGGTCGAACAACACAAGAAGGAATGACAAATCCTGCGTAGGAGCAAAGCTTGCTCACGATGGCGGTGTTTCAGTCGGCATTGATCTGACTGACACACCGCCATCGCGAGCAAGCTTTGCTCCTACAAGGGTTCGGCTACAAATCATTGCGCACCGATCTGTCGTAGCAGCTGGTATGTATGGACTCGCCCTTGGTGCGTTTAGGCGCAGGGGAGCAAATTTGGACTTTACTCCGTTCGTGTGTTGCGGCTGAATCGCGGTTTGTTTTCTGACAAGGCTGCACTGCATGCTGATCGCATCGTTGATTTTCCTGCTGACCATCACCTTGGTGATCTGGCAGCCAAAAGGCCTTGGCGTTGGCTGGAGTGCGGTATTCGGCGCGGTCCTTGCGCTGATTTTCGGGGTCGTACACCTCAGCGACATCCCGCTGGTGTGGCAGATTATCTGGAACGCCACCGGAACCTTTGTCGCGCTGATAGTCATCAGTCTGCTGCTGGACGAGGCGGGGTTCTTTGCCTGGGCGGCGTTGCATGTGGCCCGTTGGGGGCGGGGCAGCGGACGCAAGCTGTTTGCTTATATGGTGCTGCTCGGTGCGTTGGTGTCGGCGTTGTTCGCCAACGACGGGGCAGCGCTGATTCTCACACCCATCGTGATTTCCATGCTGCTGGCGTTGCGCTTTTCCCCGGCGGCGACACTGGCGTTCGTCATGGGCGCCGGTTTCATCGCGGACACAGCGAGTTTGCCGTTGGTGGTGTCGAACCTGGTGAACATCGTTTCCGCTGACTTTTTCCACATCAGTTTCAATCGTTACGCGGCGGTAATGATCCCGGTCAACCTGGTAAGTGTTGCGGCGACCCTGGCGATGCTGATGTGGTTTTTCCGTCGTGACATTCCCAAGGACTACGACCCCGAGCAACTGGCGCATCCGGCTTCAGCGATCCACGACCACGCCACGTTTTATGCCGGTTGGGCCGTGTTGGTGATTCTGCTGCTCGGCTGCTTCGCACTGGAACCGCTGGGGATTCCGATCAGTGCCATTTCTGCGGTGTGCGCGGTGTTGCTGCTGGCCATTGCCGCCCGTGGTCACAAGATTTCCACGCGCAAAGTCATTAAAGAAGCGCCGTGGCATATCGTGATTTTCTCGCTGGGCATGTACCTGGTGGTGTATGGCCTGCGCAACGCGGGGCTCACGGGGTATCTGGCCGGTTGGCTGGATGGTTTTGCCGGTTACGGCGTGTGGGGCGCGGCCATGGGCACGGGCGTGCTGACGGCGCTGCTGTCGTCGATGATGAACAATCTGCCAACGGTGCTGATTGGATTGCTGTCGATCGATGCCAGCCAGGCGACCGGGGTGGTGAAGGAAGCGATGATCTACGCCAACGTCATCGGCAGCGACCTGGGGCCCAAGATTACGCCGATTGGCAGCCTGGCGACCCTGCTGTGGTTGCATGTGCTGGAGCGCAAGAGTATCCGGATTGGCTGGGGGTATTACTTCAAGGTCGGGATTGTGCTGACGGCGCCTGTTTTGCTGGTGACGTTAGCGGCTTTGGCATTGCGGTTATCGGTTTAGACCGCGTCGGCTCCTTCGCGAGCAAGCCCGCTCCCACAGAGGACTGCATTTCAACCTGTGGGAGCGGGCTTGCTCGCGAAGAGGCCAGGGCAGCCACCACACCTCTCAGCCATTACCGGGCACATTCGGCCAAAGATCCGCCACCAGAAACAGCCGCTCGGCTTCTTCCCAATCACCCTGGGCGTTTTCTGTGAGTCGCACCAGCAACTGCGCCGGGGCCAATGGCTCCAGGTCGCTGAGCCAGGCATTCAGCTGTTCAGTGCTCCAGGTCTGCTCCACCGGATAGTGAGCCGGCGCCAGCCAGGCATGGCGGGGCAGGGGTTGCCAGCGACCGAATGGGCGTTGCACGACAAAGTCTGCCCAGTCCTTCTGGTGCAGCCAGCTACCGCGTAAATGTTGGGGATGTGCACCATTCGGTGGCTCGGCCTGTCCCGGCCACGGATACAGCAAATAGCCGCCCAGCCACAAATGTGCACTGAACTGCTGGATATCCAGCGCCGCCAATACTTCGCGGCTCTCCGGGCGCGCCGAAATCGGTAATTGATGCTGCGTCAGATGGGCCAGTTTGCGGTCCAGCCGATCGTGGCAACCGGGGCCGAGCCACTGCGCCGTGTCGTGTCCGTCGCCATTTTGTGGGCCAAGGTAAAGTTTGATCGCCAGTTCCAGATGATGCACGCCATCACGATCGCGCAGCAGCATGTCCAGCTCACCCAGCGTGTGGCCTTCGCGGCGGATCGGCATGTTGGCGGCAATCAGGTCGATGCCCGGTGCGTGTCGCACGGCGTATTGCCAGAGGCGTTCGTAGTACAAGCCCAATCGCCGGGTTCGAGCCTGCGCCAGCCAGTGCAGCAAGTCATAACTGTCACGATCCAATTGCCGCAACCACAATTCGAGCCGTTCCGGTGCCTGCACCCAGTCACTGCCGGTCAGCGGGTGACGCTGCGGCCACGTCGTGACGCCGAGCATCGGCGGCGCGAGGATGACCCACGCCAGGTCGCGCACTTCGGGGTGGCGCAACTGGTGGGGCAACTGCAGCAAATCTGGAAATAGGATCATCTTGCGAGCATAGCCTCAATCGTGAGTACACCGTTGTGGCTGAAAGGATTTTGTCTATCCCGCGCTTTCGCCCATAATCGTGTTTTTCGCCGTCGCGCAGGAACCTCATGGAGCAATTTCGTAATATCGGCATCATCGGTCGCCTGGGCAGTTCGCAGGTGCTGGATACCGTCCGCCGACTGAAACGGTTTCTGCTCGATCGTCACCTGCACGTGATCCTCGAAGACACCATCGCTGAAGTCTTGCCGGGTCATGGCTTGCAAACCTCGTCGCGCAAGATGCTCGGCGAAGTATGTGACATGGTGATTGTGGTCGGTGGTGACGGTAGCCTGTTGGGCGCCGCTCGTGCGCTGGCCCGACACAATATTCCGGTGCTCGGCATCAACCGTGGCAGCCTGGGTTTCCTGACCGATATTCGCCCCGATGAGCTGGAAGTCAAAGTCGCCGAAGTGCTCGACGGCCACTATCTGGTGGAGAACCGTTTCCTGTTGCAAGCCGAAGTCCGCCGTCACGCCGAGGCCATCGGTCAGGGCGACGCGCTGAATGACGTGGTGCTGCACCCCGGCAAATCGACGCGGATGATCGAATTCGAGTTGTACATCGACGGCCAGTTCGTCTGCAGCCAGAAGGCCGACGGCCTGATCGTCGCCACGCCGACCGGTTCGACCGCCTACGCGCTGTCGGCAGGCGGGCCGATCATGCATCCCAAGCTCGACGCTATTGTGATTGTGCCGATGTACCCCCATACCTTGTCGGGCAGGCCGATTGTGGTCGATGGCAACAGTGAGCTGAAAATCGTCGTGTCCAAAGATATGCAGATTTACCCGCAAGTCTCCTGTGACGGGCAAAACCATTTCACCTGCGCGCCGGGTGACACCATCACCATCAGCAAGAAAGCCCAGAAGCTGCGGCTGATTCACCCACTAGACCACAACTATTATGAAGTCTGCCGGACCAAACTCGGCTGGGGCAGCAAGTTGGGTGGTGGAGGCGACTGATGCTCGATCCCGCGCGAAGCTACGACCTGATCGGTGACGTGCACGGTTGCGCTCTGACCCTTGAGCACTTGCTTGACCTGCTCGGTTACCGAAAACACGCTGGCGTCTGGCGGCATCCGTCGCGCATGGCGGTGTTCGTCGGCGACATCATCGACCGCGGCCCGCGGATTCGCGAAGCGCTGCACATCGTTCACGACATGGTCGAAGCGGGTCAGGCGCTGTGCATCATGGGCAACCATGAATTCAACGCCCTCGGCTGGAGCACGCCGGCGCCTCCGGGCAGCGGCAAGCAGTTCGTGCGCGAACACACCCCGCGCCATGCCCGTTTGCTGAACGAAACGCTGACCCAATTCGAAGACCATCCGGCGGACTGGCATGACTTCCTGCAATGGTTCTATGAGATGCCATTGTTCGTCGATGCCGGGCGTTTCCGCGTGGTGCATGCCTGCTGGGATGCGGGCCTGATTGAACCCTTGCGCGCGCTATTCCCCAACGGTTGCGTCGATGAACATTTCCTCCAGGCCTCGGCCGTACCGGGCAGTTTCGCCTGCACCGTGTTCGACCGCCTGCTGCGCGGCACTGACATGCGCTTGCCTCATGGTCTGACAATGACCAGTGGCGATGGCCTGACGCGTTCGTTCTTTCGCACCAAGTTCTGGGAAGACGACCCGCAAACCTACGGAGACATTGTGTTCCAGCCCGACGCCTTGCCCGAACCCGTGGCCCGGACGCCGCTGTCGTCCACTGAAAAAAACACCTTGCTGCGCTATGGCGTCGATGAGCCATTGTTGTTCGTGGGCCATTACTGGCGCAGCGGCAAACCGGCGCCGATCCGGCCGAACCTGGCCTGTCTGGACTACAGCGCGGTGCTTTACGGCAAATTGGTTGCCTATCGTCTGGACCAGGAAACCCGCCTCGACCCGCATAAATTTGTCTGGGTCGATGTCGAGCGGCCGGAGGTGCTGCGATGAGTGCCGTTGCTGTTTTACGGCTGCCGCTGGCGGTGGACTTGAGCGGGTTCGTCAAACTGTTGCAGCGCATGCAGGTGCCGCACCGGGTCAGCGAAGAGGCGGGCGAGCAAGTGCTGTGGGTGCCGGCCAGCATCAGCGAAGACGTGCGTGTGTTGTACGAACGTTTCCCGGCCGGTGATCCCGATCAACAGCTGGACATTCCGGTGGCGCAAACCATAAAGCGCCCAGGTTTCGTGGAGCAATTGCGCCACGCCAAGGCGACAGCGTTCGTGTTGCTGCTGAGCCTGTTTGTCGGCGCGGTGACGCTGCTGGGCGAAAACCTCGACACGATGCGCTGGCTGACCTTCCTCGATTTTCGCGTTGTCGGCGAGTACATCCACTTCGTGCCATTGGCTGACAGCCTGGCGGCGGGGCAATGGTGGCGTCTGGTGACACCGATGCTGATCCACTTCGGCATCCTGCACCTGGCCATGAACGGCATGTGGTACTGGGAACTGGGGCGACGCATCGAGTCGCGCCAGGGCAGCATCAACCTGATCGGCCTGACCTTGCTGTTCGGCCTGGTCTCGAACTACGCCCAGTTTGTTTTCAGTGGTCCGACGCTGTTTGGCGGGTTGTCCGGCGTGCTGTACGGCTTGCTCGGGCATTGCTGGATCTTTCAGCTGTTGTCGCCAAACCCGGCTTATCGCCTGCCGCGCGGCGTGCTGGTGATGATGCTGGTGTGGCTGCTTCTATGCCTGTCCGGGCTGGTCTCGATGATCGGCTTCGGTGAAATTGCCAACGCGGCCCACGTCGGCGGGTTGCTCGTCGGATGCTTGACCGGCTTGTTGGGTGGTTTGTACAACCGCCGTAAACTGGCCGCCTAACCAGTTATATCAATAAAGAGCGCGGAGCCCTTGATGTCCTCTTTTAACGAAATGATCAACAACATCACCCCTGATATCTACCAGAGCCTGAAACTGGCGGTGGAAATCGGTAAATGGTCCGACGGTGGCAAACTCACCGCCGAACAACGCGAACTGTCGCTGCAAGCGATGATCGCCTGGGAAATCCAGAACCTGCCCGAAGACCAGCGCACCGGTTACATGGGCGTGCAGGAGTGCGGCTCCAAGTCGATCGAAGTGCCGAATATCCTGTTCAAATCGGATGCCGTCCATTGATCGAGATTGGTCGCGGTGCAATCAGCAAAATGTCGGCGCGCCTTGACGGGCCGAACGTGCAGTACGCGTTTCGTCTGGATGACGTCGAGGTCCCGGTCAATCCATTGATCGGCACCACGGTGCGCCTGGAATACCTGGGGGCGATTCATTGCACCCATTGTGGACGCAAGACCAAAACCAGTTTCAGTCAGGGTTACTGCTACCCGTGCATGACCAAACTGGCCCAGTGCGACATCTGCATCATGAGCCCGGAGCGTTGCCACTATGACGCTGGCACCTGCCGTGAGCCGGAGTGGGGCGAGAAGTTCTGCATGACGGATCACATTGTCTATCTGTCCAACTCTTCGGGGGTGAAGGTCGGGATTACCCGCGCCACCCAGCTGCCGACCCGATGGATCGATCAGGGCGCCCGTCAGGCCTTGCCAATCATGCGTGTCTCGACCCGTCAGCAGTCGGGCTTCGTCGAAGACCTGTTCCGTAGTCAGGTGGCAGACAAGACCAACTGGCGTGCGTTACTCAAGGGCGATGCGGTGTCGGTCGACCTGGCGCAGGTTCGTGATCAGTTGTTCGACAGTTGCGCCGAAGGACTGCAAAGTTTGCAGGAACGATTTGGCCTACAGGCGATCCAGACTATTGCCGATGTAGAAACGCTCGAAATCCGCTATCCGGTCGAGCAATATCCAGCCAAGATCGTCAGCTTCAACCTGGACAAGAATCCGATCGCCGAAGGCACGCTGTTGGGAATAAAGGGCCAGTACCTGATTTTCGACACCGGCGTAATCAATATTCGTAAATACACGGCCTACCAGCTCGCCGTGCATCAGTAAGGACTCCAGCATGCGCACCGAACAACCGAAGATGATCTACCTGAAGGACTATCAGGCGCCCGAGTACCTGATCGACGAGACGCACCTGACCTTCGAGTTGTACGAGGACCACAGCCTGGTCCATGCGCAACTGGTGATGCGCCGCAATCCCGAGCGTGGCCCGGGCCTGCCGCCGCTGGTGCTGGATGGCCAACAGCTAGAATTGCTGTCGGTCAACCTGGCCGACATCGAGTTGACCGCCGCCGACTATCAGTTGACGGAAAACCACCTGACCCTGCACCCGACCAGCACCACCTTCACGGTCGACACCAGCGTCAGGATCCACCCGGAAACCAACACCGCGCTGGAAGGCCTGTACAAATCCGGCACGATGTTCTGCACCCAGTGCGAGGCCGAAGGCTTCCGCAAGATCACCTATTACCTCGACCGTCCGGACGTGATGAGCACGTTCACCACCACGGTGGTTGCCGAGCAGCACAGCTATCCGGTGTTGCTGTCCAACGGCAACCCGATTGCCTCAGGTCCCGGCGAAGACGGCCGGCACTGGGCGACCTGGGAAGATCCGTTCAAGAAACCTGCCTACCTGTTCGCGCTGGTGGCTGGTGATTTGTGGTGCGTCGAAGACACCTTCACCACCATGACCGATCGCTCCGTGGCGCTGCGCATTTATGTCGAGCCGGAAAACATCGACAAGTGCCAGCACGCCATGAACAGCCTGAAGAAGTCCATGCGCTGGGACGAAGAGGTCTACGGTCGCGAGTACGACCTGGACATCTTCATGATCGTCGCGGTCAACGACTTCAACATGGGTGCCATGGAGAACAAGGGCCTCAACATCTTCAACTCCAGCGCCGTGCTGGCCCGTGCTGAAACCGCGACCGACGCCGCGCACCAGCGGGTCGAGGCGATCGTTGCCCACGAGTACTTCCACAACTGGTCGGGCAACCGCGTGACCTGCCGCGACTGGTTCCAATTGTCGCTGAAGGAAGGCTTCACCGTGTTCCGCGATTCAGGCTTCTCCGCCGACATGAACTCGGCCACGGTCAAGCGCATCCAGGATGTGGCGTACCTGCGCACCCACCAGTTCGCCGAAGACGCCGGTCCCATGGCTCACGCCGTACGCCCGGACAGCTTCATCGAGATTTCCAACTTCTACACCCTGACCGTGTACGAAAAGGGTTCGGAAGTGGTCGGCATGATCCATACCTTGCTCGGCGCCGAAGGCTTCCGCAAAGGCAGCGACCTGTACTTCGAACGCCATGACGGCCAGGCCGTGACTTGCGACGACTTCATTAAAGCCATGGAAGACGCCAACGGTGTCGACCTGACCCAGTTCAAACGCTGGTACAGCCAGGCCGGCACACCGCGTTTGGCGGTCAGCGAGTCCTACGACGCGGCGGCGAAAACCTACAGCCTGACGTTCCGCCAGAGCTGCCCGGCAACCCCGGACAAGGTTGAGAAGTTGCCGTTCGTGATTCCGGTCGAATTGGGCCTGCTGGACGCCAAAGGCGCGGCCATTGCGTTGCGTCTTTCCGGTGAAGCCAGCGCTCAGGGCACTTCACGGGTCATTTCGGTGACCGAAGCGGAGCAGACATTCACCTTCATCGACATCGCGCAACAGCCATTGCCTTCGTTGCTGCGTGGCTTCTCGGCGCCGGTGAAACTGAGCTTCCCGTACAACCGCGATCAACTGATGTTCCTGATGCAACACGACAGCGACGGTTTCAACCGCTGGGATGCGGGTCAGCAATTGTCGGTTCAGGTGCTGCAAGAGCTGATTGCCCAGCAGCAAAAGGGCGAGAAACTGGTGCTGGATCAGCGCCTGGTTTCTGCCTTGCATACCGTGTTGTCGGACGAGACGCTGGATCAGGCGATGGTCGCGGAAATGCTCTCGCTGCCGGGCGAGGCGTATCTGACCGAGATCAGCGAAGTGGCTGACGTTGACGCCATTCACATCGCTCGCGAGTTTGCTCGCAAGCAATTGGCAGAAAGTTTGTTCGAGGCGTTGTGGCTGCGTTATCAGGCCAATCGCGATCTGTCGAAGAAAACCCCGTATGTAGCCGAGGCCGTGCATTTCGCTCGTCGCGCGTTGCAGAACATTGCGCTGTCGTACCTGATGCTTAGCGGTAAACCGGAGGTGTTGGTGGCGACGCTTGAGCAGTTCGAGGCCAGCGACAACATGACCGAGCGCCTGACGGCGTTGGCGGTGTTGGTCAATTCGTCGTTCGAAGACGAGAAAGCCAAGGCCCTGGCCAGTTTTGCCGAGCATTTCAAGGACAACCCGTTGGTCATGGATCAGTGGTTCAGCGTCCAGGCGGGCAGCGTGTTGCCTGGTGGTCTGGAGCGGGTCAAGGCGTTGATGCAGCATCCGGCGTTCAATATCAAGAACCCGAACAAGGTGCGGGCGCTGGTCGGGGCGTTTGCCGGGCAGAACCTGATTAATTTCCATGCGGCGGATGGTTCGGGTTATCGGTTCCTCGCGGATCTGGTGATCGAGCTGAACGGGTTTAATCCGCAGATCGCTTCTCGGCAGTTGGCGCCGCTGACTCGCTGGCGCAAGTATGACGATGCGCGTCAGGCGTTGATGAAAGGTGAGCTGGAGCGGATTCGCGCTTCGGGTCAGTTGTCGAGCGATGTGTTCGAGGTGGTCAGCAAAAGTCTGGCCTGACTTTGGCGTCTCCCTTGGGGTTCACTCGGACCCTGTGGGAGCGGGCTTGCTCGCGAAGGCGGCCTGATAGCCGACCGGGATTTTTGATGGTGTATATATCCATTCCTGCGGTAACGGCCACTTAGGGTTTCGCCCTTACGGCCAGCCCTTTCAAGGTCTTCGTTTAAACTCTCCCAAAATTCCAGTCAGGGTGACGAAAACGATGTGGGCAGAAGTTCTAGCGCGGTTTGAGCAAAAGACGCCGGCCAGTGTCATGACCAAGTTGAT
>NZ_JAHUWL010000110.1:0-230 GCF_019219045.1 Pseudomonas sp. PDM25
ATAACACCCTGAGTGTCGCGACCTTTACCGTCGCTGGCGTGACTGGCAGCTTCACCGCCGGCCAAGTTGCAACGATCGCCGGCGTTGGCACAGTGACGATCGCTGCCAACGGCGACTACAGCTTCACCCCGGACGCCAACTACAACGGCGCCGTGCCGCAAGTCAGCTACACCACCAACACCGGCTCCACCAGCACCCTGGATCTGAACGTCACCCCGGTCGACGACGCG
>NZ_JAHUWL010000111.1:0-228 GCF_019219045.1 Pseudomonas sp. PDM25
CCCTGGATCTGAACGTCACCCCGGTCGACGACGCGAGCGTGCTGACCGCCGATGCTCAAACCATCGCTGAAGACACCGTTGCAGCCGGCAACGTGTTGAGCAATGACAGCGATGTCGATAACACCCTGAGTGTCGCGACCTTTACCGTCGCTGGCGTGACCGGCAGCTTCACCGCCGGCCAAGTTGCAACGATCGCCGGCGTTGGCACAGTGACGATCGCTGCCAACG
>NZ_JAHUWL010000112.1:0-224 GCF_019219045.1 Pseudomonas sp. PDM25
GGCGGCGATAGTCACTGTGCCGACGCCGGCGATAGTCGCGACTTGACCCGCAGTAAAGGAACCCGTCACGCCGGCGACGGTGAAGCCGGTCACGCTGAGGGTGTTATCGACATCGCTGTCATTGCTCAACACGTTGCCGGCTGCAACGGTGTCTTCAGCGATGGTTTGAGCATCGGCGGTCAGCACGCTCGCGTCGTCGACCGGGGTGACGTTCAGATCCAGGG
>NZ_JAHUWL010000113.1:0-223 GCF_019219045.1 Pseudomonas sp. PDM25
CGAAATTGGGTCTGTAGCTCAGTTGGTTAGAGCGCACCCCTGATAAGGGTGAGGTCGGCAGTTCGAATCTGCCCAGACCCACCAATTTTGTGTGGGAACCTGTAGAAATACGGGGCCATAGCTCAGCTGGGAGAGCGCCTGCCTTGCACGCAGGAGGTCAACGGTTCGATCCCGTTTGGCTCCACCACTACTGCTTCTGTTTGTTGAAAGCTTAGAAATGAGC
>NZ_JAHUWL010000114.1:0-223 GCF_019219045.1 Pseudomonas sp. PDM25
TACACCACCAACACTGGCTCCACCAGCACCCTGGACCTGAACGTCACCCCGGTCGACGACGCGAGTGTGCTGACCGCTGATGCCCAAACCGTCGCTGAAGACACCGTTGCAGCCGGCAACGTGTTGACCAATGACAGCGATGTCGATAACACCCTGAGTGTCGCGACCTTTACCGTCGCTGGTGTGACGGGTTCCTTCACCGCCGGCCAGACCGCGACCATTG
>NZ_JAHUWL010000115.1:0-219 GCF_019219045.1 Pseudomonas sp. PDM25
TGCCAACGGCGACTACAGCTTCACCCCGGACGCCAACTACAACGGCGCCGTGCCGCAAGTCAGCTACACCACCAACACCGGCTCCACCAGCACCCTGGATCTGAACGTCACCCCGGTCGACGACGCGAGCGTGCTGACCGCCGATGCTCAAACCATCGCTGAAGACACCGTTGCAGCCGGCAACGTGTTGAGCAATGACAGCGATGTCGATAACACCCT
>NZ_JAHUWL010000116.1:0-207 GCF_019219045.1 Pseudomonas sp. PDM25
TGACTTGCGGCACGGCACCGTTGTAGTTGGCGTCCGGAGTGAAGCTGTAGTCGCCGTTGGCGGCGATAGTCACTGTGCCAACGCCGGCGATCGTTGCGACTTGACCCGCAGTAAAGGAACCCGTCACGCCGGCGACGGTGAAGCCGGTCACGCTGAGGGTGTTATCGACATCGCTGTCATTGCTCAACACGTTGCCGGCTGCAACGG
>NZ_JAHUWL010000117.1:0-203 GCF_019219045.1 Pseudomonas sp. PDM25
GCCTGGCCGTGGAAGAGCTGTGCTGCGAGGACGAATTGTTCCTGCCGCTCTGGGAGGAGTCCTACGTGATGACACTGCCCGTCGAACACCCCATGGCGCAGGACTCAGAGCAACAGCGTTGGACACCGATTGACGACTGGATCACCTGCCCGCAGCACGTATCCCATCAACGATTGATGGCCGTGTATGGCCGTTCGCCAGGG
>NZ_JAHUWL010000011.1:0-251493 GCF_019219045.1 Pseudomonas sp. PDM25
AAAAGCATACGAGGTCCCAAAATCGCCAAGTCCAAGGAATGGCTGGAGGGCAGGGCTGCAAATGCTCATGTGTCGACGGCTCGCGTGCTTAAGGCCCATAAAAAGAAAACACCTTGAAAGGGCTGGCTGTAAAAGCGAAACCGCCAGCCGCCATCACCGCAAAAACGGATATACACCCAATCCCCCCAATGCCCCCCCAGCGCCATAAGACGACGAAGGGACTTTAAACCTTGGGCGTTAAAGCTAGTCTGAAGAGTAAGCCTTACAACAGCTGCCGCCGGCGATTGCCGGACACTGACACTGCCTGCCACGAGCAGGTGCGCATTGAGGTCACTATGAAAATCCGCGAGCTTGCCCATCACTGGGAAGAAAACGCCAAGGGTCGCCTGACCGACACCGGATACTCGATTCATCTGGATGTGGAGGCCGCCGCACGGCTGGCAGCCATTATCGAGATGTACCCCAAACGCCAGCCCGAAGAACTGCTCGGCGAGCTGATCGGCGCAGCCCTGGAAGAGCTCGAAAAAAGCTTCCCGTACGTCAAGGGCTCGACCGTCGTGGCCACCGACGAAGAAGGTGATCCGCTGTACGAAGACATCGGTCCGACTCCACGTTTTCTCGCATTGTCCCGTCGTCATTTGCACGATTTGTCGGCCGTCGACGACAAACAGAAACACTGATCCCAACCGATATGAACCTGTGGGAGCGAGCCTGCTCGCGAAGGCGTCAGCGCATTCAACATCAGGTTGACTGAACGACCGCTTTCGCGAGCAAGCTCGCTCCCACATAAGTTGCTGTTCCCTTCAAAAACTGCGTATTACCCACCGAAAAAAGGTCGGGGATAGAGCTGCACATCGCCAAAGTTCCAGAGTGAGAGCCTTGTCCGTTCGGTCAAAGTTTTTCGGGCAATGGGCCATATTCTCTGAACTTTCGAAAAACGCCACGGGTCACACCCATTAACCACGCCTGGGACGGCCGTTTCAAAACAACCACGGAAATTGAAGGTTGCGGCTCCATACCCAGGATGGATTTTTAAGTTTTTCAGGAGTTATTCCAATGGAGTTGAAGACCATGAAAACCCGAACTGCCAAATCCTCGTTCCCCCCTCTGCGTAGCCTGAAACTGGCTGCACTGGCCATCGGCAGCAGCCTCGTTCTGGCCGGTTGTGCCGGTAATCCGCCAAGCGAGCAATTCGCCGTGACGGAATCGGCGGTCAACAGCGCCGTCAGTGCCGGCGGTACCGAATTCGCGGCAGTGGAAATGAAGTCCGCGCAGGACAAGCTCAAACAAGCCGAAATCGCCCTGCACGACAAAAAGTATGACGAAGCCAAAGTCCTGGCCGAGCAGGCTGAGTGGGACGCTCGCGTGGCTGAGCGCAAAGCCCAGGCGATCAAAGCTGAACAGGCTGTGAAGGACTCTCAGAAAGGTGTTCAAGAACTGCGTCAGGAAAGCCAGCGCACCGTTCAATAGACGGCCGGCACGACGCACTTCTTACTCGATTAAAAGGACGAAACCATGACCCGTAAACAATTGATGATCCCTGCCCTGCTGGCCGCAAGCGTTGCACTGGCCGCCTGCTCCACGCCGCCGAACGCGAACCTGGAACAGGCCCGCAGCAACTACACCGGCCTGCAAACCAACCCGCAAGCCAGTAAAGTCGCGGCGCTGGAAACCAAGGAAGCCAGCGATTACCTGGACAAGGCCGACAAGGCTTACCAGGACAAAGAAGACCAGGCCAAGGTCGATCAACTGGCTTACCTGACCAATCAACGTGTTGAAGTGGCGAAGCAGACCATCGCCCTGCGCAACGCCGAAGCCAATCTGAAAAATGCTTCCGCGCAGCGTGCCCAGGCTCGTCTGGATGCCCGCGACGCGCAGATCAAGCAATTACAGGACAGCCTGAACGCCAAGCAGACTGATCGCGGTACCTTGGTGACGTTCGGTGATGTGCTGTTTGCCACTGACAGGGCTGACCTGAAGTCCAGCGGTCTGGTGAATATCAACAAACTGGCGCAGTTCCTCTCGGAAAACCCTGATCGCAAGGTGATCGTTGAGGGCTACACCGACAGCACGGGCGCCGCAAACCACAACCAGTCACTGTCCGAGCGACGTGCCGGTTCCGTGCGCATGGCGCTGGTGAAAATGGGCGTTGATCCGGCGCGCATCGTGGCGCAGGGTTACGGCAAGGAATACCCGGTGGCCGAGAACAGCAGCGTCTCGGGCCGTGCGATGAACCGTCGGGTGGAAGTGACCATTTCCAACGACAACCAGCCGGTGATCCCGCGTTCGGCGGTCAGCTCGAACTAAGCATCGCCTGCTGAAACACAAAAGCCCCGCCTGATCAGATCAGGCGGGGCTTTCTGTTTGGCAAACACCACCCCCCTGTGGGAGCGGGCTTGCTCGCGAAAGCGGTTTAATACTCAACATCTCTGTTGACTGACACACCGCTTTCGCGAGCAAGTCGGATCGCCGCACCGCCGCTCCCACATTGGATCTTTGGTGGTCACAAAATTTTGTATGAGTTGGGTTATTGCTCGAGCTTCTGCGGGGTATCCTCACCCATGCAGCGCACCGCTTTTTTCTTGTTGTTGACCAACACGCCGCTCAGGCCTTTCTGTTCGGTGTCGAACATCACCAGCACGCCATCGATGCACTGCGCGACTTGCGAGGCCGGCTCCAGGGAGACTTTGTAGTCTTCGCCCGGCACCGTCTTGAGCATGGTGAAGTCGCTGAGCAGCAGCGCATCTTCGGGTTTGGCGAAGTGCAGGTAGCCGTAGAACCACAGGGCTCCGACAGTGCCGAGGATGCTGCAGATACCGGTGATGATCAGCGGGATGGCGTTACGTTCTTCACTCATTGCGGACTCTCTGGTGGTTCATCTTCAGAATTTTTCGGCGCCGGGTAATTCGGGACTTCACCCAGGCGGCGCAGACCGTTGAAATGCTGCGGGTCATCGAGAAAACGCAGCATGACTTTGCGCCAGACCGGGTCGGCGAACGTCTGCACATGACCACCACGGGTCAGTTGCAGCACCCGCGGCGGCGGCGCAGCTTGATACAGACGGATGCCGTTGGAAAGGGGCACGATCGGATCGTCGATGCTGTGGTAGATCAGTTTGGGCACGCCATTGAGCTGCGCCATGGAGTTGATTGCGCTGTCGCCGTCCGGCACCAGCCACGATAGCGGGACCTGGAACGTCCAGAAAACCCATGAGTTGCTCAACGCAAAGCGGCCGACACTGCGATAGCTGGCGGGCACGCCGTCGAGGACGAAGGCCTTGAGTTGCTTCTGCCGTTCGGGGTGTTGAACGAGATAGTGAACGGCCATCGAACCGCCGAGGCTCTGGCCCAGAAGGATCAACGGCTTGCCCTTGACCTCCGGCGCCTGGTCGAGCCATTTGAACGCGGCGTCGATGTCCTGGTAGATCGCCGGCAGCGTCGGTTCACCCTCGGACAAACCGTAGCCGCGATAGTCCAGCAGCAGCACTTGATACCCTTCTTTCGGCAACCACCAGCTCCCCCCAAGGTGCATGGGCAGATTGCCGCCGTTACCGTGCAAATGCAGCACCGTGCCTTTGACCTCGACACCTTGTTTGGCCGGCAACCACCAGCCGTGCAGCTTGAGGCCGTCAGCGGTGGTCAGGGTGACGTCGCGGTATTCGAGTTTGGCTTTTTCCGGGGTGAACAGCTGGCCGGGCTCGGGGTAGAACAGCAGCGAGCTGCAGCCGCTCAAGGTCAGGAGAAGGCAGAAGAAGCCGAGGATTCTCATCCGATGAAACCTCGCGAAGTGTGGTTGAAATACGGACCAAATGTGGGAGCGGCGGTGCGGCGATCCGACTTGCTCGCGAAAGCGGTGTGTCAGACAACAGAAATGTTGAATGTTAGACCGCATTCGCGAGCAAGCCCGCTCCCACATTTGAACGGCGTACACGTTAGAGGATATTGGAGTAATCCGCTTCGATCCGGTCCAGGCTCAGGTGATTGAGGAAGTTGGAGAAGCACATCCACGCCGACAGTGCGTTCAGGTCACGGAACTGATCCGGCAAATACTTCGGTGGCACCACCAGCCCTTCGTCCACCAACTGACGCAAGGTGCGCATGTCTTCCAGCGTGGTCTTGCCGCAAAACAGCAGCGGTATCTGCTCAAGCTTGCCTTTACGCACGGCCAACTGAATGTAGTTGTAAACCATGATAAAGCCCTTGAGGTAGGACAAGTCTTTGGTAAATGGCAGACCTGTCGGCACCG
The DNA here is from genome assembly GCF_019219045.1 of Pseudomonas sp. PDM25. NCBI lineage: Bacteria > Pseudomonadati > Pseudomonadota > Gammaproteobacteria > Pseudomonadales > Pseudomonadaceae > Pseudomonas > Pseudomonas sp. PDM25. The sequence goes on from NZ_JAHUWL010000011.1 coordinate 4,246, forward strand.
AGCCACGGAAAACCCGACTGGCGTTGCCGTAGCTTTCGGCCATTTCAAACCCTTGCTCGCGGAAGAACTCGAAGATCTGCAGGAAGTCCGCGCCCTCTTCCACCATGTGAATGGCGCGGGTGCGGTTGGTCAGTTTGCGCAGGCGGCTCGGGTACGAGGCGAAGGTGATGATTTCCATCAGGATCGCCAGGCCTTCCTGAGTCACTGTCGACGACGGCGGGCCTTTGGAGAGGAAGGTGCAAATCGGCTGGTTCAGACCATTGAGCGTGGTCCCCACATGCACCAGCCCTTCGTGGACTTCCAGAGCGCGTACGTCACGGTCGTTGAACATCGCGTCGGCGCGGATCTTGATGTAGTCGGCGCCGGCCGCCGCATCGGCGACGATCCCGTCGGACTCGAATACGCGAATGGTTTCCTCGGCCTCGCCGAACACCTTGTTCAAGCGGGTTTGCAGCAGGTGGACGGCTTCCTTGGCGGTGAGGAGTTTCGGTTCGTCCTTCAGGTCGCCACGGCCATCGATGTTGTTCAGGTAATCCGAAAGCATCAGGCCCAGGTCGGAAAGGGTCGGATCGCCGGCGTGGAACGCGTCGGAAGCGGCACCGTAAAGCTCCTGTGAAATCAGCCCGAAATCCTCGGTGCCGCGCGCTTCGAGCATGCGCACCACCATCCGGTATTCCTTGCACATGCGGCGCATGATCTGGCCGACCGGGTTGAACTGACCCAGCTGACGGGTGATGTCGCGCTCGATGTTCTGGAATTCCAGCTTCACCTTGCTGGAGTCGAACGCCAGCGGCCGGTTCAGGTAGTAATCGCGGTCCACCGCCGGCATTTCCTTGCCCTTGGCCTTGAGGAAACCCTTGCGGATGTTGTCGTCCCACTTCACCGCATCCAGGACGCGAATCGGCGTCTGCGCCAGCACAATGCGATCGGACAAAATGCGTATCGACTGCTGGTAATCGTCCACCCGAAACTCCTGTAGAAAAACCGTTTACGTGCTGGGTTTATTTGGCTTTGGCCAGGCGCTGATAGCGCACGGCCTCGACGAACACATCGGAATTGGCCGGGTCATCAAGGTAGGCGAAGACCTGGTCCAGATTGTTGTTGATCAACACGCCGTCACCGTCGTCGGTCTGGAAGCCTTCGCCGTTGAGGACTTTTTGCCTCAGGGCCTGGTTGATCTGCTCGAGGTCGAGGTTATAGACCACCAGTTCATGCTTATCGGTGAGTTCAAAACCCAAAAGCGTGAAATGCCCACCGAATTGCGCCGGCACCTTCGCCGACAGGTACCAGCGACTGCCATGGCGAGTCACCGTGAAGGAACAGGCTTCACGCTCCTTGGGTTTAGCCTTGAAGTAGCTGACGGCCTGATAGTGATTGTCGCCCAGGCGCGTCAGCTCCAGATTGAGCGGCTGGCCCCAGGCGTTGGTGCTGGTCCATTTGCCGAGTAACCCTTTAGGCGCGGGCTCGCTCGAGGGCAGCGGCTCCTTGAAGGTCACCAGACAGCCGCTGAGCAGCAGGAACGACAAGGCGATCACAACGACACGCCAGGCTTTCATTCAACACTCCCTATGAACACACGCCGATCTAATGTGGGAGCGGGCTTGCTCGCGAATGCGGGTGAACATTCAATATGAATGTCGACTGACACACCGTCTTCGCGAGCAAGCCCGCTCCCACAGGGGTTGAGCGTACAACCCTGAGGATCACACCGACGCCAGCACCAAATGCATGTAGCGGGTCAGGATGCCGAGCATTTCGGCTTCGGCGACAGGCTCGGCGTCGTTGAGCAGGCCCTGATATTCCATCCGTCCGATAATCGCCGTCAACACTTTGGCATCCTGTTGTGGCTCGCGGGAACCCAACACCTCGAAAAAATGGCAGGTGCCTTGCAGAAGAATTTGCTGATGCGAGCGCACCAACACCGCCAGGCGCGGGTTCAACAGGGCTTCCTGACGGAACGCCTGCTCGGCCATCAAGTGTTCGCGACGGTTGTGCAATTGCCGCTGCACATAATCGGCGGTCAGCCGCGCGATATCGTCCGCCAGCTGTGAACGGGACTCGGGGCTGCCATCGCCATAAGCAACCATCTCGCGCAGCAGGCCTTCGTTGCTGGTCCACAACTTGGCCATGAACGCCGCGCTGCGTTCCACGTATTGGGCAAAGGTATCGGTGAGCAGGTCATCGATGTCCTTGAAATAGTAAGTGGTGGCCGACAGCGGCACACCAGCCTCGGCGGCCACCGCGCGGTGGCGCACGGCCCGCACGCCATCGCGCACGACAATGCGCATCGCCGCATCGAGAATGTCCTGTCGACGCTGCTCACTGCCCTGTCGGCTAGCCTTGCGACCCTGGTACTGAACACTTTCAGCGACCGCAGTGGCGACGTCCGCTGCACCCTCTTGAGCAATTGCACGGTTCACGACAGGTATTCCTCTCTAACTTCAAAAGTAACCAAATGATACGTTTGTACCAGACAGGCAATAAAAAGCCGCCTGTTTTAGGCGGCTTTTTTATCGAAACACTTACGCTTGCGGCCGCATGTGCGGGAACAGGATCACGTCGCGGATCGACGGGGAGTTGGTCAGCAGCATCACCAGACGGTCGATGCCGATACCTTCACCGGCCGTTGGCGGCATTCCGTACTCCAGCGCGCGAACGAAGTCGGCGTCGTAGTGCATGGCCTCGTCGTCGCCGGCGTCCTTGTCAGCCACCTGCGCCATGAAGCGCTCGGCCTGGTCTTCCGCGTCGTTCAACTCGGAGTAGGCGTTGGCGATTTCGCGGCCACCGATGAACAGTTCGAAACGGTCGGTGACGTTCGGGTTGTCGTCGTTACGACGGGCCAGCGGCGACACTTCGAACGGGTATTGCGTGATGAAGTGCGGCTGCTCCAGCTTGTGCTCGACCAGCTCTTCGAAAATCATCACCTGCAATTTGCCCAGACCTTCGAAGCCCAGCACCTTGGCGCCGGCCTTCTTGGCGATGGCGCGGGCCTTCTCGATATCAGTCAGGTCGTCAGCGGTCAGCTCAGGGTTGTACTTGAGGATCGAGTCGAACACCGACAGACGCACGAATGGTTCGCCGAAGTGGAACACTTTGTCGCCGTAAGGCACGTCGGTGCTGCCCAGAACCAGCTGCGCCAGCTCGCGGAACAGTTCCTCGGTCAGGTCCATGTTGTCTTCGTAGTCGGCGTAAGCCTGGTAGAACTCCAACATGGTGAATTCAGGGTTGTGACGAGTCGAAACGCCTTCGTTACGGAAGTTGCGGTTGATCTCGAAGACCTTTTCAAAACCACCGACCACCAGACGCTTGAGGTACAGCTCAGGCGCGATACGCAGGAACATTTCCAGGTCCAGCGCGTTGTGGTGAGTCTCGAACGGCTTGGCTGCCGCGCCACCCGGAATGGTTTGCAGCATCGGGGTTTCCACTTCCAGGAAGTCACGCTGCATCAGGAAGCTGCGGATGTGCGCAATCACTTGCGAACGTACGCGGAAGGTCTGGCGCACGTCTTCGTTGACGATCAGGTCAACGTAACGCTGGCGATAGCGCTGTTCGGTGTCGGTCAGGCCGTGGTGTTTGTCCGGCAGCGGACGCAGGGACTTGGTCAGCAGGCGCACTTCAGTCATTTCGACGTACAGGTCGCCCTTGCCGGAACGCGCCAGGGTGCCAACGGCTGCGATGATGTCGCCCATGTCCCAGGTTTTCACCGAGGCCAGGGTGTCTTCGGACAGGGTTTTACGGTTGACGTAGACCTGAATGCGACCGGTCATGTCCTGGATCACCATGAACGAGCCACGGTTGAGCATGATGCGACCGGCAACCTTGACCGGAATCGCAGCCTCTGCCAGCTCTTCCTTGGTCTTGTCCGCGTACTGTTTCTGCAAGTCTTCGCAGTAGTTGTCGCGGCGGAAGTCGTTCGGGAAGGCATTGCCCTTGGCGCGCTCGGCAGCCAGCTTTTCCTTGCGCAGGGCGATCAGGGAGTTTTCTTCCTGTTGCAGGGCTTGCGGGTCGAGTTCTAGGTCGCTCATGTCTTTAAAAATTCCATCACAGGTTCGTTGCCCCCGCGGGCGGCAGGGGACTTGAGGTCTTGACTGGCGGTTTACAGGCCTTGCTTCAGGCTGGCCACCAGGTATTCGTCGATGTCGCCGTCGAGCACCTTGTCGCAGTCGCTGCGTTCGATGTTAGTGCGCAAATCCTTGATTCGCGACGCATCGAGTACATACGAGCGGATCTGGTGACCCCAGCCGATGTCGGACTTGGTGTCTTCCAGGGCCTGGGACGCGGCGTTACGTTTCTGCACTTCCTGCTCGTACAAGCGCGCCCGCAACATTTTCATCGCGGTGTCTTTGTTGGCGTGCTGGGAGCGTTCGTTCTGGCAGCTGACCACGGTGTTGGTCGGTACGTGAGTAATACGCACGGCCGAGTCGGTGGTGTTTACGTGCTGACCACCGGCACCGGAGGAGCGGTAGGTGTCGATGCGCAGGTCCGACGGGTTGATGTCGATTTCGATGTTGTCATCGATTTCCGGCGACACGAATACGGCCGAGAACGAGGTGTGACGGCGGTTGCCGGAGTCGAACGGGCTCTTGCGCACCAGACGGTGCACGCCGATCTCGGTCCGCAACCAGCCAAAGGCGTATTCGCCCTTGATGTGCACGGTCGCGCCCTTGATCCCGGCGACTTCACCGGCGGACAGCTCCATGATGGTCGCGTCGAAACCGCGTTTGTCGGCCCAGCGCAGGTACATACGCAGCAGGATGTTGGCCCAGTCTTGAGCCTCGGTGCCGCCGGAGCCGGCCTGGATGTCCAGGTAGGCGTTGTTGGCGTCCATCTCACCGCTGAACATGCGACGGAATTCGAGTTTTTCCAGGGATTCGCGCAAACGCTCGACTTCGGCAGCGACGTCATCGACGGCGGCCTGGTCTTCTTCTTCGGCGGACATCAGCAGCAGGTCTTTGGCGTCGGCCAGGCCTGTGTGCATTTCGTCGAGGGTTTCGACGATCTGAGCCAGCAGGGACCGCTCGCGGCCCAGCTCCTGAGCGTACGTCGGGTTGTTCCAGACAGACGGATCTTCAAGCTCGCGATTGACTTCAGTCAGACGCTCATGCTTTTGATCGTAGTCAAAGATACCCCCGAATAGTTTCGGAGCGCTCGGACAGGTCCTTGATACTGTTAAGGATCGGGTTGATTTCCATGGCGGGCAGCACTCGTTGGCGAACTTTTGAAAGCCGGCGAGTATAACGTAATCAGGCTGTCACGGCAGCCCGCCTGGCGGCTTTAGCGGGTTCTTTATCGGGCTTGAGATCGCTCCCCCTCACCCTGACCCTCTCCCCAAGGGGCGAGGAGACTGACCTAAGTGTCTTGCGAAATACTGCGACCTGAAAATTCCGAGTCGAACTCAGGTTCTGAAAATCCCCCGATCGGCTCCCCTTCCCCCTCTCCCCCGTGGGGAGAGGGGTGGACTCAAGCTACAACACAGATACCAACCAGCCCTTTCACTCAATCCCGACCTGATTACGCCCATTGTTCTTCGCCAGATACAGCCCCTTGTCCGCCGCGGAGATCAACTGACGGCAATCGCCGCCCGGTTGCGGGGTCATGGTCGACAGGCCGATGCTGATGGTCAGGCTCGAACCTTCGGCCGGGGAAATATGCGGAATCTTTAGCGAAGCCACCGTTTGGCGCAGTTTTTCCGCGACCAGTCGCGCGCCGCCCGGCGAAGTATTGGGCAGCACCAGGGCGAATTCTTCGCCGCCGTAACGGGCCGGCAGGTCCGAAGGTCGGGCGCTGGCATCACGAATCGCCGTGGCCACTTTGCGCAGGGCTTCATCGCCTTCAAGGTGGCCGAAGCTGTCGTTGTAGGACTTGAAGTAGTCGACATCGATCATCAGCAGCGACAGTTGGCTCTGGTCGCGCAGCGAACGGCGCCACTCAAGCTCCAGGTATTCGTCGAAATGCCGGCGGTTCGACAGCCCGGTCAAGCCGTCTGAGTTCATCAAGCGTTGCAGCACCAGGTTGGTGTCGAGCAACTGCTGCTGGCTGACCCGCAGCGCGCGATACGCGGCGTCACGCTGCAGCAACGTCATGTAGGAACGCGAGTGGTAGCGGATGCGCGCCACCAGTTCGATGTTGTCCGGCAACTTCACCAGGTAATCATTGGCCCCGGCCGCAAACGCCGCGCTCTTGATCAGCGGGTCTTCCTTGGTCGACAGGACAATGATCGGGATGTCCTTGGTCGCCGGATGGTTGCGGTACTCGCGCACCAGACTCAAGCCGTCAAGACCGGGCATCACCAGATCCTGGAGGATCACTGTCGGTTTGATGCGGATCGCATGGGCGATGGCCTGGTGCGGGTCGGCGCAGAAGTGGAAGTCGATGTTATCTTCGTTCGACAACCCGCGGCGCACCGCCTCGCCGATCATTGCCTGATCGTCCACCAACAACACCATGGCGGCGTTTTCGTCGGTTTTGAAGTCGTCGAGCTGTAATTCAGTCATGGGCAGTCACCTGAGTACTACTTGGGCCAGATTGCTGTGAAAAGTGTTCATTTGGGGAAAATTTCCAGCAACCGTGGCGCTATCTTTTCCAGTGGGCGAATCTCCACAGCGGCGTCGATGGCCGCTGCCGCCTTCGGCATTCCGTACACCGCACTGCTGTTCTGATCCTGAGCGATGGTCAGGTAGCCCTGTTGGCGCATGAGTTTAAGCCCCTGTGCGCCATCGCGTCCCATGCCGGTGAGCAAAACACCCACGGCATCGCCGTTCCAGTAACTGGCCACGCTCTCGAAGAACACATCGATCGAGGGCCGGTAGATTTCGTTGACCGGTTCGGCGGTGTAGGCCAGCGTGCCGTTTTTCAACAAGCGAATATGGTGGTTGGTGCCCGCCAGCAACACCGAGCCGGCCTGCGGAGGCTCACCTTCCTGGGCCAGGCGCACATTCAAGCCGCTGGCGCTGCTGAGCCATTCGGCCATGCCGGCGGCGAACACCTGGTCCACGTGCTGCACCAGAACGATGGCGGCCGAAAAATCTCGCGGCAACCCCTTGAGCAATACTTCCAGCGCGGCCGGCCCACCGGCGGATGAGCCAATGGCGATCAGGCGCTGGCGCGAACCGGAACTGCGCAGCGGGCTCGGGGCGGCACGCTCGCGATTGCCACGGTCACCGATCAGCCAACCGATGTTCATGATCTTGCGCAGTAACGGGGCCGCGGCCTCTTGGGCATTGCCGGCACCGATGGCCGGCGTATCGACCACATCCAGCGCGCCGTGACCCATGGCCTCAAACACCCGATGCACGTTCTGCTGGCGGTCGACCGTAACGATGACAATCGCGCACGGCGTCTCGGCCATGATCCGCCGGGTCGCCTCGATGCCATCCATCACCGGCATGATCAAGTCCATCAGAATCAGATCCGGCGTATTTTCAGCGCAACGCTGCACCGCCTCGGCCCCATTACTGGCGACCCAGACCACCTCGTGCGCCGGCTCGAACGCCAAGGCGCGGCGTAGAGCCTCTACCGCCATGGGCATGTCATTGACGATCGCTATTTTCATACACGCGCTCCTCCAATGAGCTCAACCACCGCGTCAAGCAGGGCGTCGTCATGAAAACTGGCTTTGGCTAGATAATAGTCGGCTCCAGCGTCCAGTCCACGGCGACGGTCCTCTTCACGATCCTTGTAAGACACCACCATCACCGGCAGGGATTGCAGGCGATTGTCCCGACGCAATAAAGACACCAGTTCGATGCCATCCATGCGTGGCATATCGATGTCAGTGATAAGCAGATCGAAATCCTCCGATCGCAAGGCGTTCCAGCCATCCATCCCGTCCACCGCCACCGCCACGTCGTAGCCGCGATTGAGTAGCAACTTGCGTTGCAGCTCACGTACGGTCAGCGAATCGTCGACCACCAGAATCCGTTTTCGAGCCGCTTCAACCGCCTGGTGGCCTTGGCGGGCAATGCGCTCAAGACGCCCGGTATTGAGCAGTTTGTCCACCGAACGCAGCATGTCCTCGACGTCGACGATCAGCACCACCGAACCGTCGTCGAGCAAGGCCCCGGCGGAAATGTCCTGCACCTTGCCCAGACGCTCATCCAGCGGCAAAACGACCAACGTCCGCTCGCCGATAAAACGCTCGACCGCCACGCCGTAAATCGCCTCGCGCTCGCGAATCACCACCACTTTGAGGGTTTGCTGACTGTTCTGGCCCGCCGGACGCTGCAACAGCTGACTGGCCGCGACCAGCCCGACATGCCGGCCTTCGTGCCAGAAATGTTGCCGGCCTTCGACCTGGACAATGTCCGCCTGCTCCAGATCGCACATCCGTTCGATGTGGGCCAGCGGGAAGGCATACGCCTCGTCACCGACTTCCACCACCAGACTGCGCACCACCGACAAGGTCAGCGGCACTTCAAGATGGAAACGACTGCCCTCGCCCGCCGCCTGCTCCAGCACGACCGCGCCACGCAACTGACGAACCATGTGCTGGACCGCATCCAGTCCGACGCCGCGCCCGGAGACTTCGGTGACCGTGTCGCGCAGGCTGAAACCCGGTAGAAACAGGAAGGTCAGCAGCTCTTCTTCACTCAATTGCGCGGCGGTTTCGGCCGGGGACAATTGGCGCTCGATGATGCTGCGGCGGACCTTTTCCAGATCGACGCCATTGCCGTCATCACTCAGTTCCAGCAGCAACAATCCGGCCTGATGGGAAGCGCGCAAACGGATCAGGCCTTCAGCGGGTTTGCCCGCCAATAGCCGTTGCTCCGGGGATTCGATGCCGTGATCCACGGCATTGCGCAGCAGGTGGGTCAGCGGCGCTTCAAGCTTTTCCAACACGTCGCGGTCGACCTGGGTTTTCTCACCCTCGATCTCCAGCCGCACCTGTTTGCCGAGGCTGCGACCGAGGTCGCGGACCATGCGCCCTTGCCCGGCCAACACATCGGCAAACGGCCGCATGCGGCAGGCCAGCGCGGTGTCGTACAACACCTGCGCCCGCTGACTGGCCTGCCAGGCGAACTCATCCAGTTCGGCGTTCTTTTCCACCAGCAATTGCTGAGATTCAGCCAGTAGCCGACGAGCGTCTTCGAGGGCTTCCTGTGCTTCCAGACTCAAGGCATGTTCCTTGAGGTGGACGTTGAGGTTTTCCAGGGCCCGCAGGCCCTTGTTCTGCATACGCTTGAGGCGTTGCATGGTGGCCAGGTGCGGTTTGAGCCGCAGGGTTTCCACCAGGGATTTGCTCGACAGATCAAGCAGGCTGTTCAGGCGTTCGGCCGTGACCCGCAGCACCCGCTCGCCGTTTTCGGTGGTGCGTTTAGTCTTGGGCGTTGGCTCGGCGGGCGCTGCCGGGGGGGCGTCGGTGGCGGCCGGCATGGGCGGTTCAGCCTTGGGCGTCGGCGGTTCCAGCTGAAGTTCTGCCATCGGCGGCGCGATGGGGGTAGCCACCATGTGATCAAGCAGCCGTCCCATCAAGACGACGTAAGCTTCGATATCCGCAGGCGCCGGAGCGTTGTTCGGCGTCGCAATTCGCATCAGCAGATCGGTGCCTTGCAACAGTGCATCAATGTATTCGGGCCGAAGGTACAGGCGCCCTTCCTGGGCGCTGACCAGGTAATCTTCCATCACATGGGCGACGCTGACCCCGGCATCGACGCCGACAATCCGCGCCGCGCCCTTGAGCGAGTGGGCCGCGCGCATGCACGACTCGAGGTAATCGGCCTGGGTCGGATCGCGCTCGAGCGCCAGCAGGCCGGCGCTTAGCACCAAGGTCTGGGCCTCGGCTTCCAGACTGAACAGTTCCAGCAAAGAGGCGTCGCGCATTTGCTCGGGGGTCATGTGAGGCTCCGGGTCACGGCGGACAGCAGCTGTTCTTCATCCAGCCAACGCAGGCTGCGACCTTTGAATTGCAACACGCCACGGGTGTATTTGGCGCTGGCCTGCGTGCCGGAGCGGGACGCCGCCTCGAGGAGGTGTTCGTCGATGGCGTGAATCCCGTCCACTTCATCCACCGGCACCACCACCGGTCCGCCGTGGGCAGCGATGATCAGCATCCTCGGCATGACCCGTGCGCCGGTCGCCACGCTGCTGGCGCCGTCGAGCGCCAGTAATTCCACCAGCGACAGGCACGCCACCAACGCGCCGCGCACATTCGCCACGCCGAGCAAGGCCCGGGAGCGTTGGTGCGGCAGGGAATGAATCGCTTGCAGCGGCGCGACTTCCACCAGACTGCGAGTGGCCAGGGCCAGCCATTCTTCGCCCAGACGGAACATCAGCAGCGAACGGGTTTTCACCTCGCTCTCGACCGCCGTGGAGACTTGCCCGCGGTCTTCCTGTTGTAACGCGTAGCGGTCGAGCAAGCGCGTCGCCGCGGCCGAATACACCGCGCAATTGCGGCAGTGAATGTGATCGCTCAGTAGCGGGCAGGACTTGTCGCCGTGGATACCGATGCGGTTCCAGCAGTCATCGATGGCCTGGGCATCTTGATGGGTGAGACTAAAAGTGTCGGCGGCGATCATCGGTTACGCTCACTGTCAGCGGCGCGCTCACTGCGGGCGGCGCGGTCCTGCAATCGTCTGGCTCCCGCCGTGTCGCCCAGGGATTGCAGCAACGCCGCCAGGTGCATCAACGCGTCGGGATGGTGCGGGTCGAGGTACAACGCCTTGCGATAAAAACCCTGAGCCTCAAGGACTCTGCCGGCGACATCGCTGAGCAAGCCCAGCCAGTAGAAGACTTGGGCCACGGGTTCATGACTGCGCAAATAGCTATCGCACGCGGCGCGGGCCTCGGCACTTTTGCCTTCGTTGGCCAGCGCGGCGATGTTCGCCAGCAGTGCGGCGGTGTCCGGATTGGCGACTTTCGTCACGACAGGCAGCGGCGCCACCGTTGCGAAGGGTCGATTGCGAACGGGCGGCGGTGTCACGCTGCGCACCGGTTGGTGCACGGGCAGAGGCGTCGGAACGAACGTCGCAATGGGCGCAGGCTCTGGTGCGCTCTGACGACTGAACGCAAAGGACTGCGGGATGCCGATCGAACGCATGCCGAAACGGCCGAGCAAACTGCCCTCGGCCGGGCCGATAAACAGCACGCCATCCACATGGGTCAAACGCTTGAGCACTTCGAACACTTGCTGCTGGGTCGGCTGATCGAAATAGATCAGCAGGTTGCGGCAAAACACAAAGTCATACGGCGGCTCGTTGGCCAACAATATCGGATCCAGCAGATTGCCGACCTGCAGACGCACTTGTTCGAGCACTCGCCCGCTGAGGCGATAGCCCTCGCCTTCGGCGGCGAAATGCCGGTCGCGAAAGGCGATGTCCTGACCCCGAAACGAATTCTTGCCGTACAGCGCGCGCCGGGCTTTTTCCACCGACAACGGGCTGACGTCCATGCCTTCGACCTTGAACTGGTGCGGCTGTAACCCGGCATCGAGCAACGCCATGGCGATGGAATACGGTTCTTCACCGGTGGAACACGGCAGGCTGAGAATCCGCAGTGCGCGCATGTTGTTGATGTCGTTCAGGCGTTTGGTGGCCAGTTTCGCCAACGTGGCGAAGGATTCCGGGTAACGGAAAAACCAGGTCTCGGGGACAATCACCGCTTCGATCAACGCCTGCTGCTCGTCCTGCGAACCCTGCAAGGTGTGCCAGTACTCATCGGCCGTCAGCGCGTTGGATGCCGTGCTGCGCTGGCGCACCGCACGCTCGATGATCGCCGGGCCCACCGAGGTCACGTCGAGACCGATGCGCTCTTTGAGAAAATCGAAAAACCGTTGATCACTGCTCATGGCCGTTCCTCAAGCAGTGCCAGGTCCAACGGCTGCGACGGAAACAGCAGCGCGCGAACCTGATCGTCGAGCAAGTCGGCAACCCGCACCCATTGCAGCAAACCCTGAGCATCTTCACGCACCGGCCCAAGGTACGGCGCCTGACGATTGTCCAGGCCATAGGGCTGAAAATCCGCCGGGTTGCAGCGCAAGGTATCGGTGGCCTGCTCCAGAATCAGCCCGAGCAATTGCGCCTCAGCGAACTCATCCGGACGGTAATTGACCAGTACCAGGCGGGTGCTGGTGCGGGTCTGCGCCGGCTGGCCGAACGTCAGCGCACTGAGGTCGATCACCGGCACCACCGCGCCGCGGTAGGCGAACACCCCGGCCACCCAGTCCGGCGCGCGGGGAATCGGTTTCAACGGCAGGCGCGGCAGCACTTCCGCCACCTCGATGGCCTGCAGGGCATAGCGCTCGTTGCCGATGCGGAACACCAGAAACAATGAGTGCAGCGCCGGCTTCACGGCGGTGCGTTTGGCCGTGGGTTCGCTCATCAGACTTTGAATCGCGAAACGCCGCCCCGCAGCCCTACGGCCACCTGGCTCAATTCGTCGATGGCGAAACTGGCCTGGCGCAGGGACTCGACGGTCTGGCTGCTGGCATCGCCCAACTGCACCAGCGCGTGGTTAATCTGTTCGGCGCCCGTGGCCTGGGCCTGCATGCCTTCGTTGACCATCAACACCCGCGGCGCCAATGCCTGAACCTGATGGATGATCTGCGACAGCTGCTCGCCGACCTGCTGCACTTCGGACATACCACGGCGCACTTCTTCAGAGAACTTGTCCATGCCCATCACCCCGGCCGACACCGCCGACTGGATCTCGCGCACCATCTGCTCGATGTCGTACGTGGCAACAGCGGTCTGGTCCGCCAGACGCCGCACTTCGGTGGCGACCACGGCAAACCCGCGGCCGTATTCACCGGCCTTTTCGGCCTCAATCGCCGCGTTGAGCGACAGCAGATTGGTCTGGTCAGCGACCTTGACGATGGTCACGACCACCTGATTGATGTTGCCGGCCTTCTCATTGAGGATTGCCAGTTTGGCGTTGACCAGATCGGCCGCGCCCATCACCGAGTGCATGGTCTCTTCCATCCGCGCCAGGCCTTGCTGCCCGGAACCGGCGAGCACCGAGGCCTGATCGGCGGCGGTGGAAACTTCGGTCATCGTGCGCACCAGATCCCGCGAAGTGGCCGCAATCTCACGGGACGTCGCGCCGATTTCGGTGGTAGTGGCGGCGGTTTCGGTGGCGGTCGCTTGCTGTTGCTTGGAGGTGGCAGCGATCTCGGTCACCGAGGTGGTGACCTGCACCGAGGAGCGCTGGGCCTGGGACACCAGGGACGTCAGCTCGGTCATCATGTCGTTGAAGCCGGTTTCCACGGCGCCGAATTCGTCCTTGCGCGCCAGGTTCAGACGGTTGCTCAGATCACCGGTGCGCATGACTTCGAGAATTTCGACGATACGGTTCATTGGCGCCATGATTGCGCGCATCAACAGCAGGCCGCAGAGACCGGCTGCAAGTACCGCGACCAGCAGTGAAATGCCCATGATGGTTTTCGCGGTGACCACGGCGTCATCAATGTTCGCGATGTCCCGGTCGGCCACTTTTTTGTTTTCGCGAATGATGTCATTGAGTTTCATGCGACCTGCGGTCCAGGCCGGGGTCAGTTGCTCGTTGAACATCTTGATGGCTTCGGCTTCCTGATTGCGCTTATGCAAATCGAGCACAGCCGCCAGGGCCTTGTTGTAATTGTCATAGAGCTTTTCAAAGTCGGCGTACTCGACCTTGTCTTCATCCGTGGTGATGGTGCCGCGATAGTTATTCATCTCCTCGTGCAGATGCACCTCAAAGGATTTGAATTCTGCGGCATCTTCAGTGCTGATGCCCTGCCCTTCCCTAAAACCAAGCATTTCCTGGGTCTGGATGAAACTGTCGACCCAGGCACCACGAATCATGGCGCTGTAATACACCCCAGGCAGCGCGTCTTCACGAACGCTGGCTTCGCTGGTTTCGATCTTCAACAGCCGGGAATACGAGACGACGACCATCAGCAGCATGATGGCGATAATCACCGCAAAGCTCGCCAAGATGCGTTGGCGCAACGTCCAGTTCTTCACAGTCAGTCCTCGGGGGCGGTTGAAATGTTGCGGAGTATAGCTGAGGGTGTTTCATTTATAAGACGGTGGAATGAGCTCTGGGAGACTTTCTGCCAGATCGGGAGCCAGGTACCCGTGATGAATCGGAAGAAAACGGGCCATTGGACTCTGTAGCACTGTTGAAAAAATGCCCTGGTCAGAGCGCAACCCGAAGCTCCATGAGCCGATTTTAGGTGACTCATCTTGGTTTTATATAAAAACCATTCAATCAATTCCAAGATACGATAAAAAACTGTCATTTATGTCAATAGCACTTAAGCCCGAACTTCCGGAAACTCGAGTTTCAAAACTTGAAAGGAATTCGTCATGCCTGCTCTTTCTTATGCCGATGTTGTAAAAGATCTAAAAGCCTCCACAGGCACAATAAATGTCATGCAAAACTCAAAAGAAATATTCAAAAGTGAAAGGGTCTACTACGGACTTCACGGGAGTACGAGATTCATCATCGGATACGAAGGCCAATACAGGCAGGTAGCGCTTTGTGCCCCGAAGGATCTGGAAGATGGCCTCCATACCGTGGTCTATCCAGAGGACGTCGCCCAGCTCCCTGATTCCCTGAAATGGACCGTAGACGTAAATGGCGTCAATCGGGAAATTGAGAAAGGCACGCTAACTGTTACCTTCGGACTGGAAGGTGAATCCGCCGAAGGCAGTTACCACGTTACATTAAAGGGAAGTAAGGAGGAGGTCGGCGGAAACTTTAAAATGTCCAATCCTTGGTAACACTATCCCTCATCGGGGATGACAGCATTAGTTGCCTTTTTAAGCCCAATCTGAAACTAAACAAACCCCATCAGTGATACAGGAAAGCACTGATGGGATTTGTTGTAAGCGACCCGATCAGGCGACCGATAACGACGCCTGCCTGACTTGCTTCTCCAACTCAGCCTTCAACCCCGGCTCAAGCTTCAACTGACGCGCCAGTTCATCCAGGTAGGACTTCTCCATGAAGCTCTCCTCATCCACCAGCATCACGCTGGCGATGTACATCTCTGCGGCCATTTCCGGCGTACTCGCGGCGCGGGCGACGTCGGCCGGGTCCAGCGGTTTGTTCAGTTCGGCGTGCAGCCAGTGCTGCAACTCCTGATCGTTATCAAGCTTAGTGAATTCACCTTCAATCAGCGCACGTTCCCGCTCATCGACATGGCCATCAGCTTTAGCGGCTGCCACTAATGCTTTGAGAATCGCCTGACTGTGCTGTTCAACTTGCGCCACCGGTAAGCGGTCGATGGTTTGCGGTTCAGTCTTCGCCGCGGTGCCCTGCTGGGCCTGCCAGTTGCCATAGGCCTTGTAGGCAATCACGCCCAACGCAGCCAGGCCGCCATAAGTCAGGACCTTGCCGCCAACACTGCGCCCTTTCTTGCTGCCCAGCAGCAACCCCATGGCGCCTGCCGCCAACGCACCACCCCCCGCGCCCGACAGCAAACTGCCGAGGCCGCCCGAACCACCGCTGCCGCCGAGCAATCCGCCCAAACCACTGCCGGAGGTCTTGTTTTGTGAGCCGCCGGCCTTGTTCTGCAACATGTCTTGACCGGACTTGAGTAGCTGATCGAGCAATCCACGCGTGTTCATTTGCCGCCTCCAAAAAAGGGGTTAACCGGATCAATAAGGCCACCAGCCTAGATCGAAAGTGCCCGGCATTCGGGGGCGAGAGTGCTTCGAGATGTTGCGTAGCGCCGCTCAGCCGACCGCAACCCTTCAGAAAAATGGATATACACTCAAGCAAATCTATAAAAACCGCCCACCGGGTACTTTCTCCATGATGACCTTGCGTCAGATCCGTCACTTCATCGCCGTGGCCGAGACCGGCTCGATCTCCGCCGCCGCACAAACCGCGTTTATTTCCCAATCGACACTGACCCTGGCGATCCAGCAACTGGAGCAGGAAATCGGCGTCGGCCTGTTTAACCGCCACGCCAAGGGCATGACGCTGACCCACCAGGGCCACCAATTCCTACGCCAGGCGCACCTGATTCTGGCGACGGTGGACAACGCCAAACGCAGCCTGCAGCAGAGTACCGATCAAGTCGCCGGGCAGTTGATCATCGGTGTGACCAGCCTGGTGGCGGGTTATTACCTCGCAGACTTGCTCACCCGTTTCCAGCGCGCCTACCCCAACGTCGAAATCCGGGTGATGGAGGACGAGCGCCCTTACATCGAGCATTTGCTGGTCAGCGGCGAGATCGATGTTGGCGTGCTGATCCTCTCCAACCTCGAAGACCGCCACGCCTTGCAGACCGAAGTGCTGACCCACTCGCCCCATCGGCTGTGGCTGCCAGCCCAGCATCCGCTGCTGGAACACGACAGCATCAACCTCGCCGACGTGGCCCGTGAGCCGTTGATTCAGCTGAACGTCGATGAAATGGACCGCAACGCCCAGCGCATGTGGACAGCGGCCTCCCTACAACCGCGCATAACCTTGAGAACAGCGTCGACGGAAGCGGTGCGAAGCCTGGTGGCAGCGGGTTTGGGCGTGTCGATCCAGCCCGACATGACTTATCGCCCATGGTCACTGGAGGGCGACATCATCGAAGCGCGGCCGATTGCCGACCTGAGCCAGACCCTCGACGTCGGCCTGGCCTGGCGTCGGGGCACCGCGCGCCCAGCGCTGGTGGACCCATTTCTGACCGTCGCCCGCGAGCAGCCCCACGGCGGGCGCAAGCCATCTATTTAATCGAACGCCACCTTCAGTATTTAGTATTTGTCGACCTCGGGTGCGGCGCCTAGTCTTGGTACATCTATAAGACGGCCGCGCCCCAGTCACAGGGAGCAGCATGGCCACACAAGAAAAGAGAACCCGAAAAATGGCTGGCGCACAGACCCCGTTGTTCACCGCGTTGTTGATCGATGGCGAATTGGTCGCGGGCCAGGGGTTTGTCGAACCGATCCTCAACCCGGCCACCGGGGAAGTGCTGACGCACATCGCCGAAGCCAGCACCGAGCAAGTCGAAGCCGCGATCCTCGGCGCCCACCGCGCCTTTGCCGGTTGGTCGCGGACCACACCGCAACAACGCTCGAACCTGTTGCTGGACATCGCCAACGCCATCGAAAAACAAGCCGACCTCCTCGCCCGCCTCGAATCCCTGAACTGTGGCAAACCGTTGCACCTGGCGCGTCAGGATGACTTGAGCGCGACGGTCGATGTGTTCCGCTTCTTTGCCGGCGCCGTGCGTTGCCAGACTGGCCAGCTCAGCGGCGAATACCTGCCGGGCTACACCAGCATGGTTCGCCGCGATCCGATTGGTGTGGTGGCCTCGATTGCGCCGTGGAACTACCCGATCATGATGGCCGCGTGGAAAATCGCCCCGGCCCTGGCCGCCGGCAACACACTGGTGTTCAAGCCGTCCGAACACACGCCGCTGTCGATTCTGGCCCTGGCGCCCGCGCTGGCCGAGATCCTGCCGCGCGGGGTGATCAACATCATTTGCGGTGGCGGTGAAGGCGTCGGCAGCCACTTGGTCAGTCATCCTAAAGTGCGCATGGTGTCGTTGACCGGCGATATCGTCACCGGGCAAAAAATCCTGCAAGCCGCGGCGAAAACCCTGAAACGCACTCACCTCGAACTCGGCGGCAAGGCGCCGGTGATCGTCTGCAACGATGCGGACATTCAAGCCGTGGTCGAAGGCGTGCGCACTTATGGCTACTACAACGCCGGCCAGGACTGCACCGCGGCCTGCCGCATTTATGCACAGGCCGGGATTCATGACCGCTTGGTGGCCGAACTCGGCGCAGCGGTCAGCAGCCTGCGGTTTGCCGGCAAGCGCGACGCCGACAACGAGATCGGCCCGCTGATCAGCACCCGCCAGCGTGATCGCGTGGCCAGTTTCGTCGAGCGCGCCCTCGGCCAGCCGCACATCGAACGAGTGACCGGCGCGGCAGTGCATTCCGGTGCCGGCTTCTATTACCAGCCAACCTTGCTGGCCGGTTGCAAGCAGACTGATGAGATCGTCCAGCGCGAAGTGTTCGGGCCGGTGGTCACCGTGACCCGTTTCGATCAGCTCGAACAAGCCGTGGACTGGGCCAACGACTCGGAATACGGCCTCGCCTCCTCGGTCTGGACCCAGAACCTCGACAAGGCGATGCAGGTGGCAGCGCGCTTGCAGTACGGCTGCACCTGGATCAACAGCCATTTCATGCTGGTCAGCGAAATGCCCCACGGCGGCCTGAAGCGTTCGGGCTACGGCAAAGACTTATCCAGCGATTCGCTCCAGGACTACAGCGTGGTGCGGCACATCATGGCCCGTCACGGCCAGCATCTCTGACTACGCTTATAACAAGCCGCTAACGGCCTGCTTCACCACGTTCAAAACTGCCCCGACCATAATTAAAGAAGAGGGAAACCCCATGTTCGTGCACAAGACCGCACTGCTCAGTGCAATCACCACCGCGCTGCTGGCCAGTGCCAGTATCCAGGCCGCCGAACCGTTGAAAGCCGTCGGTGCCGGCGAAGGTCAACTGGATATTGTGGCCTGGCCTGGCTACATCGAACGTGGCGAAAGCGACAAGGCCTACGACTGGGTCACCGGCTTCGAAAAGGAAACCGGCTGCAAGATCAACGTCAAGACTGCCGCCACTTCCGATGAGATGGTCAGCCTGATGTCCAAGGGCGGTTACGACCTGGTGACTGCATCCGGCGACGCCTCCCTGCGGTTGATCGCCGGCAAGCGTGTGCAGCCGATCAACACGGCGTTGATCCCGAACTGGAAGAACATCGACCCTCGACTCAAGGATGGCCCGTGGTACGTCGTCAATAAACAAACCTACGGCACCCCGTACCAATGGGGCCCGAACGTATTGATGTACAACACCAATATCTTCAAAACGGCGCCGGACAGCTGGAGCGTGGTGTTCGAAGAGCAAACCCTGCCGGACGGCAAGTCCAACAAGGGCCGGGTCCAGGCCTACGACGGCCCGATCTACATCGCCGATGCGGCGCTTTATCTCAAATCGAAACAGCCGGAACTGGGCATCAAAGACCCGTACCAGCTCAACGAAGCGCAATACAAAGCGGCGCTGGATCTGCTCCGCAAGCAACAGCCCTTGATCCACCGCTACTGGCATGACGCAACGGTCCAGATGAGCGACGTCAAAAACGAAGGCGTCGCGGCGTCCAGCACCTGGGGCTACATGGTCAACGGCCTGGTGGCGGACAAGCAGCCGGTTGCCTCGGTCATTCCAAAAGAAGGTGCAACGGGGTGGGCCGACACCACCATGTTGCACGCCGAAGCCAAGCACCCGAATTGCGCCTACAAGTGGATGGACTGGTCGCTGCAACCGAAAGTCCAGGGTGACCTGGCGGCCTGGTTCGGTTCGCTGCCGTCGGTTCCGGCGGGGTGCAAGGAGAGCGAATTGCTCGGCGCCGAGGGTTGCAAAACCAACGGTTACGATCAATTCGACAATTTGGCCTTCTGGAAAACCCCGCAGGCTGAAGGCGGCAAGTTCGTGCCGTACAGCCGCTGGACCCAGGACTACATCGCGATCATGGGCGGCCGTTAACCCCTGTTGAGACCGATCGTTCCCACGCTCCGCGTGGGAATGCATCACCGGACGCTCCGCGTCCATTCGCGCAAAGGTGACGCAGAGCGTCACGGGCTGCATTCCCACGCAGAGCGTGGGAACGATCATCACCAGCCTTCGATTTTTTGGAGCACCGCACCATGACGCTTGCAGTCCAGTTCACCAACGTTTCCCGTCAGTTCGGCGAAGTGAAGGCCGTTGACCGGGTTTCCATCGATATCCAGGACGGCGAGTTCTTTTCCATGCTGGGCCCTTCCGGTTCGGGCAAAACCACCTGTCTGCGCCTGATCGCCGGTTTCGAACAACCGAGTGCTGGCTCTATCCGTATTCACGGCTTAGAGGCCGCCGGGCTGCCGCCGTATCAGCGTGACGTGAACACCGTGTTCCAGGATTACGCGTTGTTTCCGCACATGAACGTACTCGACAACGTCGCCTACGGTTTGAAAGTCAAAGGCGTCGGCAAAACCGAACGCCAGAAACGCGCCGAAGAAGCCCTCGACATGGTCGCCCTCGGCGGCTACGGCGAGCGCAAACCGGTGCAACTGTCCGGCGGCCAACGCCAGCGTGTGGCCCTGGCCCGCGCCCTGGTCAATCGTCCGCGCGTGCTGCTGCTCGATGAACCCTTGGGCGCGCTCGATTTAAAACTGCGCGAGCAAATGCAGGGTGAACTGAAGAAGCTGCAACGCCAGCTCGGCATCACCTTCATCTTCGTCACCCACGACCAGACCGAAGCCCTGTCGATGTCGGATCGCGTGGCGGTGTTCAACAAAGGGCGCATCGAGCAGGTCGATACCCCGCGCAACCTCTACATGAAACCGGCTACAACCTTTGTCGCCGAATTCGTCGGCACCTCCAACGTGATTCGCGGCGACCTGGCGAAACAATTGAGTGGCAATCCACAGCCGTTTTCGATTCGCCCGGAACACGTGCGTTTTGCTGAAGGACCGTTGGCCAGTCATGAAATCGAAGTCAGCGGTTTGCTCCATGACATTCAGTACCAGGGCAGCGCCACGCGCTATGAACTGAAACTGGAAAACGGCCAGACCCTGAACATCAGCCAGGCCAACGTCCAGTGGCTGGACGTCAGCGCGCAACATCAGACCGGACAACGCATCAGCGCACGCTGGGCACGGGAAGCGATGATCCCGCTGCACGACAACGTTATCGGCGGGGTGTGAGATGAACAGCGTGGCGCTCCCTCAAACCCCGGCCGGCGGCTCGCCGTTGCGCAGGTTTTCCAACCTGCTGTATCGCCGGCCGAATTTTTACCTGTCGCTGCTGCTAGTGCCGCCGCTGCTGTGGTTCGGCGCGATCTACCTCGGCTCGCTGCTGGTTCTGCTGTGGCAAGGCTTCTACACCTTCGATGACTTCACCATGGCGGTCACGCCCGACCTGACCCTGGCGAACTTCGCGGCCCTGTTCCAGCCGTCGAACTTCGACATCATCCTGCGCACCTTGAGCATGGCCGTCGTCGTGTCGATCGCCAGCGCCATCGTCGCGTTCCCGATCGCCTACTACATGGCGCGCTACACCACCG
Source organism: Pseudomonas sp. PDM25 (assembly GCF_019219045.1). Lineage (NCBI taxonomy): Bacteria > Pseudomonadati > Pseudomonadota > Gammaproteobacteria > Pseudomonadales > Pseudomonadaceae > Pseudomonas > Pseudomonas sp. PDM25. Next base: position 25,276 of record NZ_JAHUWL010000011.1, read on the forward strand.
GCAAAACCAAGGCGTTTTTCTACATCGCGGTGATGATGCCGATGTGGGCCAGTTACATCGTCAAGGCGTATGCCTGGACCTTGCTGCTGGCCAAGGGCGGCGTGGCGCAATGGTTCGTTCAACACCTGGGTCTTGAGCCGGTTTTGCAATTCGTTTTGGGGATTCCGGGCGTCGGCGGCAGCACCTTGTCGACCTCGCACCTGGGCCGGTTCATGGTGTTCGTCTACATCTGGCTGCCGTTCATGATCCTGCCGATTCAGGCCTCGCTGGAACGTCTGCCGCCGTCCTTGCTGCAAGCCTCGGCCGACCTCGGCGCCACGCCGCGACAGACTTTCATGCAAGTGACTTTGCCGCTGTCGATTCCGGGCATCGCGGCCGGTTCGATCTTCACCTTTTCGCTGACCCTGGGCGACTTCATCGTGCCGCAACTGGTGGGCCCGCCGGGCTACTTCGTCGGCAGCATGGTGTACGCCCAGCAAGGCGCGATCGGCAACATGCCGATGGCCGCGGCCTTCACGTTGGTGCCGATTGTGTTGATCGCCATTTACCTGACTATCGTGAAACGACTGGGGGCCTTCGATGCGCTCTGATGCAAAAAAACCAGCGCCGGAAACCCACGGGGAGAAAGCCTCACTTGGCTTGCGCATCGCGGCCTGGGGCGGGTTGCTGTTTCTTCACTTTCCGATCCTGATCATCTTCCTGTACGCCTTCAACACTGAAGACGCGGCGTTCAGTTTTCCGCCTAAAGGCTTCACGTTGAAGTGGATCGGCGTGGCGTTCTTGCGACCCGACGTGCTGGAAGCGATCAAGCTGTCGCTGCAAATTGCCTCCGTCGCGACGTTGATTGCGCTGGTCCTCGGCACGCTGGCATCGGCGGCGTTGTACCGCCGGGATTTCTTCGGCAAGCAAGGCATCTCGCTGATGCTGATCCTGCCGATTGCCTTGCCGGGGATCATCACCGGCATCGCGTTGCTGGCGACCTTCAAGACACTGGGGATCGAGCCGGGAATGTTCACCATCATCGTCGGTCACGCGACCTTCTGTGTGGTGATCGTCTACAACAACGTCATCGCCCGCTTGCGTCGCACTTCTCACAGTTTGATCGAGGCCTCGATGGACCTCGGCGCCGACGGCTGGCAGACCTTTCGCTACATCGTCCTGCCGAACCTCGGCTCGGCCTTGCTGGCCGGCGGCATGTTGGCGTTCGCCCTGTCGTTCGACGAAATCATCGTCACCACCTTCACCGCTGGCCATGAACGCACCCTGCCGCTGTGGCTGCTTAACCAGCTCAGCCGCCCACGGGATGTGCCAGTGACCAACGTCGTCGCGATGCTGGTGATGATGGTGACCATGCTGCCGATCCTCGGCGCCTATTACCTGACCCGTGGCGGCGAAAGCGTTGCGGGCAGTGGCGGGAAATAACGAACAACGACTACCCCCTGTAGGAACCGGTTCAAATGTGGGAGCGGGCTTGCTCGCGAAAGCGGTGTATCAGACAACATCAATGTTGAATGTGATGGCCTCTTCGCGAGCAAGCCCGCTCCCACAAGAAAACAACACTTTCGAAAAGGACAAAGCCATGCAAACCAAACTCTTGATCAATGGCCAACTGATCGACGGCGAAGGCCCCGCCCAACCGGTGTTCAACCCGGCCCTCGGTCGTGTGCTGGTGGAAATCAACGAAGCCAGTGAAGCCCAGGTCGATGCCGCCGTGCGTGCCGCCGACAGCGCCTTCGAAAGCTGGTCGCAAACCACGCCGAAAGAACGTTCGCTGCTGCTGCTCAAACTCGCCGACGCCATTGAAACCCACGGCGAAGAGCTGGCCAAACTGGAATCGGACAACTGCGGCAAGCCTTACAGTGCTGCACTGAACGACGAGATCCCGGCGATTGCCGACGTGTTCCGTTTCTTCGCCGGCGCCAGCCGTTGCATGAGCGGTTCAGCGGGCGGTGAATACCTGCACGGCCACACCTCGATGATCCGCCGCGACCCGGTCGGCGTGATCGCGTCCATCGCACCGTGGAACTACCCGCTGATGATGGTCGCCTGGAAAATCGCCCCGGCCCTCGCCGCGGGTAATACCGTGGTGCTCAAGCCGTCGGAACAAACCCCGCTGACCGCGCTGCGTCTGGCGGAACTGGCGTCGGAGATTTTCCCGGCCGGCGTGCTGAACCTGGTGTTCGGTCGTGGTCCTACGGTTGGTCATCCATTGGTCACACACCCGAAAGTGCGCATGGTCTCGCTGACCGGTTCGATCGCCACCGGTTCGAACATCATTTCCAGCACCGCCGACAGCGTCAAACGCATGCACATGGAACTGGGCGGCAAGGCCCCGGTGATCATCTTCGACGACGCTGACATCGACGCCGCCGTGGAAGGCATTCGCACCTTCGGTTTCTACAACGCCGGCCAGGACTGCACCGCCGCCTGCCGCATCTACGCGCAGGAAGGCATCTACGACAAATTCGTCGAGAAGCTCGGCGAAGCGGTCAGCAGCATCAAGTACGGCGTGCAGGATGATCCGTCGACCGAACTGGGCCCGCTGATCACCGCGCAACATCGCGACCGCGTGGCCGGGTTTGTCGAGCGTGCCTTGGCGCAGCCGCATATCCGATTGATCACTGGCGGCAAGGCTGTTGAAGGCAATGGCTTCTTCTTCGAACCGACGGTGTTGGCCGACGCGCAACAGGACGATGAAATCGTCCGTCGCGAAGTGTTCGGGCCGGTGGTGTCGGTGACCAAGTTCGCCGATGAAGCGCAGGTGCTGGGCTGGGCCAACGATTCGAACTACGGCCTGGCGTCGTCGGTGTGGACCTCGGACGTCGGTCGTGCGCATCGCTTGTCCGCACGCTTGCAGTACGGCTGCACCTGGGTGAATACACACTTCATGCTGGTCAGCGAAATGCCGCACGGCGGTCAGAAACTGTCCGGTTATGGCAAGGACATGTCCATGTACGGGCTGGAGGACTACACCGTCGTTCGGCATGTGATGTTCAAGCACTAAAAGCTTCGCGAGCAAGCCCGCTCCCACAGGGGAATGCATTCCAAATGTGGGAGCGGGCTTGCTCGCGAAGGCGTCACCGCTACGTCAAGGAAGAAACCGGCACCAAGCACCACCAGGCTCCACCCCAGACAACCAAAACAATAACCACCGATCCGGGCAGCGCCGTCATGGCCCTGTCACGGTTTCGGACATCCGAAATCTGCCGATTTTCCGGAGTTAACACACCATGAGTGCATCACCCGAACTCTCCGCAGCCGTTGCCGACAGCGATGCCGAGCAACTGCGCAAGCTGGGTTACACCTCAAACTTCAATCGCAGCATGAGCCTGTGGGAAAACTTCGCCCTGGGCTTCACTTATCTCTCTCCGGTCGTAGGGGTTTATACCCTGTTCGGCCTGTGCCTCGCCGCCGGTGGGCCTCCGATGTTCTGGGCTTATTTGCTGGTCGGATGCGGCCAGTTGCTGGTGTGCCTGATCTTCGGTGAAGTGGTCTCGCAGTTCCCGATTTCCGGCGGCGTGTACCCGTGGGCTCGTCGCTTGGTGGGCAAGCGCTGGGCGTGGATGGTCGGCTGGATCTACTCCATCGCCCTGTGCGTCACCATCGCCGCCGTTGCGGTGGGCGCCGGTCCGTACCTGGCCGCGATGATGGGCTTTGAACCGAACAACAACACCAACATCGTCATCGCACTGTTCCTGACGCTGTTCGCCACCCTGGTCAACCTCAGCGGTACCAAAGTGCTGGCGCGGATCGCCATGTTCGGCTTCCTCTGCGAGCTGGTCGGCGCAGTGATCGTCGGCGTTTACCTGCTGATTTTCGAACGTCATCAATCGATCAGTGTGTTGTTCAACACCTTCGATATCAGCATCGACGGCTCGTATCTGCCGGCGTTCCTCACCGCCTCACTGGCCGGGATGTTCCTGTATTACGGCTTCGAGGCTTGCGGCGACGTGGCCGAAGAAACCCCGAACCCGAGCAAGCAAATCCCGGTGGCCATGCGCATGACCATCTACATCGGCGGCATCGCGGCGATGTTCGCCTGCCTGGCGCTGATCCTCGCCGTGCCAGACATGCAAGCCGTCATCAATGGCACCGACAAGGACCCGGTCACCACCATCCTCAACAACGCCTTTGGCCCGGTCGGTTCGAAAGTGGTGATGGGCGTGGTGATGATTTCCTTCATCTCCTGCGTCATCAGCCTGCAAGCCGCGGCGAGTCGTCTGCTGTATTCCTACGCACGGGATGAAATGGTCATCGGCAGCTCACTGCTGAAGAAGATTTCCCCTACGACCCAGGTTCCGGTTGCGGCACTGTTCGTGTCCGGCGTCCTGCCGGCGCTGATCATTGTGCTGGGCTTCTTCCTGCAGGATGCGGTGGCAACCATCGTCAGCTTCGCGGCCATCGGCATCTACCTGGCATTCCAGATGATCGTGCTCGCGGCGCTTTACGCACGTATGAAAGGCTGGAAACCGAGCGGCAAATTCACCCTCGGCACCTGGGGCTGGGCCGTGAACATCGGCGCGCTGGTCTATGGCGTCAGCGCGATCATCAACATGGCCTGGCCGCGCACGCCGGATGCGGCGTGGTACATCAACTACGCGATGGTGTTGAGTACTGCGATCGTGATTGGGTTGGGGTTGATTTACATGTGGCTGGCCAAGCCGTATGACCATGGGACTGCGCCTGCGGGGGATGCTTGGAAGGTTAGTCGGTAAGGGTACTTACCCAGCCCGCAGCGATGCGGGCTGGGTTTGAGGTGTTAGATCAGTAGGGGTTTGGAGAGAATTTCGAATTCGTCCATCAGCAGATGGATTTCGGTGCTGGGGTTGGGTTCGCCGCTGATAGCGACGTCCTCGATAATCTTTGGTGCTAAATCTCTCGCCCTTTGGAATGGCTGACCTAAAAGTTGTGCGAAATAGTTGGTGTCTTCGCCTTTCTCGTACTTATCCATGCTGGGTTTCTCTCTGAGGCTCTTGGCCACCAAGTCGCCTGGAGAGTGCTTTCCAACCGCTCGAAAAGGCTTTCGATTAAAACCGAAGTGCAGAAGCAGCCAAAACTCAAAACAGGGGTACGAAGCGATGACTTTGATTTTCGGATGAGGCCTCGCCAGATTTATTGCTCGTTCAAAACACAGATGTGTATCGCGATCCAATGCACAAAAAACCTTGTCGAAGCATTTCTGGCGGGCTATTGCTGTTTCAACAATGCCGCTTGGGTGTGTGACGCCACAGTGGGCAATTTCCACTTGAGCTTTGGCGCGAAAATGAAATGCAGCCTCCTCCAGATATCGTTTTCCTGACTTGCTGTCTTCACAGAGGATCAACACTTTGGGTTGAGGCCTGAACCGAGGTGCCTTTCGATCAAATTGCCGTATCGAACGCGCCATGATCAACCCCGCCTTATCAGTGGCAACCCGCGATAACGACCTTCAAAGTAGCGTTTCTCAACATCCTCCCCTTCCCGTCCTTCAAAGTCGTAAACAGAAAAAAGGCAGGTTGCACCGTTAGCGTCTCTTTCGGTGATCCAGAACTGATCGCGCCGAAGCGCTTTGGCGTTCATCAGATGAGTGTCGTGAGTGGTAAAGATCAGTTGAGTATCCAACCCACCGTCCAGGTGCTTCTCAATCAAGTCCGCGACGATTGAGGGATGAAGACTGCTGTCCAACTCATCGACAGAAAGTATCCCGCTACCATCGGCGTGATTGATCATGAACCAGGGCAGCCAGAATCCAATCAGGTTTTTCGTACCGTCGGATTCCTCGGAAAAATCAAACTCAGCGGTACCTAAAAAGCTCGTATGTGTGAGGGTTACTTTGTCTTTTTGGGCGGCGGCGAAGAACTCTTTCAGTGTGAGTTTTTTGGTGCGTTGAACAGACTCTGCGTCTTCGGTATTGAGCCGGATCGCTGACACCGGGATATCCACTTCCTTTAGAAAGTCTCGTAAATCATGTGTGTAATCCGAGGCCATCCGAAGAAATCTGATGGACGCTGCTGACAGCCCCATCATGTTGTTCTGCTCAATAACGAGTAGACCGGTTTGAAACCAGCTAAACGGCCCCCGCAACTGAGTCAACTCTTCACTACTGTTCGCAACCGCCTGCGAAATAAACAACATCTTGGGGCTCGTCAGACGCCGCCAGGCGTTGTGCACCTCTTTGCCACCCTCGAGGCTTGAGCCAAAAACATAATGCTCCCCCTCATCTACAAAGCGACGCGAATACAACAGCGTTTCCTTACCTTTGGGATAGGAATCCAATTGTTCCTCGACAATTCGCTGCACAGTCATGCGCAGAACAAACCGATATCGGACCCCGCGTTGAATGAAGTTGTACTCAAAAGAACTGGGTTCGTTTTGAAGTTGCGGGTCAAAACGAAATGGAGAGACAGGTAGCGGCTCATCATTTGATGTAGGTATCGAAGCGAGCAAACTCCCCATGACCCCCATTGCCCGGATAAGCGAAGACTTACCGGATGCGTTCGGTCCGTAAATCGCCGCCACTTTCAATAAATCAGGCAGCTTTTCTCCATTTACGATGGGTGTGAACACGTTGCGCTTTTTGCTCAAGCGCGGCGTCGCAGCCATGGACAGGGTTTGCTTGTCACGGAAGGAGCGATAATTGGAAACTGAAAATTCGATCAACATGTAGCAAACCTGCAGTTCGTTCCTGAATGCGGGAAAAACTATAGGAAAAACCACGGCTGTGACGCTGCTTGACTGCACTTCAGGCAAAAACAGGAAATTCCTACAGATCGAACCTTCCGGCATAGACACCGATTCCTACAGCATGCGGCGCCAAGGTAGACTTGGCGCCGCGAGCGCCTGAACGATAGGCTTCACCTCGTCGCTGCCAAATCAGCGACCCGGGGTCGAAGCCGGGAAATTTCAAAACGGTGCTTACGCGCCCCCATAGAATTGAGGCAGTTTCATGTCTTCAGCTCTGATTTATGGCGGGCCGTGTGGCGCGGGCCTTCCGGCTTCCGTTTTGATTGGAAGTGTCCCGACTTCGAACGCCACTCGGTCCGCCACCCAACCTGTCGAAGGGTTGGTGGCGACTTTCCTACTCAAAACGGAAGTCACTTCATGTCAGCACACGCTCAAAACTCGCTTCTACCTTACTTCTCCCCAACCATCTTCACCCGCCACAACCGCTTCCTCCACGCCTTCATGCAGGACAACCAAGCCTGGTTCTGCGTCCAGGACCTCGGTCGCTTGATGGGCCGCCCGATGGACCAACGCCTCACCCTGAAACTCGATCCCGATCAGCGCCAATATGTCTGGATGCTGAAGAATGGCAAAACGGTCGAATCACTGATGGTCAGCGAATCAGGAATGTATGCCCTTCTGGTGCACCATTTCGTCCCGGAAAATCGAAACCTGCGCCAATGGCTGAGCAACGAAGTCATACCTTCGCTGCGTGAGTCGAAAGCGACATCTGTGGATAACATTCCAAGCCTGAGTTCGTTGCAGTGGGCCGGGATCTCGGTGCCGCTGCTGCATTGGCAGCATCAGGCCTGGATCAAATGGCGGGACATGCCTGATCTGATGCAGGCACAACGGCCGTTCACGATCATGGGCACTTGCAGTTGAAGGCGGGATGAATAAATGAAAAAGGGGCAGACTTCATAGTCTGCCCCTTTGGTTTGAATAGCCCCGTTCAATCTCCCGCAAGAGCAATCCGCACCCGTGAGCAACCGCGCATCACCAGCCAAAGCGTCACTGAAGTGATTCCAAGTGATAGCGCCTTTTCAGAAAAGTATCTGCGACAAACCATTGAGCAAAAAAATATCGCGGCTCGCCGCCAAGCAATCCAGGAAGGCATCATCGACGCCGATGCTGGCAAGCTGACCCGCCTGGCCACCGTAAAAGCCAAATGGCTTTCACGGTAACCATCCTCGGTCAAAACCGCGAAACACTCCTCATCGCCTCCACCAGATACCGCATCGCAATCTGGTCGCTTTCCGACAGCTCCCGATAGCGTTCCAACAATTTCATCTCGTCCGAGCTGACCCGACGCCTTCGGCGCGCACTGGTCAGGCAAGGAAGGATTCCCAGCAACTGGGTGATGCCTTGTACTTTCGTCATGGACGATGTCCTTCTATAAGCCCGAGAAAACTTCAAAAACCGCATCGCCCTCTCCTTTTTGTAGTCGCCGGCCTGAAGGGCAGAGGTCGGTCATGAACACAGAATAGGAACTATCGCGGCGGTGAAAAGCGATTTTTAGAGTAATTAGTCAAAAAAAGCAGAAATGCCCTATAAATCAGAAAGTACTGTCGGAAAACTTAACCGACATTTCTTGTTTCATTGCCACGAAGCCAAAGTGCTACCAATCATTTTTTCTCCGTAACCGAACGGTTTAAGCTATTTGTTATCTGTTTAATGTCCGTTGCGTTTGGCCGAAGGCATGTCCGAACCTTTATTTTTGATCCAGCACGTGCCAGGAACGGCGCGGGATTGTTCACGACAGGTTGAACTTATGCACCGCAGGAATTTGCTCAAAGCATCCATGGCCATCGCTGCCTACACCGGATTATCAGCCACCGGTCTGCTGGCTTCGCGGGCCTGGGCCGGCACCGGCGCGGCGGATGGCGAGGCTCAGGCATTCGACTTCGAAGCGCTGAAAATCCAGGCCAAGCAGCTCGCCGGCAATCGCTATCAGGACACCAAGCAGGTGTTGCCGCCAACCCTGGCGACCATGACACCGCAGAACTTTAACGCGATCCGCTACGACGGCAACCACTCGCTGTGGAATGACCTCAATGGTCAGCTGGATGTGCAGTTTTTCCACGTGGGCATGGGTTTCAAGCAGCCGGTGCGCATGTACAGCGTCGACCCCAAGACGCGTCAGGCGCGGGAGGTGCATTTCCGCCCGTCCCTGTTCAACTATGAAAAAACCACGGTCGATACCAAACAGCTCACGGGCGACCTGGGGTTTTCCGGGTTCAAGCTGTTCAAGGCCCCGGAGCTGGACCAGCACGACGTGCTGTCCTTCCTCGGCGCCAGCTATTTCCGTGCGGTCGATGCCTCAGGCCAGTACGGTCTGTCGGCACGCGGCCTGGCGATCGATACCTATGCCAAGAAGCGTGAAGAATTCCCGGATTTCACCAAGTTCTGGTTCGAGACCCCGGACAAGGACAGCACCCGTTTCGTGGTCTACGCCCTGCTGGATTCACCGAGCGCCACCGGTGCCTACCGTTTCGATATCGATTGTCAGGCCAGCCAGGTCGTCATGGGCATCGATGCCCACATCAATGCGCGCACTGCCATCGAACAACTGGGCATCGCGCCGATGACCAGCATGTTCAGCTGCGGCACCCATGAACGGCGCATGTGCGACACGATTCACCCGCAAATCCACGATTCTGATCGCCTGGCCATGTGGCGCGGCAACGGCGAGTGGATCTGCCGCCCGCTGAACAACCCGGCCACCCTGCAATTCAACGCCTTCGCCGACACCGACCCGAAAGGTTTCGGTCTGGTGCAGACCGATCATGAGTTCGACAGCTATCAAGACACCGTCGACTGGTACAGCAAGCGTCCGAGCCTGTGGGTAGAACCTACGACCGCGTGGGGTGAAGGCTCTATCGATCTGATGGAAATTCCTACGACCGGCGAAACCCTGGATAACATCGTCGCATTCTGGACCCCGAAAAAACCGGTCGCAGCCGGCGACTCACTGAACTACGGCTACAAGCTGTACTGGAGCGCCCTGCCACCGGTCGGCACGCCGTTGGCGCGGGTCAACGCCACTCGTTCGGGCATGGGCGGCTTCATCGAAGGCTGGGCCCCCGGCGAGCATTACCCGCAGGTTTGGGCTCGACGGTTTGCCGTGGACTTCACCGGAGGCGGTCTGGATCGCTTGCCGGAAGGCGCTGGGATCGAGCCGGTGGTCACGTGCTCGAATGGGCAGGTCAAGGATTTCAACGTGCTGGTGCTGGATGACATCAAGGGTTACCGCATTACCTTTGACTGGTACCCGACCAATGACAGCGTGGCTCCGGTTGAGCTGCGACTGTTCATTCGCACCAATGACCGGACGTTGAGTGAGACCTGGTTGTACCAGTATTTCCCGCCGGCGCCTGAGAAGCGTAAGTACACCTGAGGGTAATTGGTTGTCTGGGCGGGCCTCTTCGCGGGCAAGCCCGCTCCCACAAGGATCGGCGGTGTCGCACAAAATGAGTGAACTCCACTACACCCCTGTGGGAGCGGGCTTGCCCGCGAAGACGGCCGAACAGGCAACAAACACTCCTGCACAGAAACGCAAAAGCCCCGATCACAACGACCGGGGCTTTTTGGTTTTTACAGCATCAATCAGTCGCGCAAATCCGACTCATGAATCGGCTGTTCACGATGGGTGGCCCGCTGATACTGCGCTGGCCAGATGGCCTTGCGTCCCCCCAGGTCATCATCGGCATGCAGCGGCCAGTACGGATCACGCAACAGCTCACGGGCGAGAAAGATGATGTCAGCCTGGCAGGTACGCAGAATGTGCTCGGCCTGTGCCGGCTCGGTGATCATTCCTACCGTGCCGGTGGCAATACCTGACTCTTTGCGCACACGTTCAGCGAAGCGGGTCTGATACCCGGGACCTGTAGGAATCTCGGCGTTGGCCGCCGTACCGCCCGACGAGACGTCAATCAGGTCTACGCCCAACGCATGGAGGCGTCGCGCCAGCTCCACGGTTTCATCCGGGTTCCAGCCGTCTTCCACCCAATCGGTGGCCGACACCCGCACGAACAGCGGTAGCTCTTCAGGCCACACTGCACGCACCGCTTCGGTGACTTGCAGCACCAGCCGGATGCGATTCTCGAACGAACCACCATATTGATCGCGCCGCTGATTGCTCAGGGGCGAAAGAAACTGATGCAACAGATAACCGTGGGCGGCGTGTATTTCCACCACTTTGAAACCGGCGGTCAGCGCTCGCTTGGCCGAAGCGACAAAGGCCTGAATGACCTCAGCGATCTCGCCATCATCGAGCTGCCTGGGATGGGTGTGCTGCGGGTCGAAAGCAATCGGTGAAGGGCCCACCGGCACCCAGCCACCGTCTTCGGGTTTGACGCTGCCATGTTTGCCGATCCACGGCCGATGGGTACTGGCCTTGCGCCCGGCGTGAGCCAACTGAATGCCGGCCACAGCGCCTTGCGCCGCAATGAAGCGCGTGATGCGTTGCAACGGTTCGATCTGTTCATCGTTCCACAGGCCGAGGTCCTCGGCGGTGATGCGCCCATCGGCCGTGACCGCCGTGGCTTCGGTAAACACCAGGCCGGCGCCGCCGACAGCGCGGCTGCCGAGGTGGACCAGGTGCCAGTCATTGGCCAGCCCATCAACGCTGGAGTACTGGCACATCGGCGATACCGCAATGCGGTTGAGCAGGGTCAATTGGCGAAGGGTATAGGGTTCAAGCAGCAGACTCATGGGGCACCTCTCGAATCAGTGGGCAGGCTCCAGGGTTCTGTTTGAAAGTCGACGAGTGACAGGAAAAAGGTGCAGCACCCGCCCCCGCGGGCAAAAAATTCGACAAGACGTCACAAGGATAATCAAGCAGTGCTTAGAGACTAGTCGACATCGGAGGATGAGGGCGGGTTCCGGGGAAATTTGGCGTGAGGGAGATCGCCTTCGCGAGCAAGCCCGCTCCCACATGGGGTCTGTGCTGTTCACAAAACCTATGTGGGAGCGGGCTTGCTCGCGAAGAGTTCAACGCGGTTCGATGTGGGCAATCATCAACTGCACCGTCTCGTTGCCACGGAACTCGTTGAGGTCGAGTTTGTAGGCCAATTCCACCCGCTTGATGGTTGGATTCGGCCAGATGTCGCGATCGATTCCGAAGGCAATGCCATCCAGTTTTACCGAGCCACATTCACTCTTCAGCACCACTTTGAGGTGCCGCTCGCCGACCACTCGCTGCTCGACCAGCTGGAACACGCCGTGGAACAACGGCTCCGGGAAGTGCTGCCCCCAGGGTCCGGCATGACGCAGGGCGCGGGCCAGTTCCAGGTGGAATTCCTCGACCGCCAGCGTGCCGTCCGACAGCAATCGCCCGGTCAGGTCTTCTTCGCGTAATTGCCTACGCACTTCCGCGTCAAAGGCTTCGGCGAACAACGGAAAATTCGCTTCCGGCAGTGTCAGGCCGGCGGCCATCGCATGGCCGCCGTATTTGCTGATCAGATTCGGATGCCGCGCCGCCACCACGCTCAACGCGTCACGAATATGAAAACCCTGAACCGAACGCCCAGAGCCCTTGAGCAAGCCATCGCCGGCATCGGCAAAGGCAATGGTCGGACGGAAATAGCGATCTTTCATACGCGATGCGAGGATTCCGATGACACCTTGGTGCCACTCGGGATCGAACAGGCACAAGCCGAACGGCATCGACTCGACCGGCAAATCCTTCAGTTGAGCCAGCGCTTCACGCTGCATGCCCTGCTCAATGGATTTGCGGTCCTGGTTCATGCCGTCGAGTTGTGCGGCCATTTCACGCGCCAGACCAGCGTCTTCGGTGAGCAGGCATTCGATGCCCAGGCTCATGTCATCCAGACGTCCCGCCGCATTCAGGCGCGGGCCAACAATGAAACCCAGGTCGGTAGAGGTGATGCGCGTGTGGTCACGCTTGGCGACTTCGAGGATCGCCTTGATCCCCGGTCGCGCGCGCCCGGCGCGAATCCGCTCCAGGCCTTGGTGCACCAGAATCCGGTTGTTGGCATCCAGCGGTACCACGTCGGCGACGCTGCCCAGGGCCACAAGGTCCAGCAACTCGCCGATGTTCGGTTGCGGCTTGCTCTCGTACCAACCGAGGCTGCGCAAACGCGCACGCAAAGCCATCAGCACATAGAAAATCACCCCGACGCCGGCCAGCGCCTTGCTCGGAAACTCGCAACCCGGTTGGTTCGGATTGACGATGGCATCGGCCAACGGCAACTCGTCACCGGGCAAGTGGTGGTCGGTGACCAGCACCTGGAGTCCGGCCTTTTTCGCCGCCGCCACGCCTTCAACGCTGGAGATTCCGTTGTCCACGGTGATCAGCAACTGGGGTGTACGGGTCAGCGCCACTTCAACGATTTCCGGCGTCAGGCCGTAGCCGTACTCGAACCGGTTCGGCACCAAGTAGTCGACGTGCGCCGCGCCCAGCAGGCGCAAGCCCAACATGCCCACGGTGCTGGCCGTCGCCCCATCGGCGTCGAAGTCACCGACGATCAGAATCCGCTGACGCTGCTCCAGCGCCGTCACCAGCAAATCCACAGCCGCATCGATGCCTTTGAGTTGCTGGAACGGGATCAACCGCGCCAGGCTCTTGTCCAGTTCTGCCTCGGACAGCACGCCCCGCGCCGCGTACAGCCGGGTCAGCAGCGGCGGCAGATCACCGAGGAATGGCAGGGTGTCGGGCAACAGGCGAGGTTCGATGCGCATGGGGTGACAGGTGCTTCTCTTGAATACGTAGGATAAAACCGGATAACGCGGACCAGCAGCGAGTAATCAGCCGCGTTCGCCGCTCAGCCACTGCAACTGGACTTCATGCTGACCACGGTCGTCGGTGACGAAAATCGTCCCTTCGCTGATCATCACATCCCACTTGATAACCCGGGGCATGTCTTTGGCCAGGGTTTCCAGCACTTCCTGGGGAACAGCAGCGATGTGCACGTTTTTCAGGTTTTTGATCGCCGGGATCACTTTGGTCTCCCAGACGCGCAGGCTGCCATAGGCCAGCAGGCTGGTGCGCTCGGTGCGACGCGAGCACCAGGTCAGGCGATCGGCGTCTGGCTGGCCGACTTCGATCCAGTGCAGGACACGGTCGTCCAGGCTCTTTTCCCACAGGGCAGGTTCGTCCACGTCTGACAGACCGCGACCGAACGACAACTGCTCGTTGTACCAAAAGGCGTAGGCCAGCAGCCGCACGGTCATACGCTCTTCGGTCTCCGAAGGGTGACGGGCGATGGTCTGCTTCACGCTCTCGTACACGCTGCGGTCGAGGTCGGTAAGGTTCAGTTCAAACTTGTAGGTCGTGGACGGCTGGGCCATGAACGGGCTTCTTGATACGGGGAAAGGCGGCAAGTCTAACCGATGCGGTAGGCAATCCACGAATTGAAGGCGATCAACCTTGGTCGTCTGACGTTCGGCTATGTTAAAACCCTGTCTTCGCTCAACCTTTGTCCTACAGGATCCAGCATGCCGCTCACCGGAAAACCGCTCTCAGGGCTGAAAGTCATTGAATTGGGTACGCTGATCGCCGGTCCGTTTGCCTCGCGCATTTGCGGCGAGTTCGGTGCCGAGGTGATCAAAATCGAGTCCCCCGATGGCGGCGATCCGTTGCGCAAATGGCGAAAACTGTATGAAGGCACCTCGCTGTGGTGGTTCGTCCAGGCGCGCAACAAGAAATCCCTGACCCTGAACCTCAAACACCCCGACGGCTTGGCGATCCTGAAAAAACTGCTCAGCGAGGCGGACATCCTGATCGAGAACTTTCGCCCTGGCGTGCTGGAAAAGCTCGGCCTGAGCTGGGAAGTCTTGCACGCACTGAACCCGAAACTGGTGATGGTGCGCCTCTCGGGTTTCGGTCAGACCGGGCCGATGAAGGATCAGCCAGGCTTTGGCGCCGTCGGTGAATCCATGGGCGGCTTGCGCTACATCACCGGGTTCGAAGACCGGCCACCGGTACGCACCGGGATTTCCATCGGTGACTCTATTGCTGCGTTGTGGGGTGTAATCGGCGCATTGATGGCCCTGCGTCATCGCGAGGTCAACGGTGGCCTTGGCCAAGTGGTGGATGTGGCGCTGTATGAAGCGATCTTCGCCATGATGGAAAGCATGGTCCCGGAATTCGACGTGTTCGGTTTCATCCGCGAACGCACCGGCAACATCATGCCGGGCATCACGCCCTCTTCGATCCACACCAGTGCCGACGGCAAACATGTGCAGATCGGCGCCAATGGCGATGCGATCTTCAAACGCTTCATGCTGATCATTGGACGCGAGGATCTGGCCAATGACCCTGTGTTGGCGAGCAACGACGGACGCGATAGCCGTCGCGACGAGATTTATGGGGTGATTGATCGCTGGGTCAACTCGCTGCCGCTGGACGCCATCATCGAGCAGTTGAATCAGGCCGACGTACCGGCCAGCCGGATCTTCAGTGCCGAGGACATGTTCAGTGATCCGCAGTACCTGGCCCGGGAAATGTTCCTGAAGGCCAAGTTGCCGGATGGCAAAGATTTCAAGATGCCGGGAATCGTGCCGAAACTCTCAGAGACACCCGGAACATCGGAATGGGTCGGGCCGCAGTTGGGCGAACACAATGCGCAGGTACTCAACGATCTTGGTTATGACAAGGAACAGATCGCAAAGCTGCGTGAAGACGGGGCCATCTAAGCTGAGGCGCCTGCTTGCGCGGCCCATCAACCACTGCCTGACGCGCGGCGGACGAGCATTGTGCGCGTTCGGGTTTTTTCTGTTGCTCGCCGGCCAGGCTCAGCCAACGTGGGCGCAGCCGAAGGAAACCCTGGTCTGGCTGTTGCGCGACCTTCCACCGCTGATGATTTTCGAAGGATCTAAAAAGGGCCAGGGCGTCATTGATCAACTGCTGCCGCTGCTGATCGCCCGCATGCCGCAATACGAACACACCCTGATGCGAGTCAATCGCGCTCGCGGCTTGCAAATGCTCCACGAGCCATCCCTCACGTGCGATGCGGCGCTGAACTGGAGCAAGGAGCGCGATGACTGGATCGCGTTTTCCATCCCGGTCTTTCGGGCCATGAGCAATGGCCTGGCCGTGCGACGCGTTGATCGGGAGATCCTGGCGCCCTTTATCAAGGACAGCGAAGTGGACCTGGCGGCCCTGCTGGCCAGTGGCCGGGAGAAACTGGGGATTATTGCCGAGCGCAACTACGGCGAATATCTCGACGCGCTGCTCAAACAAGCGCCAGCCAACTCACTGACCCTCCACTACGGTAACGATGCCTTGGGCAGTCTGTTGCAAATGCAACGCCTCGGGCGCTTGCGGATGCTGTTGGGGTACCGCTCGGAAATCCGCTACCAGGCCCAGCAGCAAGGGATCGCGGAAGATGAATTGCAGTTCTACCCGATTCGCGGCACGGGCAAATACCTGTCCGGTTACATCGGCTGTACCGACACTCCCCAGGGCCGGCAGGCGATCATCGAGATCAACCAACTGCTGCGCACCCTGCCCCACGATCACTTGAGCCAGGCATACGCCGCCTGGCTGGACCCCGAAAGTCGCAGCGACTACCTGGAAGCCAGCCGGGCATTTTTCCTGCAGCAGGCCGAGCAATGACAAATCGCAGGCAAAAAGAAACCCCGAGAAGTGGGGAGACGACTCGGGGTTAAACGTGGTCTACATAAAGACCAGTGGCAGCAAGCTACAAGCACCGGAGCACAATGCTTGATCCTGCTGTTACAAGGTCTGACTGACCTAAGCGCAGGAAGGTTCCCACAAAAAACAATTCAATTCCGGTTGGCCAGGA
Organism: Pseudomonas sp. PDM25; assembly: GCF_019219045.1. Taxonomy (NCBI): domain Bacteria; kingdom Pseudomonadati; phylum Pseudomonadota; class Gammaproteobacteria; order Pseudomonadales; family Pseudomonadaceae; genus Pseudomonas; species Pseudomonas sp. PDM25. The sequence continues at coordinate 41,748 of NZ_JAHUWL010000011.1, forward strand.
TCTTGTCCTGTGCAGCATTACGTAACGCCGCAATGACGCAGGGCTCCAGCCTGCCTTCGGCGATCAGCACGTCGCGATGCAATCCGTCGACGACATCCGTCAGCAGACGTTTGCTGGTCAGTTGGGCCTGATTGAACGCCCGCTCGACCACGATCGCGCCGGTCGCATTTTTCAGTGTCACCAGGCATTCGCCATGGGTTCCCGACGGGGTCAACGTTACCTGATACGGGCTCAGAGCTTCACCGAGCAATAGACTGATACTTTCCATCTCGATCACCACTCAATAGTCCGAAAACAAAGTGCCTGGGGCGTACCTACAGTAAATGACCACTGGCTCGAGAAGAAAGTTCTGGATACCGACTGCTGGGAAACCTGCGCCTCGGGTCAATAGAGCATGCACGGCCAAGATGACAGATAAAAAACAGCCGCGTCATGCCTGTTGCTTGCGCTTGCCGATATCGGTCCATCCTCCCAGCAAGCCCCGCAATTGTCCGTCGGCACCGTAAAAAGGCACCGTCCACTGATAGATATGCCTGACGCCGTTGTTGAACATCAATTGACGCTCACTGAAGCGCGTCTTGCGCGTACCGAGCTGGGCCATGAACTCTGCATGCAGCAGTTCGGCAGTCTCTTTGGGCAACACGTCCAGTTCAATCAGCTGTCGTCCCTGAACCTGATCAAAACGGGTCGACAAGCCCTCCTCATAACTTTTGTTGCACATGATCAAACGCCCTTCCAGATCACGAACAAACACCGGATCTGGCATGGCGTCCATCAACGCATGCTGGAAGGCGAGCTGATCACTCAGACTTTTCTCGGCATCCACGCGTTGCTGGATCAATAGCGTGAGCCGTCGGTTCCAGAGCAGGGACAACAGGCCGAACAGGCTGGCGATAAACATTCCCCAGCAGCCCCACTCGGCGAGTCGGTGCCAGGTGCCAGGCACCTTGACGGGGGCAATCCCATTGAGCCATTTCAGGCGAATGGCGCGCAATTCGGCAGGATCAAGCGCCTCGAGCGCCTTGTTGAGGATGCTCGACAGCTGAGGCTGACCTTTGCGTACGGCCAGGTGGTCCGCCTCCCATTTGCCCTCCACCGTATACCCGACCTTGAGCTGCCCGGACGGATAGAGTTGCGCTCCGGTTTCATTTTCGATGGTGGCATAGGCCTCACCGCTCTCGACCAGCGCCCGGGCCTCCGCGTAGGTTTTAACCGAGCGCAGCTCGATGTCAGGATAGTCGCGGAGAATCGTGGCCTCCAGCGCATGCCGGGTCGGCAACACCAGAACCCTTCCCGACAGCTGCTCCAGGGATTGCACCTCTGGCGCCCCGGCCCGCCCGACGAACACCCAGCCAGCGCCACCGAACGCATGACTGAAATCCAGAAACGTCTTGCGTTCGTCATTCATCGCCAGCGTCGTGCTCATGTCCGCTGCGCCACTTTCCAGTCGCCCGAGCAACTGATCGGTGGAAAACGATTCTTCGTGAACAAACCGCAATCCCGTCATCGCGCTGATGCGGTTGAGCAGATCATTGTTCAAGCCGCTCCATTGGCCGTGCTTATCCTTGAACAGGTACAGCGGGTACTGCACCGAGGCGACGATGACTTTTGAATGCTCGGCAATCCATTTCAACTCCTGAGCATCCAGCTCGATCCTTGGGCCAGTAACCGATCCTTTGGAATCGGTTGCCGACAATTGCGACGCGCTCCCCCATTGAGCAAAGCCCAGGGTGCCGACTAAAAAAAACATCCAGCACGCGGCTGGTTTTAACCCTCTGAAAAACAGCATTGCCACTTCCTTCGCGATCAACTCGCCCGTCCTTCATGGGGCGAAAACCCGACAAGTGTGGCACGCAGAAATGAGAAAGCCCGTCAGGAGACGGGCTTCAAAATGTGACAGTTTTAATTGGTTACAGAGGCTTGCCGCGGTTGCCATGCTTGCTGACAAAGGCCTGCACGGCTTTCAGGTCATTTGGCAGCACGGTGCAGCGCTCATCTCTTTCAAACAAATCAGAAAGATGTGCAGGCAGTTCGAGCGCTTTTCCTACGCCAGCTTTTTCCACTGCGTCCGGGAATTTGACCGGATGCGCCGTACCGAGGATCACCATCGGGATATCCAGGCTGCGACGGCACTCGCGCGCCGCCTTCACGCCGATGGCGGTGTGCGGATCAAGCAGCTCGCCGGTTTGCTCGAAGACTTCGGCGATGGTTTCGCAGGTTTGAGCATCGTCCACAGCCAGCGAATCGAACAGCTTGCGGGCTTCGGTCCAGCGTTCCTGTTCGACGCTGAAACCGCCACCCTGCTTGAAGGTGTCCATCAGCCCGGCGATCGCTGCGCCGTTGCGACCGTGCAGGTCGAACAGCAGGCGTTCGAAGTTCGACGACACCATGATGTCCATCGACGGCGACAGCGTGGCGTGCAGGGTGTCCTTGACGTACTGATTGCCGCTCATGAAGCGGTGCAGGATGTCGTTGCGGTTGGTGGCGACGATCAACTGGTTGATCGGCAGGCCCATGTTGCGTGCCAGGTAACCGGCGAAGATATCGCCGAAGTTGCCGGTCGGCACCGAGAACGATACCGAGCGCGCCGGGCCGCCCAACTGCAGGGCTGCGTGGAAGTAGTAAACGATCTGGGCCATGATTCGCGCCCAGTTGATCGAGTTCACTGCCACCAGACGCGTGCCTTTGAGGAAGCTCTGGTCGGCGAAGCTGGCCTTGACCATTTCCTGGCAGTCATCGAAGTTGCCTTCGATCGCGATGTTGTGGATGTTCTCGCCGAAGATGGTGGTCATCTGGCGACGCTGCACTTCAGACACACGGTTGTGCGGGTGCAGGATGAAGATGTCGACGTTTTCGCAGTGCTTGCAGCCTTCGATGGCGGCCGAACCGGTGTCGCCAGAGGTGGCGCCGACAATCACTACGCGCTCACCACGTTTTTCCAGCACGTAGTCGAGCAGACGACCCAGCAGCTGCAAGGCGAAGTCTTTGAACGCGAGGGTCGGGCCGTGGAACAGTTCCAGCACCCATTCGTTGCCGTTCAGCTGACGCAGTGGTGCCACGGCGTTGTGCGAGAACACGCCGTAGGTTTCTTCGAGGATCTTTTTGAAATCGGCATCAGGAATGCTGCCGGTCACGAATGGGCGCATCACCCGGAAGGCCAGCTCGTGATACGGCAGGCCGGCCCAGGAAGCGATTTCTTCCTGAGTGAAACGTGGCAGGTTTTCCGGGACGTACAGACCACCGTCCGTGGCCAGACCAGCCAGCAGGACGTCTTCGAAATTCAGGGCCGGTGCCTGGCCGCGGGTACTGATATAACGCATGACTGGCTCCAATAGACAGTGTTCGCAAACCCGGGCTCGCAAGCGAGCCCGGTGAACGATAACGGCTTAGTTCAGGTGCTCGACGCGGATCCGTACGACCGGACCGACTACCCCCGCCAAGGCTTCCAGGGCGGCGATCGCGTCGTTCATGTGCTGTTCCAGCACGCGATGAGTCAGCAGGATCATCGGCACCAGGCCGTCGTGTTCTTCGACTTCCTTCTGCATGATCGATTCGATGTTGATGCCGCGCTCCGACAGGATGCTCGCCACCTGCGCCAACACGCCCGGATGATCCTTGGCCTGAATACGCAGGTAATAGGAGCTCTCGCAGGCCTCGATCGGCAGGATCGGGTGGGCCGACAGCGAGTCCGGCTGGAACGCCAGGTGCGGTACGCGGTTTTCCGGGTCGGACGTCATGGCGCGAACCACGTCCACCAGGTCGGCGATCACCGACGAAGCGGTCGGCTCCATGCCAGCGCCAGCGCCGTAGAACAGGGTCGAACCGGCGGCATCTCCGTTGACCATCACTGCGTTCATCACGCCGTTGACGTTGGCGATCAGGCGATCGGCCGGGATCAGCGTCGGGTGCACGCGCAGTTCGATGCCGGCCGCGGTGCTGCGCGCCACGCCCAGGTGCTTGATGCGATAGCCCAGCGCTTCGGCGTAGTTCACGTCAGCGGTGGTCAGCTTGGTGATGCCTTCGGTGTAGGCCTTGTCGAACTGCAGCGGAATACCGAACGCGATGGACGCCAGGATCGTCAGCTTGTGGGCCGCGTCGATGCCTTCAACGTCGAAGGTCGGATCGGCCTCGGCGTAACCCAGGGCCTGTGCCTCGGCGAGTACGTCTTCGAAAGTCCGGCCCTTCTCACGCATTTCGGTGAGGATGAAGTTACCGGTGCCGTTGATGATGCCGGCGACCCAGTTGATGCGGTTGGCCGACAGGCCTTCACGGATCGCCTTGATCACCGGAATGCCACCGGCCACGGCGGCTTCGAACGCCACAATCACGCCCTTCTCGCGGGCCTTGGCGAAAATTTCATTACCGTGAACGGCGATCAACGCCTTGTTCGCGGTCACCACATGTTTTCCGTTCTCGATCGCTTTGAGTACCAGCTCGCGGGCAACGGTGTAGCCGCCCATCAGCTCTATGACGATGTCGATCTCAGGGTTCGTGGCCACTTCGAAGACATCGTTGGTAATCGCAATACCGGTCGTCTGGAACTGAGGCTTTGGCGTGCGCATGGCAATTTGTGCCACTTCGATTCCACGCCCGGCACGACGAGAAATTTCCTCGGCGTTACGCTGAAGTACGTTGAAGGTACCGCCACCGACGGTCCCTAACCCACAGATGCCTACTTTGACCGGTTTCACTGTGAACTCCCCATGAAACGGCCGACTCAAGGCCGGCCGTGAAAACAACCGCATACTCGCGGTTCTCTATTAATGGCCCGGCGAACGCTGCCGCCGAACCACGATCGTCAATGGCTGACCGTGACGATGCGAATTTACTTCGCGCCCAACGCCAGTTTGGCGACTTGTGGCGCAGGCTGGTAGCCCGGAATGACCTGACCGTCGGCCAAAACGATGGCCGGTGTACCGTTCACGCCGATCGACTGACCGAGGGCGAACTGCTTGGAAACCGGGTTATCGCACTTGGCGGCCTTGATTTCCTTGCCGTCGACCATCTTGTCCATGGCCGCTTTCTTGTCTTTCGAGCACCAGACCGCTTGCAGCTGCTCATCACCCGGTGAGCCCAGGCCCTGGCGCGGGAACGCGACATAACGCACTTCGATGCCGCGCTTGTTCAGCTCAGGCACTTCAGCGTGCAGCTTGTGGCAGTACGGGCAGGTGGTATCGGTAAACACGGTGATGTGCGATTTGGTTTCGCCGATCGCCGGGTAGACCACGGTTTCCGCGACTGGAATGGCGTTGATCAGTTTGGACACGCCCAGGCGTTCGGCCTTCTCGGTCAGGTTGATCGGTTTGCCGTCCTTGAGCTGGAACATGTAGCCCTGCACCACGTATTGGCCGTCGGCGCTGGCGTAGAGCACGCGGCTGCCTTGCAGCTTGACCTCGTACAGGCCCGGCAGCGGACTGGCGGTGATGCTTTCTACCGGCACCTCGAGCTGGAGGTTTTCCAGGCTTTTACGAATGGCTTTGTCGGCCGCATCATCGGCGACGGCAAAGGTACTGACCAGCGCAATGGCTGCGGCGGCGAAAATCTGGGTCAGACGCATAAGAACTCCTGAAGGCGGACAAATGGGACGATCAGAACGCCCGTGCCGAAACACCGGGTCATAAACGCCCACCGTGCAAACCGGCAAAGCCTACCACATAAGGCCCCTGTGGCCGAATGCGGGTGATGCGGGACATCGTGGTGACGCTGGCTCTTATGTGGGAGCGGGCTTGCTCGCGAATGCGGTGTGTCAGTCGACATCATCTTTGACTGACACACCGCATTCGCGAGCAAGCCCGCTCCCACAAGAATCGTGATCATCCGCGCGGGTGGTGTTTGGCGTGCAGGTCCTGCAAGCGGGCGCGGGCGACGTGGGTGTATATCTGCGTAGTCGACAGATCGCTGTGGCCGAGCAGCATTTGCACCACCCGCAGGTCGGCGCCGTGGTTGAGCAAGTGGGTGGCAAAGGCATGACGCAGGGTATGCGGCGACAACGACTTGCCGATCCCGGCAACCTTGGCCTGGTGCTTGATGCGATGCCAGAAGGTCTGCCGGGTCATCTGCTCGCCGCGCTGGCTGGGGAACATGACATCGCTGGGACGCCCGCCAAGCAGCTCCTGGCGGCCATCGCGCAGGTAACGCTCGACCCAGACAATCGCCTCCTCCCCCATCGGCACCAGCCGCTCCTTGCTGCCCTTGCCCATCACTCGCAGCACGCCTTGGCGCAAATTGACCTGTTCCAGCGTCAGGCTGATCAGCTCCGTCACGCGCAAGCCGCAGGCATAAAGCACTTCGAGCATGGCGCGGTCACGTTGGCCAATGGCTTCGCTCAAGTCTGGGGCCTTCAACAGCGCTTCTACGTCCGCTTCCGACAGAGATTTGGGCAATGGCCTACCGAGTTGAGGCATATCGACGCGTAACGTCGGATCGACCGCGATCAACTTTTCCCGCAGCAGATAGCGGTAAAAGCCGCGCACACCCGAGAGAAATCTCGCAGTGGAACGGGGTTTGTAGTTCTGCTCCAGGCGCCAGGCCAAGTGATCGAGGATCAGCTCGCGTCCGGCGTTGATCAGCTCCAGGTTTTTTTCCTGCAGCCAGCCGTTGAACAGGGCCAGGTCGCTGCGATAGGCATCGCGGGTGTTATCGGAAAGACCTTTCTCCAGCCACAGCGCGTCAAGAAACTGGTCTATCAAAGGATGATCGATGGCGGGCATAAAGGCTCAGGCAAGACCGACAATACGGTCAGGGAAGATAAATCGCAGGCAACAAAAAAGCAGCCCGTAGGCTGCTTTTTTCTGCATCGGAAGCTGGACTTAAGCCAGTTTTTCCTTGATGCGAGCTGCTTTACCGGACAGGTCACGCAGGTAGTACAGCTTGGCTTTACGTACGTCACCGCGACGTTTAACGGCCATGCTGTCGATTTGCGGGCTGTAGGTCTGGAAAGTACGCTCTACGCCAACACCGTTGGAGATTTTACGAACGGTGAAAGCACTGTTTACGCCGCGGTTACGCTTGGCGATAACAACACCTTCGAACGCTTGCAGACGCGAACGGTCGCCTTCCTTCACTTTCACCTGAACGACAATGGTGTCGCCCGGGGCAAAGGTAGGGATCTCTTTGGTCATCTGCTCTGCTTCGAGTGCAAGGATGATTTTGTTAGTCATGCTGTGCTCCTAAGGTAAATCGTCGGATCTACCATCGATACGTTGTTAACTATCGTCCCGCTCGCGGATGTATTCCTCGAGCAGCTTCTTCTCTTCTCCAGAAAGCGAGCGGCTTTCCAGAAGATCGGCGCGTCGTTCAAAGGTCCTACCAAGGGACTGCTGTAAACGCCAACGCCGGATATGCGCGTGATTGCCACTTAGCAATACGTCGGGAACACGCTGATCCGCATACACCTCCGGTCGGGTGTAGTGCGGGCAATCCAGCAAACCATCCGTAAAGGAATCTTCCTCGGCGGAGTCCGCATGCCCTAAAGCTCCAGGCAGCAGTCGTGTAACCGCATCGATCAGGACCATCGCCGGCAGCTCGCCGCCAGACAGTACATAGTCGCCAATCGACCACTCTTCATCGACATGAGCATCAATAAAACGCTCGTCAATGCCTTCATAGCGGCCGGCAATCAGGATCAATGCATCCAGATTCGCCAACTCGCGTACCGCCGACTGAGTCAGTTGACGGCCTTGGGGGGACAGGTAAATTACCTTCGCCGCCTCCCCGGCTGCTGCCTTGGCCTGAACCAACGCATCTTCCAGGGGCTTGATCTTCATCACCATGCCCGGACCACCGCCAAATGGGCGATCGTCCACAGTGTGATGTCGATCCGTCGTGTAGTCTCGCGGATTCCAACAGGTGAGCTGCAAGAGCCCCTGTTTCACCGCACGACTGGTGATGCCGTACTCGCTGATGGCGGAGAACATCTCGGGAAACAAACTGATCACTTCTACGCGCAGGTTAGCCACGTTTAGAAGTCCGCATCCCATTCCACCTTCATCTCGCCTGCGGCAAGGTCGACGGCCAACACGCATTGCTCCGTATAGGGCAACAGGCGTTCGCGATCATCCAGGCTGCCAGCGCAAGGCTTGACCACCATTACATCATTGGCGCCGGTTTCCAGAAGATGATCGATTTTCCCGAGCAATTGCCCGAGTTGATCAATGACCTTCAGACCTTCCAGCTGGTACCAGTAGTACTCGCCGTCGGTCAATTCAGGGAACAGGTTGCGCGGCACGCAGATCTCATAACCGGCCAGAAGACGCGCTTCTTCACGATCATCAAGACCCTTGAGCTTTGCGACCAGGAACTTGTCGTTCCCGCGTCCGCTGACCAGCTCGACCTGTTTCACATTACCTTCGCGCTTGAGCGTCCAGGTTTTGTACTGCAACAGGTTTTCAGTCGGATCAGTAAAGGAATACACCTTCACTTCGCCGCGAACGCCATGAACCGAATAAATTTTGCCGATAACGATCAAATCATCAGCAACAGCTGGCGTCGCGTTCATATTGCTCAGGCCGCAGCCTTAGCCGCGTCCTTCAACAACTGAGCAACACGCTCAGAAGGTTGTGCACCAACGCTCAGCCAGTAGGCTACGCGCTCTTGGTTCACGGACAGACGGACTTCTTGACCACGAGCAACAGGGTTGAAGAAACCAACCTGTTCCTTGTGCGAACCGTCGCGCGGGTTGCGGCTGTCGGTTACGGTCAAGTGGTAAAACGGGCGCTTTTTGGAGCCGCCAAGGGCAAGACGGATTGTTAGCATGTGAACATCGTTCCTGTAGTCGGTGCTGCAAATCTAAAGGCACAGCGGGCATAGGTGCCCGAAAGGCCGCATATTCTAAGGAATATCCGGACTTTTGCAAATGTCTTTTTCCGACGGTCTTTCGGCCGCCATCAAGATTTGCTATAGAGCCGTCGTTGAAAACGGCCAGTCAGCTCCCGCCAAGTGCGGGTTTGCTGGAGATCCCACTTCCGTGTGGGAGGTGCAAGGGCAAGCCCCCGCGTAAATTAATTACATTCTAGGCGCGCCGCCGCCGGGCAACATACCGCCCATGCCGCGCATCATTTTGGCCATTCCGCCTTTTGCGGAGAACTTCTTCATCATCTTCTGCATCTGCTTGTGCTGCTTGATCAAGCGACCGATGTCCTGCACCTGAGTGCCGGAACCCATGGCGATCCGGCGTTTACGCGAACCGCTGATCATCTCAGGGTCGCGGCGCTCAGCCGGGGTCATGGAATTGATGATGGCTTCCATCTGCTTGAATTGTTTCTCTGCCGCGCCTTGAGCATTGCCCATCTGCGCCAGGTTCATACCGCCGATGTTTGGCAGTTTGTCCATGAGGCCGCCGAGGCCGCCCATGTTTTTCATCTGTTGCAGCTGATCGCGGAAGTCTTCGAGGTCGAAGCCCTTGCCCTTCTTCAGCTTCTTGGCCAGTTTGTCGGCCTTGTCCTTGTCGAGGGTCTGCTCGGCTTGCTCGATCAGACTGAGCACATCGCCCATACCGAGGATGCGCGAAGCAATACGCTCAGGATGGAACGGCTCGAGCGCGTCGCTCTTCTCGCCCATACCGATGAACTTGATCGGCTTGCCGGTGATGGCGCGAACCGACAGTGCAGCACCGCCACGGGCGTCGCCGTCGACCTTGGTCAGGATCACACCGGTCAGCGGCAGAGCATCGCCGAAGGCCTTGGCCGTGTTGGCGGCGTCCTGGCCGGTCATGGCGTCGACCACGAACAGTGTTTCAACCGGGTTGATCGCGGCATGCAGCGCCTTGATCTCGCCCATCATCTCTTCATCGATGTGCAGGCGACCGGCGGTATCGACGATGACCACGTCGATGAATTTCAGTTTTGCTTCTTTAATGGCTGCTTGCGCGATGTTGACCGGCTTCTGGCTCAGGTCGGACGGGAAGAAGGTAACGCCGACTTCACCCGCGAGCATTTCCAGCTGCTTGATCGCTGCCGGACGGTAAACGTCCGCAGACACGACCATGACCGACTTCTTCTTGCGCTCTTTAAGGAAGCGCGCGAGCTTGCCGGCGGTGGTGGTTTTACCCGCCCCCTGCAAACCGGCCATCAGCACGACGGCGGGAGGAACGGCGCTCAGGTTCAGGTCTTCGTTGGCCGCGCCCATCAGGCTTTCGAGTTCGGCCTGGACGATCTTCACGAAGGCCTGGCCCGGCGTCAGGCTGCGCGACACCTCGGTGCCGACGGCGCGTTCCTTGACCGAATTGACGAAGTCCTTGACGACCGGCAAGGCGACGTCAGCTTCGAGCAACGCCATGCGCACTTCGCGCAGGGTGTCTTTGATGTTGTCTTCGGTCAGCTTGGCCTTGCCGGTGACATGGCGCAGCGTCTGCGAGAGACGGTCGGTTAAGTTTTCAAACATTGCGCGATCCTTTCAGGCCCTGTGTAGACCGGGATAATGGCGGCCCAGACCGGAAAAAACATGTGCTCGGCGAGCCTGCGGCGTGGGCAGGTCGCGGATTATAGCGAAGACTGCGTCTGGCGGACACCTCGTCGTCAGGTTGCATGGTCTTTCGTGCTGTGGGGGTTCTATGCCAAACTCAGCGCCTTTCGGGCTTGCCTAACAGGATTTATGCTCCCCTTGTCACCCAGTTTGCTAGCTACCCTCGCCGCCGCCTGCTTATATGCCGCTGCGACCCTCTATCAGGGCACTCGTCTGGCCACCGGTGCCAAGGCGAACAAACGCCTGCTGGTCACGCTCGGCGTGCTCGCCGTGCTGGCTCATAGCGCCAGCCTGTTCACCCACCTGCTGACACCGATTGGCCTGGGGCTGGATTTTTTCAGCGCCGCCAGCCTGATCGCAGCCGCGGTGATTGCCCTGACGCTGTTGGCCTGCGCGCGGATCCCGGTGGAAAACCTGCTTATATTGCTGTTCCCGCTCGGCGCCGCCACCGTGCTGCTCGCACAGTTCGCCCCCGCCGGCACCGTGCAGATCATCGACGAAGAACCGGGCATTCTCGCCCACATCCTGCTGTCGATCCTTGCCTACGGCATGTTCACCATCGCGGTATTCCAGGCATTGCTGCTGCTGGTTCAAGACCATCAGCTCAAGCACAAACACCCGTCGGGCCTGATCAAGAACTTCCCGCCGCTGCAAACCATGGAAAGCCTGCTGTTCGGTTTCCTCTGGGCCGGCTGGACCCTGCTGTCGCTGTCGTTGATCTCCGGCTGGCTGTTCGTTGACAACCTTTTCGCCCAGCACCTGGTGCACAAAACCTTGCTGGCATGCCTGGCCTGGATCGTCTTCAGCGTGCTGCTATGGGGCCGTAATCGCCTCGGCTGGCGCGGCCACAAGGCCATTCGCTGGACCCTCGCCGGTTTCTGCCTGCTGATGCTGGCTTATTTCGGCAGTAAGCTGGTTCGTGAATACATCCTGCATATCTGACGGGCGGCATTAATGGACGACTTGCCCATAGGGCCGATGCTCGCGGTAGTGGCCCTGCTGATTTTATGGTCGGGGCTGTTTACCGCCATCGAAGCTGCGCAACAGCACTTGCTCGCCCAGCGGACAGCTTCGCGCTCGAGCGACAAGCCGGTGGCAAAACTGAGCTTTTCGCTCAACAGCCTGATCCTCTGCAACACCCTGTGCCGCGCACTGGTCGTGGTCATCAGCACCTTGCTGGCGATTTTCACTTGGGCGGAAAACGGTCCATGGGTGGCCTGCCTGGGGGCTGGCGCCGTGCTTCTGGTGTTCGCCGACTACCTGCCGCGGAGCCTCGCCGTGCGTTATCCGGACGCCGTCCTGGCCCTGGGTAACACCTTGCTGGGCGCGCCACTGAAAATCATCTATCCCGCCGCCTGGTTGCTCAATGGCATAAGCCAGCTGCTGATGCGACCGTTCGCCCGCAAAGTCAAAGTGGTGCAGCAGAGCGAAGACGAGACCCCGAACCATCGGCACGACGATCACGAACACGCCGCCTGCCGCCCACACCCGCTGTCAGGCATCCATGCGCTGGACAACATCACGGTCAACGACATTCTGGTGCCACGCAGTGACGTCGACGGGGTCAATCTGGACGACTCCCTCGAGGAAATCATTGAGCAGCTTCGCGCCAATAAACGCACACGCTTGCCGGTTTTCCACAGCGACATCAATCAGGTCGAGGCGGTGCTCAATACCCGGCAGATCCGCCATCTGCTGCCTGACGCCAGCCTGACCCGTGAGGCACTGCTGGCAGCCTGTCATGACCCCTACTTCGTGCCGGAAAGCACTCCGCTGCAACTGCAGCTGTTGAATTTCCACAAACAACAGCGACGCCTGGGCATGGTGGTTGACGAGTATGGCGAAGTGCTCGGTGTCGTGACCCTGGAAGACATTCTCGAAGAAATCGTCGGCGAGTTCGAAAGCCAGCACAGCCTGGATAACCCGCACATCCACCCACAGGCCGATGGCCGCCTGGTGATCGAAGGGGCGGCGTCGATTCGCGAACTGAACAAGAGCCTGGGCTGGCACTTGCCGAGCGACGGCCCGAAAACCCTCAACGGGTTGGTGACCGAGGCGCTGGAAACGATTCCGGACAGTGCGGTATGCCTGAAAATCGGGCGTTATCGGCTGGAGATTCTGGAGACGGAAGATAATCGGGTCACGCGGGTTTTGATCTGGCATACCAGTTCAGTCCCCGCAGTAATCTAAACCGTGGCACCTCCCCTGCGCTGAGGGGGTTTATCTGCGGAGTGGGATTTATCTGTGGCGAGGGGATTTATCCCCGTTCGGCTGCGAAGCAGTCGTCAACCCATCGAAAGCGGTTTGACTTTGAAGTACTGGGGCCGCTTCGCAGCCCAACGGGGATAAATCCCCTCGCCACAATTGCATTACCAGCCTTATCCACTTGTTGTCATCGCCAGCACTTGGCCACTTGTTCGATCGTTAGCCTCCTTCCTATAATCATCCCCGCTTACCCAAGCCCCGCCATACCCCCGTGCTACCCGCACCCCGCATCAAACCCACATCCCTGGGTGTTCGACCATAATAATTCGCTCCACTGGGGCACATGACTGTCAGGGATAACCGCATGACGACCAGCACGACTTATAACGACACCGCGCCTGCGCAGCCGACGAACTCCGCCACCCGCGTGGCGACCGCGAGTTTCATCGGCACGGCCATCGAGTTCTACGACTTCTACGTCTATGCCACTGCCGCTGCGCTGGTGATCGGTCCGGTATTTTTTCCGCAGACCTCCGGCACGGCCCAGATGCTCTCGGCGTTCCTCACCTTTGGCATCGCTTTCCTGGCTCGACCGCTGGGCTCGGCGCTCTTCGGCCACTTTGGTGACCGCATCGGGCGAAAATCGACGCTGGTTGCCTCGTTGCTGCTGATGGGCGTGTGCACCACGCTGATCGGCGTACTACCGGGTTACGACAGCATCGGGGCCTGGGCGCCGATCCTGCTCTGCGTGCTGCGCTTCGGCCAGGGCCTGGGACTCGGCGGCGAATGGGGCGGGGCGGCGCTGCTGGCCACCGAGAATGCACCCAAGGGCAAACGCGCCTGGTTCGGCATGTTCCCACAGCTTGGCCCCTCGATCGGATTCCTCGCAGCCAATGGGTTGTTTCTTACGCTGGCCATGACCTTGAACGACGAGCAGTTCCGTTCGTGGGGCTGGCGGATTCCGTTCCTGCTCAGCGCCGCGCTGGTGATGGTGGGTCTGTACGTGCGTCTCAAGCTTCACGAAACCCCGGTGTTTGCCAACGCAATGGCTCGCCAGGAGCGGGTAAAAATCCCGCTGGTCGAGCTGTTCAGCCAATATTGGGCGCCGATGTTGCTGGGTGCCGGATCGATGGTGGTGTGCTACGCGCTGTTCTATATCTCGACGGTGTTTTCGCTGAGCTATGGCGTGTCGACGCTCGGCTACACCCGAGAAACCTTCCTCGCGCTGCTGTGCTTCGCCGTGCTGTTCATGGCCGCCGCTACGCCGCTGTCGGCCTGGGCCAGTGATCGATACGGGCGCAAACCGGTGCTGATCATCGGCGGTGTGCTGGCGATTCTGTCCGGCTTCCTGATGGAGCCGCTGCTGACCCAAGGTTCGACCTGGGGCGTGGCGCTGTTCCTGTGCATCGAGCTGTTTCTGATGGGCGTGACGTTTGCGCCGATGGGCGCGCTGCTGCCTGAGCTGTTTCCAACCCGCGTGCGTTATACCGGTGCGTCGGCGGCCTACAACCTGGGCGGTATTGTCGGGGCCTCGGCGGCGCCGTTCTTCGCACAGAAGCTGGTGGCGATGGGTGGTTTGAGTTATGTCGGCGGGTATGTGTCGGGGGCGGCGGTGCTGAGCTTGATTGCTGTGCTGTGCCTGAAGGAAACGCGCAATAACGATCTGAATCGAGTGGTCTGAAGAAAAAGCAAAAGCTTCGCGAGCAAGCCCGCTCCCACATTAGATTTTGGATGCATACAAAATCTGTATTCACACCGGTCAAGTGTGGGAGCGGGCTTGCTCGCGAATGGCGCGACTCGGTTACAGCTCTACAACAACAGCCTGAGAAGCGCGGGTCGCTTTAGCACGAGCCGCGTCAATCGACTCATCACGCGCCAACGCCACACCCATCCGACGCTGACCATTCACCTCAGGCTTGCCGAACAGACGCAACGCCGTATCCGGCTCGCTCAACGCAGCGCCCAAATTGGCGAATGCGGTTTGTGTGGACTGTCCTTCCACCAGAATCACCGCCGAAGCCGATGGACCGAACTGACGGATCAATGGAATCGGCAGGCCCAGAATCGCCCGTGCGTGGAGCGCGAACTGCGACAGGTCCTGGGAAATCAACGTCACCAGACCGGTGTCATGTGGACGCGGCGAGACTTCGCTGAACCAGACTTGATCGCCTTTGATGAACAGCTCGACACCAAACAGCCCACGACCACCCAAGGCTTCAGTGACGGCTTTGGCAACGCGCTCGGATTCGGCCAGGGCAATCGGGCTCATGGCTTGTGGCTGCCAGGATTCCTGATAGTCGCCCTTCTCCTGACGGTGGCCGACTGGCGCGCAGAACGTAGTGCCGCCAACGTGGCGCACGGTCAACAGGGTGATTTCGTAGTCAAAGTCGATAAAGCCTTCGATGATCACGCGGCCTTTACCGGCACGGCCGCCTTCTTGAGCGTAATCCCAAGCGGTTTTCACGTCATCGGCACTGCGCAGCAGGCTCTGGCCTTTGCCCGACGAGCTCATCACCGGTTTAACCACACAGGGGAAGCCGAGGTCTTCGACAGCCTTGCTGTAATCCTCGAAGGTGTCGGCGAAGTGGTACGGCGAGGTCGGCAGGTCCAGCTCTTCGGCGGCCAGGCGACGGATGCCTTCACGGTTCATGGTCAACTGCGCCGCGCGAGCGGTCGGGATCACGGTGAAGCCTTCGGCTTCCAGCTCCACGAGGGTCGCGGTGGCAATGGCTTCGATTTCCGGCACGATGAAATGCGGCTTTTCGGCTTCGATCACCGCACGCAGGGCGGCGCCGTCGAGCATGTTGATCACATGGCTGCGATGCGCGACCTGCATGGCCGGCGCGTTGGCGTAGCGATCCACGGCAATCACTTCAACGCCCAGGCGTTGCAGCTCGATCACCACTTCCTTGCCCAACTCGCCACAGCCACACAGCAATACGCGGGTCGCGGTTGGCGACAATGGAGTTCCGATACGGGTCATCTCAGGTCCTCAAGAAGCGGATCATCGAGGGACGCGACGCCTGGCGCGCTTCCCATGGGGAGAAAGCGCGGCATTTTACATGAACCGAGGGGTTTGGCTTTAACCGGGAATCGCGTTCTTGCGCAGACGCCAGGCCATTGCGATCCACACAATGGTCACGCCGGCGAACTTCGAGCCCATGGCGGTGAGGATCACGGCCGGGGTGAACGCATCGATCATGCCGAAGAAGATAAAGGTATCGAGAGGAATGCTCAGGGCTGAACTTATCCACAGGCGGTCGTGCAAGGGACGCTTGGTGACGCTGAACACCAGCCAATCGATGCATTCGGACACCGCAAACGCCGTGGCGCTGGCCAGGGCGATGGAGGGATCGGACGTCACGTAGGACAACACCAGCGCTGCCAGCATCGCCGCGATCGCGCCATGGCCGAAACGGGTTTGCACCATGTCGCGCAAAACGAACACCAAACCACCCCAGGCTGACCAGATGATGTCCAGGTGCGGAGCGGTGGAAAAGGCGTAGTTGATCAGCACGACGCTGCTGATGTAGGCGATCAGGAAGAGCATGGGCAAGTAGGGAACCTGTCAATTTGGTGCACAGGGTACTTCAGGGACCGGGTTGGGCCAAGGTAGAGTGCGGCGTCTGTAATGACGCAATCGCGGGCAAGCCATGCTCCTACGGTTTTGTGTCGATCACATCATCGCGTAATCCCCCGAGCCCGTAGGAGCAAAGCTTGCTCGCGATAGCGGCACCTCAAATATCGGATTTCCCCCCGATCATCCAGAGTATCCCGCTGGACTTGGCCCGCTCATGACACAACCCCAACACCTTGCGCCGCTCTTCGTTGTCCATCCGGCTCCAGCGCGTGATCTCTTCCACTGTGCGCTGACACCCGGTGCAAATATCGTCCTCGTCCAGCGCGCAGATATTCACGCAAGGCGATCGAACCGGGCGTTCGGGCGTGTTCATTCTTCCTGCTCAACCAGATCGCGGGCATAACGTTGCGAGTTATGCACATAGTGAGCAGCGCTGGCCTCCAGCATTTTCTTCTGCGGCTCGGTCAGCTCGCGCACCACTTTGCCGGGGGAACCCATGACCAGCGAACCGTCTGGAATCTCTTTGCCCTCCCCAATCAGTGAGTTGGCGCCGATGATGCAGTTCTTGCCGATTTTCGCGCCGTTGAGGATCACCGCGTTAATCCCGATCAAGCTGTAATCGCCCACCGTGCAGCCATGAAGCATGGCGTTATGGCCAATGGTCACGCCGGTGCCGATGGTCAGCGGGTAACCCATGTCGGTGTGCATCACCGTGCCATCCTGGACGTTGCTGTTCTTGCCGATCAGGATCAGTTCGTTGTCGCCACGCAGCACAGCGTTGAACCAGACGTTGGCGCCCTCTTCCAGCTTGACCTTACCCACCAGCACGGCATTGGGTGCGACCCAGCTCTGCGGATGGGTTTCGACGCGGGCGTCGCCCAGGCGATATTTCATCTTATTGTCCTCAAGGCCAGGCAGGCTCACTTACAGAAAGCGGGGTTCACGCCATACGGGCGATGGCTTCAGGTATTGATAAACGTCTTGGGTGGCTGGTGCAGGCTGATTTTGGCGTCATAGAGCAGGTTGATCAACTCGACGATCATAATCGCTGTCAGGCCCCAGATTTTGTATTCGCCGTAACGATAGCTCGGCACGTACCAACTGCGGCCCTGGTAATCGATTCGATGGGTGTGCTCGCGCGGATCCTTGCGGAAGAACTCAAGCGGTACGCTGAAGACGGCGGCAATCTCGGCATCGTTGGCCAGGTACTCGACAAAGTCCGGAATCACACCAACATAGGGTGTGACCTTGATGCCGTGCAGGGAGATCAACGGGCTCAGCGGGCCGATCACTTCGACCAGCCCCGGCGGCAGGCCGATTTCTTCTTCGGCTTCGCGCAGGGCGGTGAAAATAAGGTCCGGGTCTTCAGGGTCGCGTCGCCCGCCGGGAAAGGCGACTTCGCCGCCATGGGTCGAGAGCCCGCTGGCGCGCAGGGTCAGAACCAGTTCCGGCTCGTCGCTGCGGGTAATGGGCACCAGCACAGCGGCTTCGGGGAAACGCTTATCGGTTTCCAGTGTGCTTGGGGTGTGATTGCTTACTCGGTGAAGTAGCTCGTCCAGCATGAGTCTTCTCGATTTGTTCTCTATCTCGCATCATGCACCAATCGAACCGGCCGCCCAACCCCATAACCACTGCATGTCGCTAAACGACAACTTGCCGACAGACACCGCCGCACGCCAAGATAGGCGCAGCATTCAGGAACCCAAGCATGAAATTTTGCAGTCAGTGCGGCAACCCGGTGACCCAGCGCATTCCAGAAGGCGATTCGCGCCTGCGTTTTGTCTGTGACAGCTGTCAGGCGATTCACTACCAGAACCCCAATATCGTCGCCGGTTGCGTGGCGACCTGGGGCTCCAAGGTCTTGCTGTGCCGACGCGCCATCGAGCCTCGGCTCGGTTATTGGACTTTGCCCGCTGGCTTCATGGAAAACGGGGAAACCATCGAACAGGCGGCCATTCGCGAGACGGCCGAAGAAGCCTGCGCGCGGGTGCGTAACCTGACCATCTATACGTTGATCGACGTGCCGCACATCAGTCAGGTGCATGTGTTCTTTCGCGCCGAGCTGGTGGATCTGGACTTTGCCGCCGGCCCCGAGAGCCTGGAAGTGGCGCTTTTCGACGAAGCCAACATCCCGTGGTCCGAGTTGGCTTTCCGCACAGTGGGCCGTACCTTAGAATGCTTCTTTGCTGACCGGCGGACCGAGGTCTACCCCGTGCGGTCCGAGTCGATTCCGCCACTTGCTCAGCCTGCCAATACATAAAGCTCCTGGCTCTAAAATCACCTATAACTTAATAGTCGCGACACCTTTTAGGGATATCGTTTCAATGCGCTGGTTGCTTGCCCTGTTTTGCTTGGCGTTCGTCGCTGTCTCCCAGGCTTCCGTTGCGGAAACGCTGGACGGCAAAGTCATCGAAAAAGTTCTGGTGCTCAAGTCCGCTCACCAATTGCAATTGATCAATGACGGCAAGCCGATCAAGACCTATCGCATCTCATTGGGAAAAAGACCCATCGGCCCGAAACTCATGGAAGGCGACAAACGCACACCTGAAGGTTTCTATTGGCTGGACTGGCGCAAGGTCAGCGATAAATTCAATCTGGCGATGCACATCTCCTACCCGAACATCAGTGACTCCGTACGCTCCCGACGTGAAGGCGTCGAACCCGGTGGCATGATCATGATCCACGGCACCCCGGACACTGAAGAAAACCCCGAAGACCTGTTCCACACGCTGGACTGGACCGACGGCTGCATTGCCATGCGCAACATGGACATGCGCGAGGTTTGGGGTTTGGTGCCGGACGGTACGATGATCGAAATCCGCCCGTAATCTCAAGCTTCCCGGACGGATGAAAGACTTTTCCAGACTGGTGATGGGCTTCACTGGCGAGGGGATTTATCCCCGTTCGGCTGCGAAGCAGCGCTGAAACCTGCAATTGCATTGTGTCAGGCCCACCGCGCCGCCTGAGTTTGCGACTGCTTCGCAGCCGAACGGGGCGGTGCGGCGTTCCGATAAATCCCCTCACCACAAGGGATCGAGTGGGCTCCAACATTATGTTCTGGCCGCTACCTTCGGTCGGCATCAACAAATAAATTCCAAAGATCGCAGCCTGCGGCAGCGCCTACCGGGTGAATACCAATTCCCTGTGTAAGAGCTGCCGCAAGCTGCGATCTTTGTGCTCAAAACCCCCACCGCTAATACCACTTAAGACCAGCAACCCTATTGCCCATCAATAAGGGCAGGCTTTCCTGCGCCAACAGCAAAGTGGTCTCATTGACATGGTATTTAAGTGGTATTAGCTTTCACCCCACCACCGGGCGACAACAATCCTATATCCGCATCGGACCAAACCTACATGAATGACCTCCAGGCCCTACGCCCTGACGACACTCAGCCCACGCCGTTGTACCTGCAACTGGCGCGCAATCTGGAAGCGGCGATCCATGCCGGCCATTGGAAAGCCGAACAGGCCATGCCGTCGGAGCGCAACCTCAGCGAGCTACTGGGCATCTCCCGCGTCACCGCCCGCAAGGCGCTGGAAGTTTTGTTCGAGCAAGGCCTGATCCGCCGCAACCAGGGTTCCGGCACCTTCATCACCCCGCGCCTGGAACAACCGCTGTCGCGCCTCTCGGGTTTCAGCGAGATGCTGCGCCTGAAAGGCTTCGTCCCCGGCTCGCAATGGCTGGAGCGTGAAATCACTCCGCCGACCCACGAAGAACTGATTCGCCTGGGCCTCTCGCCGAACGATAAGGTCGCCCGGCTCAAGCGCCTGCGTAAAGCCGACGACACGGTGATGGCAATCGAGATGAGCACCCTGCCCGCCTCGATCATTCCCAAGCCGCAAGCGGTGGGCGACTCCCTGTACGAATACCTCGACGGCATCGGCAAGCCGATCGTCCGTGCCCTGCAGCACATTCAGGCGATCAACGCCTCGGACGAATTCGCCGCCCTGGTGGGCATCGCCCCTGGCACCGCCATGCTGCTGATGACCCGGGTCGGTTACCTGGAAGACAACACGCCGATCGAAGTCACCGACACCTATTGCCGCAACGACTACTACGACTTTGTCGCCGAGCTTCGTCGATAAAGAGCTTCGCCGCCAATACTGAGAACCGATCATGTCCGAAGACAATATCCTCACCGCCCACGGCTGGGTTCGCGGCCGGCTGATTCACGAACACGGCAAGGTCGTGTCGATCGAAGGCCAACCGTGCGATCCGGCCGACAACGACCTGCCTTACCTGCTGCCGGGTTTCATCGACCTGCACGTTCACGGCGGCGGCGGCAAAGACATCATGGAAGGTGCGCCAGCCTTCGAGACCATCACCAAAACCCACGTGCGTTTCGGCACGACCTCGCTGCTGGCGACCACCATGACCGCGCCGCCTGCGGAAATTTCCAGCGTGCTCAAAGCCGTTGGCGAATATTGCGTACAGCGCCCGAAAGGCAGCGCCCGAGTCCTCGGCGTGCACCTCGAAGGCCCGTACATCAACCCCGGCAAACTCGGCGCCCAACCGAATTTCGCCCACACCGCATTGATGGCCGAAGTCGAAGAATACCTGGCACTGGCGCCAATCCGGGTGATCACCATCGCCCCGGAAATCGCCGGTCACGACGCATTGATCCGCGACCTCAGCGCTCGCGGTGTGCGCATGCAAATCGGCCACACCCTCGGCAGTTACGAGGAAGGCGTTGCCGCGCTGAACGCCGGCGCCAGCAGTTTCACCCACCTCTACAACGCCATGAGCCCGCTGCATCATCGCGAGCCAGGCATCGTCGGCGCGGCACTGGCTCACGCCAAATACGCCGAGCTGATTCCAGACTTGCTGCACGTGCACCCCGGCGCCATCCGTGTGGCCCTGCGTTCGATCCCATGCCTGTATTGCGTTACCGATTCGACCGCCGCAGCGGGTATGCCCGACGGTGAGTACAAGCTCGGCAGCCACACCGTGACCAAATGCCTGGGCGGTGTGCGCTTGCCCGACGGCACGCTGGCCGGCAGCACCCTGACCATGGATCAGGCCCTGCGCAATCTGGTGAAGATCGGTTTGCCGATCGCCGAGGCCTCGCAACGTCTTTCGCAATTCCCCGCCGACTACCTCGGCCTCAACGAACGCGGGCGCCTGCAACCCGGCAGCTGGGCCGACTGCGTGCGGCTGGATCGCTCACTCACACTGACCGCCGTCATGGTCGAAGGAGAAGACATTGACTTCAAAAATGCTTGAAGAGGCGCTGTCCTCGTTCGAGGCCGTGCAAGCCCAATTGCAGCAACTCGACCCGCAGATGATCGAGATCGCCGGGCGCCTGCGCCGTCAGCCACCGCAAGTGGTGATGACCGTCGCTCGCGGCAGCTCCGATCATGCCGCCAGTTACTTCGCCTACCTGACCATGCAGCAATTGGGCTTCCCGGTGGCGTCGTTGCCGATGTCGGTGGTGACCATGCTGCAAGCGCCGCTAAAGGTCAGCGGCCAGGTGGCGTTCGCCTTTTCGCAGTCCGGGCAAAGCCCCGATCTAGTGAACAGCATGCGTCTGCTGCGCAAGCGCGGCGCCCTGAGCATCTCGATGGTCAACGCCGAGAGTTCGCCGCTGGAGGCCGCGTGTGAGTTCAGCCTGCCGCTGTGCGCCGGCACCGAAAGCAGCGTCGCGGCGACCAAGAGTTTTATCGCCACCCTCAGCGCCAGCGCCCGTCTGATCGCCCACTGGAAAGAGGACGCGCAATTGCTGGAGGCCGGCCTCGCACTGCCGGAAGGTTTGCGCGAGGCGGCGAAACAGGACTGGAGCCCGGCAATCGATGCCTTGCGCGATTGCCAACGCCTGATGGTGATCGGCCGTGGCGCCGGTTTCGCCATCGCCCAGGAAGCCGCGTTGAAATTCAAGGAAACCTCGGCGATCCAGGCCGAAGCCTTCAGCAGCGCCGAGGTCCGTCACGGTCCGATGGCGTTGATCGATGAAAATTATCCACTGCTGATCTTCGCCCCGCGCGGTGCCGAGCAGGCCGGCTTGCTGAGCCTCGCCGCCGACATGCGCCAGCGCGGTGCTCGCGTATTGCTGGCCGCACCGGATGACATTGCCGAACGCGACCTCACCCTGACCCGCGCCGAGCACCCGGCCCTCGACCCGATTCTGGCGATCCAGAGTTTCTACGTCATGGCCGCCGGTTTGGCCATCGCCCGAGGCATGGACCCGGACCAGCCACGGCACTTGAGCAAAGTGACCCGCACCCACTGAACCGATTGGAATCTATCCCTATTTACCGGCGGATGAATACCCCCGTTAATCCGTACAGGGCGAGTTGATCCGAACCGTAGTTTTTACTGATGAGACCGAGCCATGCACAACAATAATAAAGAGCTGACCCTCAGCGCCCCGCTCAGCGGCCCGGTGCTCACGCTCGCCAAAGTCCCTGACCCGGTGTTCGCCAGCGGCGCCATGGGCGACGGGATCGCCATCGATCCGCTGAACGACACGCTCCACGCCCCGTGCGCCGGCGTCGTGGTGCACGTCGCACGCACCGGCCATGCCATCACCTTGCGTGCCGACAACGGTGCCGAATTGCTGCTGCACCTGGGCCTCGACACGGTCGAGTTGCAGGGCCAAGGCTTCTCGATGCTGGTCAAGGAAGGCGCGCGGGTCAGCAATGGCCAGCCGCTGTTGCGCTACGACCTGGACAAGGTCGCGCAGCAGTGCAAGAGCCTGGTCAGCTTGATGATCCTGACCAACAGCCAGGACTTTCAGGCGCGACCCATCACGCTGAAGTCGGTGAAAGTTGGCGAGCCATTGCTGCACATCATTCGTCGGCACGCGTCGGGCGCGCAGGCTGAAGCGGAACTCTCCGGGGAAGAAGTTCATGGCCACATTCGCATCGCCCATCGTGGCGGTTTGCATGCCCGTCCGGCAGCGCTGATTCGCCAGACAGCGCAAGGTTTCAAGAGCAAATCGCAGCTGCACTTCGCTGGCAAATCGGCGACCTGCGACAGCTTGATCGGCTTGATGGGCTTGGCCATCGGCGAGCAGGACGAGGTTCAGGTCAGCTGCCAGGGGCCGGACGCCGAAGCTGCGTTGCAAGCGCTGCTGATCGCGTTATCCACAGCGCTGGCCGAAGACAGCCACGCCGCCGCGCCGACACCGATTGCCCGACGCACTCGAGCGGCCGAAGCGGGCGTGTTGCACGGCGTCTGCGCCGCTCCCGGTTTGGTTGGCGGGCCGTTGTTCCGCTTGAGCGCCATCAGCTTGCCGGTGGATGCCGGCAACCATGCCCCCGAGCAACAGCTGCTCGTTCTCGAGACCGCGCTGACCGTTGTACGCGGTGAAATCGACCACACGCTGGCCCAAGCAAGAAAACATAAGAACACCGACGAAGAAGCGATCTTCGCTGCACACCTCGCCCTGCTCGAAGACCCGGCGCTGCTGAACGCAGCCAACACCTCCATCGATCAGGGCATGGCCGCAACCCACGCCTGGAGCCAATCGATCGAGGTGCAGTGCGAGGTGCTCCAGCAACTCGGCAGCCCGTTGTTGGCCGAGCGCGCCAATGATCTGCGCGACCTCAAACAACGCGTGCTGCGCGTCCTGCTCGGCGAAGCCTGGCACTACGACGTGCCGGCCGGCGCCATCGTCGCCGCGCATGAACTGACCCCGTCCGATCTGCTGCAACTCAGTCAGCAAGGTGCTGCCGGGTTGTGCATGGCCGAGGGTGGCGCGACTTCCCACGTGGCGATTCTCGCTCGCGGCAAAGGTCTGCCGTGCATGGTCGCGCTGGGTTCTACGCTGCTGGATCAGCAGCAAGGCCAAGCGGTTGTGCTGGATGCCGATGGCGGTCGTCTCGAACTGAAGCCAAGTGCCGAACGTTTGGCCGAAGTGCATCAAGCGCAACTCGATCATCAACAGCGTCGCGCCGAACAACAGGCTCAGGCTCACACCCCGGCGCTGACGCTCGACGGCTTGCAGATTGAAGTCGCCGCCAATGTGGCCTCCAGCGCTGAAGCGACTGATGCCTTGGCCAATGGTGCAGACGGCGTCGGCTTGCTGCGTACCGAGTTTCTCTTCGTCGACCGCAACACCGCACCGGACGAAGAGGAACAGTGTGCCGCCTATCAAGCCGTGCTCGACGCCATGGGCGACAAGTCGGTGATCATTCGCACCATCGACGTTGGCGGCGACAAACAACTCGACTATTTGCCGCTGCCGGCTGAAGCCAATCCTGTGCTGGGTCTGCGCGGCATTCGCCTGGCTCAGGTTCGTCCGGAAATCCTCGATCAGCAATTGCGCGCATTACTGCATGTCCATCCGCTGTCGCGTTGCCGGATCCTGCTGCCGATGGTGACTGAAGTCGATGAGTTGCTGCACGTCCGCCAGCGTCTCGAGGCGTTGTGCACTGAACTCGGTGTGAGTGAACGCCCTGAGTTAGGCGTGATGATCGAAGTCCCCGCCGCCGCACTGCTGGCCGAGCAACTGGCCGAACACGCGGACTTCCTGTCGATCGGCACCAACGACTTGTCGCAATACACCCTGGCCATGGACCGCGACCACGCCGGCCTCGCTTCGCGGGTAGACGCCATGCACCCGGCGCTGCTGCGGCTGATCGCCCAGACCTGCGCCGGTGCGGCGGTGCATAACCGTTGGGTCGGTGTCTGCGGCGCGCTCGCCTCCGATCCGCTGGCCACGCCGGTACTGATTGGCCTGGGCGTCAGCGAGCTGTCGGTCAGCCCGGTGCAGATCGGTGAAATCAAAGACCGCGTCCGTCATCTCGACGCCGCCGAATGCCGACGCATCTGCCAGGACTTGCTCAAGTTGAGCAGTGCCGCTTCGGTGCGTCACGCCTGTCACCAGCAATGGCCTCTGAGCTGAACAACAGCTCTATAACAAAAAGAACACAGGGAGAACTGCCATGTACCACTACTTCATCGAAGGCCTGCAACGCCTCGGCCGCGCGCTTATGCTGCCGATCGCGATCCTGCCGATCGCCGGCCTGTTGCTGCGCCTGGGCGACACCGACCTGCTGAACATCGCGATCATCCACGACGCCGGCCAAGTGATCTTCGCTAATCTGGCAATGATCTTCGCCATCGGCATCGCCGTCGGTTTCGCCAAGGACAACAACGGCACCGCAGGCCTGGCCGGAGTCATTGGCTACCTGGTGATGATCTCCACCCTCAAGGTGCTCGACGCGAGCATCAACATGGGCATGCTCGCCGGGATCGTCAGCGGCTTGATGGCGGGCGCGCTGTACAACCGTTTCAAGGACATCAAACTGCCGGAGTACCTGGCATTCTTTGGCGG
This sequence comes from Pseudomonas sp. PDM25, assembly GCF_019219045.1. Taxonomy (NCBI): domain Bacteria; kingdom Pseudomonadati; phylum Pseudomonadota; class Gammaproteobacteria; order Pseudomonadales; family Pseudomonadaceae; genus Pseudomonas; species Pseudomonas sp. PDM25. Next base: position 67,272 of record NZ_JAHUWL010000011.1, read on the forward strand.
CCGGCGCTTCGTGCCGATTGTCACCGGGTTCGCCGCCGTCGGCCTGGGCGTCATCTTCGGCTTGATCTGGCCGCCCATCCAACAAGGCATCAACAGCTTCGGCACGTTGATGATGGAGAGCGGCAGCTTCGGCGCGTTCGTCTTTGGCGTTTTCAACCGCCTGCTGATCGTCACCGGGCTGCACCACATCCTCAACAACATGGCGTGGTTTGTCTTCGGCAACTTCACTGATCCGACCACCGGCGCCATCGTCACCGGTGACTTGTCGCGCTACTTCGCCGGTGACCCGAAGGGCGGCCAGTTCATGACCGGCATGTTCCCGGTGATGATCTTCGGTCTGCCCGCCGCTTGCCTGGCGATGTACCGCAATGCTTCGCCGGAGCGCCGCAAGGTCATGGGCGGGATCTTTCTGTCGATGGCGCTGACGTCGTTTTTAACGGGTGTGACTGAGCCGATCGAGTTCGCCTTCATGTTCCTCGCGCCGCTGCTTTACCTGGTGCATGCGTTGCTGACGGGCCTGTCGATGGCGATCACCAACCTGCTGAACATTCACCTCGGGTTTACGTTTTCCGGTGGTTTGATCGACATGATTCTCGGCTGGGGGAAATCCACCAACGGCTGGTTGATGGTCCCGGTCGGCCTGGCGTATGCGGTGATCTACTACGTGGTGTTCGATTTCTGCATTCGCCGCTTCAACCTCAAGACCCCAGGGCGTGAAGACATTCCAACGGGCGACAAAGTCGTCGTCGCCGACAGCGAACGGGCGGGCGCTTACATCAAGGCGCTGGGGGGTGCGCAGAATTTGATCACCGTGGGTGCCTGCACCACTCGGTTGCGGCTGGACATGGTGGATCGCAACAAGGCGAACGATGCGGAATTGAAAGCGCTGGGGGCGATGGCGGTGGTGCGTCCGGGCAAGGGTGGGAGTTTGCAGGTGGTGGTCGGGCCGATGGCAGACAGCATTGCCGATGAGATTCGCTTGGCGATGCCTGCGTTGGGGCGCGCGATCATTTCCTCCCCCGCTGCGGTGATCGACGCGCCGAAACTAGCTGCGGTGGCGCCGCTGGAAGCGCAGCAATGGCTGAATGCGTTGGGCGGCGGCGAGAACGTGTTGCAGATGGACTGCATCGCCATGACCCGGATTCGATTGCAACTGGCGGACGGCAAAGCAGTGTCGGAATGTGATCTGAAGGCGTTGGGTTGCCAGGGCGTCAGTCAGTTGGAGGGAGGGATTTGGCATCTGCTGATTGGCGACAAGGCATCGAGCTTGAATGATGCACTGGAGGCATTGTTGAATCGCAGTGAGGTGAGTGCCAAGGTTTAAATTGTGGGTGCCTGATAGTCAGTCTTCGCAGGCAAGCCAGCTTCCACATTGGATTGGCGTACATAGAACCAATGCAGGAGCGAGCCTGCGCGCGATGAGGCATTGGATGAGCTCAAGCAGACGTGGCGTGCTGCTCAGCTTCGTAATGTCGAGTCTGGAAAGGCATGAGGGTCTGAGCCTTCAGGCCAAGCCCCTCACTCAGTCCCCAAGAAGCCGCGAGTTCATCGCGACGCTTGCGAAGCGGAACAGTCGCTACCTCCGACCTCACTTCCAGTCTGGACGTAGAGCGTAAAAAAAGCTTAAGAGCCCAGAAGGTTTCCAATACACGGCTATCAGAAACACATGCAAAACGCGTGAACCGCTCAAGCAAATAACCTGCGCGGCGAACTTCGAGTTCGTCAGAATGAAGGCTCAGGAAGGCTTCGACTTCACTCACAAGATCATCCTCCGAATACCAGACAACTTTAGCTGCGCGCACCAACGCAGCGTCATCTGCTTGATTCAACGGTTTTTTGACCAAGGTGTCCAAAGCGGATGAGAGGACGTGGCCGCTAAGGGGCGTCGCCATCTGTAGTCTCCAGGTAATCTTGCAATATGTTAGTGAGAACGGACGTCGGTGGCTCTTTGTTGCCAACATATACATCAATTGCCTGCAATGCCAGACGACGGAGTTCAGTGGTCAATATGAAACCCGCCCGGAGCAGCGCCATGACGTCGCCGATATCCTGGTCTGTCGCTCTACCTAGTTTGGATATTGCGATGTCGACAGGAGCAGCAATATGGACATGCAGCGGCGACTCTACGGAGAAATCTGCAAGAGGAAGACTACGTTCCCAGTAGTCTTCATGAATGGGACCGAAGCTGGTGTTGTACTGAAGGTCGTAGTTCAGCTCCATTAACCGGCCGGATTGCTCATCAACGAATTGTTCAGGTACTTCTGCGAGTAAGGTCTGTAAGTGAAGACCCTGCGGAAGATTTGCATAATAGATCTCAGCATCAACATCAGTTGACACGCGGTGATGAGTGTAGAGGTGGACGGCGCACCCTCCGAACACGACAACTTTGACCGCCCCTGGCTCTGCGCATTCACCGACTAGCTCCAGTTCGACTGATTTGAACATCGAAATTAGCGCCTGCCCAAGCGCGGTGTTCGAGTTAACCCAGGGAGTAATTGCGTCCGGCAATTCCATCGTTGAACCTCAAGTGGATTGAAGTGTTTGTGATGGACAAAGGCTGGACTTGAGACTTCCGACGGACAACCTGAAAAGGTTGTCGGATATTTCATCGAGTGATGTAGCCGTTACCGCAAGAATAGGTATGCACACCTCGACGAAAACGGCTATTAGGCCATCATCGAAGGCAAACCAGCTCCCACAGTTTGAGTTGTGTACATCAGTCCAAATCCCGGGCAAAAAAAACCCGCTGATCTTCATCAGCGGGTTTCTCATTTCAGCGGCAGGCAGATCAAAAATCCTCCAACCGCCACACCTCATAAGCCGGCGTCTCGTAGGGATGACTCTGCTTCAGAGCCAACACCACAGCGCGAATCAACTCGTCACTGACCACAAGCTCGACCTTCCATTCCTCAACCTGCTCGACCTGCCCCGCGTCCCCAATGAACGGCTGACTGCCCTCCAACGGGCGAAACTGGCCGAGGCCGAGCACTTGCCAGGCGCAATGGTCGTACGCGCCGATTCGTCCGCCACCGGCGGCGAATACGGCACTTTTGACCTGTTCCACATGACTGGCCGGAACAAAAAAACTGAGCTTGTACACAGCGCTTAGTTCACCCGCTCTTAGTTCACCCAGACGCGCGCATTACGGAACATACGCATCCAGGGTGCGTCTTCGTTCCAGTCTTCCGAACGCCACGAGTTCTGCACGGCGCGGAACACACGTTCCGGGTGCGGCATCATGATCGTCACGCGACCGTCGCGGCTGGTCAAACCGGTGATCCCGCGCGGCGAGCCGTTCGGGTTGGCCGGGTAGTTTTCGGTGACCTTGCCGTGGTTGTCGACGAAACGCATCGCCACGCAACCGGACAGATCGGCTTCCAGCAACGCTTCTTCGCTGGCGAACTCGGCATGACCTTCACCGTGAGCAATTGCGATCGGCATACGCGAACCGGCCATGCCCTGCAGGAAGATCGAGTTCGATTCCTGGACCTGAACCATCGCCACACGAGCTTCGAACTGCTCGGAACGGTTACGCACAAAGTGCGGCCAGAACTCGCTGCCCGGGATCAGCTCGTGCAGGTTGGACATCATCTGGCAACCGTTGCACACGCCGAGGGTGAAGCTGTCGGTACGTTCGAAGAAGCCCTGGAACGCATCGCGAGCACGGCTGTTGAACAGCGCGGATTTGGCCCAGCCTTCGCCGGCGCCGAGAACGTCGCCGTAGGAGAAACCACCGCACGCCACCAGGCCTTTGAACTCGTTCAGGTCGACACGGCCGGCCAGAATGTCGCTCATGTGCACGTCGATCGCGTTGAAACCGGCGCGGTCGAACGCAGCCGCCATTTCCACCTGACCGTTGACGCCCTGCTCACGCAGCACGGCAACCTGTGGGCGGATGCCTTTCTTGATGTAAGGCGCGGCGACGTCCTGGTTGACGTCGTAGCTGAGTTTGACGCTCAGGCCCGGGTTGTCTTCTTGCAGCAGCACGTCGAACTCTTGTTCGGCGCAGTCGGCGTTATCGCGCAGACGCTGGATCTGGTAGCTGGTCTCAGCCCACTGACGTTGCAGCAGACGACGCTGACCTTCGAACACGGTTTCGCCGTTGAAGGTGATGCTGATCTGGCCGTTGTTCATCGGCTGACCGATCACCGACACGCACTCGCCCAGACCGGCAGCGCTGAACTGCGCGAGGATGTCTGGAGTAGCGTCCTGGCGAACCTGGATCACGGCGCCCAGTTCTTCGTTGAACAGGATCGCGGCGATGTCGGCAGAAGTCTCTGCCAGACCGTCGAGGTTCAGGCTCAGACCGCAATGGCCGGCGAAAGCCATTTCCACGGTGCTGGTCAACAGACCACCGTCGGAGCGGTCGTGGTAAGCCAGCAGGTGACCGTCGGCGTTGAGGCCCTGAATCACGGCGAAGAAGGCTTTGAGGTCTTCGGCATCGTCGACGTCCGGCGCTTGCGAACCGAGCTTGCCGTGAACCTGAGCCAGGATCGAGGCGCCCATACGGTTCTGGCCACGGCCCAGATCGATCAGGATCAGGTCGGTGGTGCCCTTGTCCATGCGCAGTTCCGGCGTCAGGGTCTGACGGATGTCAGCCACAGGCGCAAAACCGGTCACGATCAGGGACATCGGCGAGGTCACGGTCTTGTCGACGCCTTCGTCGTTCCAGCGCGTGGCCATGGACATGGAGTCCTTGCCCACCGGGATGGTGATACCGAGGTCCGGGCACAACTCCATGCCGACCGCTTTCACGGTGTCATACAAACGCGCGTCTTCACCTGGGTGACCGGCAGCGGACATCCAGTTGGCCGACAGTTTGATGTCGGAAATTTTGTTGATGCGCGAAGCCGCGATGTTGGTCAGGGTTTCGCCGATGGCCATACGGCCCGACGCTGGAGCGTCCAGCAGTGCCAGCGGAGTGCGCTCGCCCATGGCCATGGCTTCACCGGTGTAGACGTCGAAGCTGGTGGCGGTGACGGCAACGTCGGCCACCGGAACCTGCCACGGGCCGACCATCTGATCACGAGCCACGAGGCCGGTGATGGTGCGGTCGCCGATGGTGATCAGGAAGCTTTTGCTGGCCACGGCCGGGTGATGCAGAACGCGTTCGACGCAGTCTGCAATCTCAAGCGTCGACGGATCGAAATCGTCGCCCAGTTCATTTTCGCGAACGGCCGAACGGTGCATGCGCGGGGCTTTGCCCAGCAGCACTTCGAGTGGCATGTCCACCGGGCTGTTGCCGAAGTGACTGTCGGTGACCGTCAGTTGCGGCTCGGCAGTGGCTTCGCCGACGACCGCAAACGGGCAACGCTCGCGTTCGCAGATCGCCTGGAAGCGTTCGAAGTCAGCCGGACCGACCGCCAGAACGTAGCGTTCCTGGGATTCGTTACTCCAGATTTCGTGCGGGGCCATGCCCGGCTCGTCGTTAGGAATGTTGCGCAGTTCGAAGCGACCGCCACGGTTGCCATCGTTGACCAGTTCCGGGAAGGCGTTGGACAGACCGCCCGCGCCGACGTCGTGGATGAAGCTGATCGGGTTGTGTTCACCCAACTGCCAGCAACGGTCGATGACTTCCTGGCAGCGACGTTCCATTTCCGGGTTTTCGCGCTGTACGGAAGCGAAGTCCAGGTCTGCCGAGCTGGTGCCGGTGGCCATGGAGGAAGCCGCGCCGCCGCCCAGGCCGATCAGCATTGCCGGGCCGCCGAGCACGATCAGCTTGGAGCCAACGGTGATCTCGCCTTTCTGCACGTGTTCGGCACGGATGTTACCCATACCGCCGGCCAGCATGATCGGCTTGTGGTAACCGCGAACTTCGTCGCCACGCGGGGTGGTGATCGACTGTTCGAAGGTACGGAAGTAACCGGTCAGGGCCGGACGACCGAATTCGTTGTTGAACGCGGCGCCACCCAGTGGGCCTTCGATCATGATGTCCAGCGCGGTAACGATGCGCTCAGGCTTGCCGTACGGCACTTCCCACGGCTGTTCGAAGCCCGGGATTTGCAGGTTGGACACGGTGAAACCGGTCAGGCCAGCCTTTGGCTTGGCACCGCGACCGGTTGCGCCTTCGTCGCGAATCTCGCCACCGGAACCGGTGGAAGCGCCCGGGAACGGGGCAATTGCGGTTGGGTGGTTGTGCGTTTCGACTTTCATCAGGATGTGCACCGGTTCCTGCACCGCGCCGTACTGGCGGGTTTCAGGGTCCGGGAAGAAACGACCGGCGACGTTGCCGACGATCACCGAAGCGTTGTCCTTATAAGCCGACAGAACGCCTTCGCTGTGCATCACGTAGGTGTTCTTGATCATGCCGAACAGGCTTTTTTCCTGGCTCTGACCGTCGATGTCCCAACTGGCGTTGAAGATCTTGTGACGGCAGTGCTCGGAGTTCGCCTGGGCGAACATCATCAGTTCGATGTCGTGGGGGTTGCGCTTCAAGCCGATGAAGGCGTTGACCAGGTAGTCGATCTCGTCTTCGGCCAGGGCCAGGCCCAGCTCGGTGTTGGCTTTTTCCAGCGCGGCGCGGCCGCCACCCAGCACGTCGATCGCGGTCAGCGGTTTCGGCTCGGCATGGCTGAACAGGCCGGCGGCTTGTTCAAGGTTGCCGAGGACGATCTGGGTCATGCGGTCGTGCAGCGCATCGCAGATCAACTGCGCTTCGGCGTCGCTGAACTGGCCGGCCACGTAGAACGCGATGCCGCGCTCCAGGCGTTGGATTTTCGTCAGGCCGCAGTTGCGAGCGATGTCGCTGGCTTTACTGGACCATGGCGAGATGGTGCCGAAACGCGGCAAAACCAGGAACAGACGACCGGTCGGCTCTTGTACCGGAACACTTGGGCCGTACTTCAGAAGGCGCGCGAGCACCTGCTGTTCGTCGCCGGTCAGGACGCCGGTAACTTCGGCGAAGTGAGCGAATTCAGCATACAAGCCACTGACAGCCGGAACTTTCTGGCTCAGTTGCTCAAGGAGTTTGCTGTGGCGAAAGGCAGAAAGGGCAGGAGCGCCGCGCAGGATCAACATCTTCGGGACAGCCTCGGGAAGGGGTGTGCTTTGAGGCCGTGCATTCTAGCCTAAACAGGCCGCGACATCACCCGAAACGGTACGGGCGGCTGCACCCGGGCGTCGGGCCGGGTCTTCGGACATAAAACAGGCGCACGCCGAGCGATATTTTTTCTGTCACAAAATGCTGCTCGGGCCCATTCCTGCGGGGTCCGGAGCGGTTTTCAATTGCCTAGCAGACAAGCCCTTCGCTGTCGAGATATGGCGCTCGTGGTCCTTTGCGTATACTGCGCAGATGTTTTCCCCAACGGCTTTGCGTCCGCGGTTCGCCAAATGGCTGATCGCAACCGGACTCTTCCTGGTGCTCAGTGGCTGTGTTGATAAACCCAACACGCTGGAGCGCGTAAAGGAGGATGGCGTGCTGCGGGTGGTTACCCGTAACAGCCCCGCCACCTACTTTCAGGATCGCAACGGTGAAACCGGCTTCGAATACGAGCTGGTGAAGCGCTTCGCCGACGATCTGGGGGTGGAACTCAAAATCGAAACCGCCGACAACCTCGACGACCTGTTTAATCAGGTAGGCAAACCCAACGGCCCGGTGATCGCTGCTGCCGGCCTGGTCAGCAGCGACAAACGCAAACAGCAGGTGCGGTTTTCCCACTCCTATCTCGAAGTCACCCCGCAGGTCATCTATCGCAACGGCCAATCGCGGCCGACCGACGCGAAGGATCTGGTGGGCAAGAAGATCATGGTGCTCAAGGGCAGCACCCACGCCGAGCAATTGGCGGAGCTGAAAAAGAAGTATCCCGGCATTGAATACGAAGAGTCCGACGCCGTTGAAGTCGTCGACTTGCTGCGGATGGTCGATGAAGGTCAGATAGACCTGACCCTGGTCGATTCAAACGAAGTCGCGATGAACCAGGTCTACTTCCCCAACATACAAGTGGCCTTCGACCTCGGTGATGCCAGCAACCAGAGCTGGGCGGTGGCCGCTGGCGACGACAACAGCTTGCTCAACGAGATCAACGACTACCTCGACAAGGTGAAGAAAAACGGCACCCTGCAACGTCTGAAAGACCGCTATTACGGGCACGTCGATGTACTGGGTTACATGGGCGCCACCACCTTCGCCCAACACTTGCAGCAACGTCTGCCCAAATACGAACAGCACTTCAAGGCATACGCCAAGAAAGAGAAAGTCGACTGGCGCCTGCTGGCCGCGATCGGTTATCAGGAATCGCTATGGCAAGCGGCCGTCACGTCGAAGACCGGCGTGCGCGGCCTGATGATGCTGACCCAGAACACTGCGCAGGCCATGGGTGTGTCCAATCGACTCGACCCCAAACAAAGCATCATGGGTGGCGCCAAGTACCTGGCCTACATGAAGGATCAGCTGGATGAGTCGATCCAGGAGCCGGATCGCACATGGTTTGCGCTGGCGGCCTACAACGTTGGCAGCGGTCATCTGGATGACGCGCGCAAGCTGGCGGCCAAGGAAGGACTGAACCCGGACAAGTGGCTGGACGTGAAAAAGATCCTGCCGCGCCTGTCCGAGAAGAAGTGGTTCAGCAAAACCCGTTACGGTTATGCCCGTGGCGGCGAACCCGTTCACTTTGTGGCGAACATCCGCCGCTACTACGACATCCTGACCTGGGTGACGCAGCCGCAGCTTGAAGGCAATCAGGTCGCCGAGGGCAACCTGCATGTGCCGGGGGTCGACAAGACCAAGCCGAATCCGGAAACCCCACAGCTTTAACGGCCACCACCAATCAAATGTGGGAGCGGGCTTGCTCGCGAATGCGGTGTGTCAGTCGACATCAACTTTGACTGATACACCGCATTCGCGAGCAAGCCCGCTCCCACAATTGAATTTGTGTTTGGCTTTAGGCTTTTGCGGCGGCCAGAATCAGTGCTTTCATCTCCGATACCGCCGACTTGAACCCGACGAACAACGCATGAGCCACCAGCGCGTGACCGATGTTCAGTTCGTTGATGCCTTTGATCGCCGCTACAGCTTCAACGTTGTGATAGTGCAGACCGTGGCCAGCGTTGACGATCAAACCTTGAGCCAGACCAAATGCCACGCCATCCGCCACACGCTTGAGCTCTTCAGCCACATAGGTCGGCGTCTCGGCATCGGCGTAACGGCCGGTATGCAGCTCAATAGCCGGCGCACCAACACGACGGGATGCTTCGATCTGCCGCTCGTCAGCATCAATGAACAGCGACACTTCACAGCCGATCTTTGACAGGCGATCCACCGCGGCTTTAATCCGTGCTTCCTGCCCCGCCACGTCCAGACCACCTTCGGTCGTCAGCTCTTGACGGGTTTCCGGTACCAGGCAAATGTGCGCCGGACGAATGCGTTCGGCAAACGCCATCATCTCTTCGGTCACGCCCATTTCGAAGTTCATGCGGGTTTGCAGCACATCCTTGAGCAGCAACACGTCGCGCTCCTGAATGTGCCGACGGTCTTCGCGCAGGTGCACGGTTATGCCGTCAGCGCCCGCCTCTTCCGCGTCCAGTGCAGCCTTGACCGGATCCGGATAGCGAGTGCCCCGGGCCTGACGCAGGGTGGCAACGTGGTCGATGTTCACGCCAAGAAGAATGCGATTGCTGGTGGTCACGGAAGCGCTCCTGAAGAAGGGAAAGTTCGGTGCACAGCATACACGGGGAGATAGGGTCTGTTGATGTTTGGCAGCGACCGCGCCGGGCGCTGCCAAGCATCAACAGACCCTACGGCTTGCGAAACAACTCGCGACTTACCAAGGGACGACCGCCCAGATGAACCGCCAGTGCCTGGCGCATCAATCGCTTGGCTGCCGATAGCGCGCCAGGGGCAGACCAATCTGCATCGGCCATGGCCAACAGTTCGGTGCCGTTGAACAGACCGGGTTGCAGCAGGTAGACCCGCTCGAGCCCCGCGTCCACTTGCAGACGGTAGAGACCGTCCGGCGCGATGGGCTCGCCATGGATGTCAGTAGTCAGAGCGAAGCCGTAACCCAAGTCATCCAGCAGCCGCCATTCGAAGGATCGCAACAAAGGCTCCAGCGGACGGCCTTCGGCAAGCGCAAGCAGGGTCGCGGCGTAGTGGTCAAACACAGCCGGATGCGGGTCTTCGGAGGGCAACAGCCGAATCAACAGCTCATTGAGGTAGAGACCGCTGAACAGCGCCTCACCATTGAGCCAAGTTGAGACGCCAGCGCTTTCCATGCGCCCGACATTCTTCAGCTCACCACGGCCACGGAACTCCACTTCCAGCGGCACGAACGGCCGCGCCAACGTCCCGGCCTTGCCCCGCGCACTGCGCAACACCGCCCGTAGCCGGCCTTGCGGCGTGAGGAAATCCACCAGCGCGCTGTTCTCGCGGTAAGCGCGGGAGTGGAGCACGAAGGCGGGTTGGCCGATGGGTTGGGACATGGAGTTCTCAATGAAGGAATGCAGTTTTTCAGACAACCCAAAACTAATGTGGGAGCGGGCTTGCTCGCGAAAGCGATGTAACAGTCAACATCAATGCTGAATGTTACATCGCTTTCGCGAGCAAGCCCGCTCCCACAAGGTTTCTCGGGTGTATCTGGAACCCGGTGTTACAGGTCGCCGTAACCCAGCGAACGCAAGGCGCGTTCATCGTCGGACCAGCCGCCTTTCACTTTCACCCAGAGGTTGAGCATGATCTTGGAGTCGAACAGCAACTCCATGTCCTTGCGTGCCTCGGTGCCGATGCGCTTGATCCGCTCACCCTTGTCGCCAATGATGATTTTCTTCTGGCCGTCGCGTTCAACGAGGATCAAGGCATGGATGTGCAGGGTTTTGCCCTGTTGCTTGAACTCTTCGATTTCGACGGTGATCTGGTACGGCAGCTCGGCGCCCATCTGGCGCATGATTTTCTCGCGTACCAGTTCAGCGGCGAGGAAGCGGCTGCTGCGGTCGGTGATCTGGTCTTCCGGGAAGAAGTGATCGTTTTCCGGCAGGTAACCGGCAATCACACGCTCCAGCGTTTCGAGGTTATGACCGTGCTGCGCCGAGATCGGCATGATCTGCGCGTTCGGCAACTGTTCCTGCAACCAGGTCAAGTGCGGCATCAGTTCGGCTTTGTCTTCGATGCGGTCAGTCTTGTTCAGCGCCACGATCAGCGGACCGGTCACGTATTGAACGCGCTCGAGGACCATCTGGTCTTCGTCGGTCCACTTGGTGCGGTCAACCACGAAGATCACTACGTCGACGTCTTTCAACGCTGCCGAAGCGGTCTTGTTCATGTAGCGGTTCAGGGCTTTCTCGCCACCTTTGTGCATGCCGGGGGTGTCGACGTAGATCGCCTGCACGGCGCCCTCGGTCTTGATGCCGAGCATGTTGTGGCGAGTGGTCTGAGGCTTGCGCGAGGTGATCGCCAGCTTCTGGCCGAGGATGTGGTTCAGCAGCGTGGACTTGCCCACGTTGGGACGGCCGACGATGGCGACATAGCCACAGCGAGTTGCAGTTGAATCAGTCATGGCCATTCTCCACGCCCAGGGCAATCAGTGCTGCAGCGGCCGCTACCTGTTCGGCAATACGACGGCTCACACCCTGACCTCGGCTTTTTTCATTCAGTAAGGTGATTTCACATTCGACGAAGAACGTCCGGCAATGCGGCTCACCCTGGATATCCACCACTTCGTAACGCGGCAGTTCGCAACCACGGGACTGCAAGAACTCTTGCAGACGGGTTTTAGGATCTTTATTGGTGTCGACCAGCGTCAGGCCTTCGAACTCCCCGGCCAGCCAGGCCAGCACGCGTTCGCGTGCCATGTCCATGCCGGCATCCAGGTAGATCGCACCAATCAGCGCTTCAAGGGCGTCGGCCAGAATCGACTCGCGACGGAACCCGCCGCTTTTCAACTCACCGGAACCCAGGCGCAGGTATTCGCCCAGATCGAAACCGCGAGCCAGTACGGCCAGGGTCTCGCCTTTCACCAGGCGTGCGCGCAAGCGCGACAATTGACCTTCGCGGGCCAGCGGGAAGCGATCGAACAGCGCCTCGCCAGCGACGAAGTTAAGGATGGCATCACCGAGGAACTCCAGGCGTTCGTTGTTACGCCCGGCAAAGCTGCGGTGAGTCAGGGCCAGGACCATCAGTTCCTGATCCTTGAAGGTGTAGCCGAGCTGACGCTCTAGACGGCTTAAGGAGACGCTCACGGTGTACCCACGCTGAGTTCGTGGCTGGATTCCACCGCCATCGCCGTGGTGCGGCGCAGGCTTGGGACAATTAACGCTGTGTTCAAAAATTACGTCCTGAATATCATTGTTTTCATGCGTCTGGCGCCGATTGTGCCGACTCCAGAAATGCATTCGGCGCTGTGTTCAACAGCGCCGTGTGTGATTACTTGATCAGGCCAACCCGCGAGAAATTCGGCAGGTGACTGAGTTTGGGTTCCGGCCAGCTCATCCAGACTGCAAAGGCCTTGCCGACGATATTCTTGTCGGGAACCATGCCCAGCAGATCCTTGGGAATGCTCGGATCATCCCAGTAGCGACTGTCGTTCGAGTTGTCGCGGTTGTCGCCCATCATGAAGTAGTGCCCGGCAGGCACGGTCCATGTATGGTCCGGCGATGCACGATAGCGGCTCATTTCCTTGCGGATCAGGTGCTCGGCGACGCCGAGTTTTTCCTTGTAGAGCTCAGCGCTGCCCAACGTGCCCGGCTCGGAGCCGACCAGTTGTTCGGCAATCGACTCACCGTTGACGAACAGACGCTTGTCGGCGGTGTAACGAATCTGGTCACCCGGCAGGCCCACCACACGTTTAATGTAGTTGACGTTCGGATCGCTCGGGTAGCGGAACACCATCACATCGCCGCGCTGTGGATCACCGACTTCGATGACTTTCTTGTCGATCACCGGCAAGCGGATCCCGTAAGAAAACTTGTTCACCAGAATGAAGTCGCCAACATCCAGTGTAGGTTTCATCGAGCCCGAAGGAATCTGGAACGGTTCCACCAGGAACGAACGCAGCACCAGCACGATGAACAACACCGGGAAGAACGACTTGCCGTATTCGACCAGCAGCGGCTCTTTGTTCAGTTTCTCGAGCACCACCATGTCAGCCTGGCTGACGCTACCCTGGTAAGAGTTAATGGCAGCCCGGCGCCGTGGCGCCAGGAACAGCAGATCGAGCAACGCCAACAGGCCGCAGACGAACACGGCGATGACCAGCAACAGCGGGAAATTTAGTGACATAGGACCTAACTATCCAACCTGAGCACTGCAAGGAAGGCTTCTTGTGGAATTTCCACGTTACCGACTTGCTTCATGCGTTTTTTACCGGCCTTTTGCTTTTCCAGCAGCTTTTTCTTACGGCTAACGTCACCGCCGTAGCATTTGGCCAATACGTTCTTTCTGAGTGCCTTGACGGAAGTCCGCGCAATGATCTGCCCGCCAATGGCGGCCTGGATCGCGACGTCGAACATCTGACGTGGAATCAGTTCTTTCATCTTCTCGGTCAGCTGGCGACCTTTGTAGTGCGCGTTATCCTTGTGCACGATCAACGCCAGGGCGTCGACCTTGTCACCGTTGATCAGCACATCCAGTTTCACCAGATTAGCCGATTGATAACGATCGAAATGGTAATCCAGCGAAGCATAGCCACGGCTGGTGGATTTCAGACGGTCGAAGAAGTCCAGGACCACTTCGTTCATCGGCAAATCGTAGGTCACTTGAACCTGGGTACCGAGGAACAGCATGTCGTGTTGCACGCCACGCTTCTCGATACACAGGGTAATGACGTTACCGAGGTGCTCTTGCGGCACAAGAATATTGGCCCGCACGATCGGCTCGCGCATGTCTTCGATCGAGGACAGGTCTGGCAGCTTCGACGGGTTGTCGACGTAAATCGTTTCACCGGTTTTCAGCAGCAGCTCGAAAATCACCGTCGGCGCCGTGGTGATCAGGTCCAGGTCGTACTCGCGCTCCAGGCGCTCCTGGATGATTTCCATGTGCAGCATGCCGAGGAACCCGCAACGGAAGCCGAAGCCCAGGGCGTCGGAGCTTTCCGGGGTGTATTGCAGGGACGAGTCGTTGAGCGTGAGCTTTTGCAGGGCTTCACGGAAATCTTCGAAGTCGTCGGAGCTGACCGGGAACAGGCCGGCGTATACCTGCGGCTGAATGCGTTTGAAGCCTGGCAGCACGTCGACGTCCGGCGTGGAGCTCAAGGTCAGGGTGTCACCGACCGGTGCACCGTGAATGTCCTTGATGCCGGCGATGATGAAGCCCACTTCGCCGGCCTTCAGGTCAACGGTAGCGGTGTGTTTCGGGTTGAAGACACCGACGCTGTCCACGAGGTGGATCTTGCCGGTGGACTTGACCAGGATCTTGTCGCCCTTCTTCACACGACCGTGGCGCACGCGAACCAGGGAAACAACGCCCAGGTAGTTGTCGAACCAGGAGTCGATGATCAGCGCTTGCAGCGGATCTTCATAGTTGCCGGTCGGCGCAGGAATGGTCTTGACCAGACGCTCCAGCACTTCGTCGACGCCCAGACCGGTCTTGGCACTGCACTCGACCGCGTCGGTGGCATCGATGCCGATGATTTTTTCGATTTCTTCTTTCACGCGGTCCGGATCGGCCTGAGGTAGGTCGATCTTGTTCAGGACCGGCATCACTTCCAGGCCCTGCTCAATGGCGGTGTAGCAGTTGGCTACCGACTGCGCTTCAACGCCCTGACCGGCATCGACCACCAGCAACGCGCCTTCACAGGCCGCCAGCGACCGGCTGACTTCATAGGTGAAGTCGACGTGGCCCGGGGTGTCAATGAAGTTCAGCTGGTACTTGATGCCATCGCGAGCGGTGTAATACAGGGTGACGCTGTGGGCCTTGATGGTGATCCCGCGTTCACGCTCCAGGTCCATGGAGTCCAGAACCTGGGCTTCCATTTCGCGCTCGGCAAGGCCGCCACACATCTGGATGAAGCGATCGGCCAGCGTCGACTTGCCATGGTCAATGTGGGCGATGATGGAGAAATTGCGGATATGACTCAAATCACTCACGGATCAACACTCAAAAAGGCTGCAGGCATAGCCCGCCGAAAAATAGCCGGGAATTGTACCTGATCCACGGCGCAAGCGTCACGTTCGCAGGTCAGACGGCGCCTACAAAAACGCCCCGGTCTTGCGACAGGGGCGTTTTGAGTGACCTGCAACGTCAGGAGAAACCCTGAATCAACCGGCCCGGCGCAACAACCAGACCCCGGCCAAGGCACAAACACCCGCCGGAATAAGCACCGCAAACAGTGGCGAGAAGCCGAAGACCAGGCTCGAAGGACCGAGCAAATCCTGAACGATACGGAAGGTGAAGCCCACCAGCACGCCAGTGAACACCCGCTGACCGAGGGTCACCGAGCGCAACGGACCGAAGATGAAGGAAATCGCCATCAGCACCAGCGCGGCGGTGACCAGCGGTTGCAACACCTTGACCCAAAATGCCAGCCAGTAACGACCATTGCTCAAACCCTGCTCAGCCAGGTAGTGGATGTACCCCCACAGACCACTGATCGACAGCGAATCGGGCGACATCACCACGGTATCCAGCAGTTGCGGGCTCAGCGCCACGTTCCAGCGCTCGACCGGAGCGGTCACCACTTCGGTGTTCTTGTCATGGAATAACGTGGTCGTGACATCGCTGAGCTGCCAGTGATCCTTGTCGAATTCGGCGCGCTTGGCGAAGCTCGAGGACAGCATGTGGCGCTGATCGTCGAAGCGATAACGGGTCACGCCATACAGCAAACCGTTTGGCTGCACGGAGTTGACGTGAATGAACTCGTCCCCCTGACGGTGCCACAGGCCATGCTTGGCGCTTTGCGCGTCGCCGCTGCCCTGGGCCAGGGAGCGATTGGCCTGAGCGGTGACTTCGGTGGCCGGCGCAACGTATTCGCCGATCAGCACACCCACCACCATCAGGATCAGCATTGGCTTCATGACCGCCCAGACGATGCGCCCGATCGACACGCCCGCAGCACGCATGATGGTCAGCTCGCTGTGACTGGCGAGACTGCCGAGGCCGATCAGGCAACCGATCAGTGCAGCCATCGGCAACATGTCGTAAAGACGACGCGGCGCGGTCAGCAGGACATAACTCAACACGTCGACCAAGGTGTAGGTATCGCTGACCTCACTCATTTCATCGATGAACGCGAACAGCGTCGCCAGACCGAGAATGATCCCCAGTACCGCCAGAATTGCCACGAACACGCTGCTACCAATGTAGCGATCGAGCTTATCCACGAGCCACCTCCAGCGCACTGCGACGACTCGCCAGCTTCAACTGCAAGGTTTCCCAATAGAGCAAGCCCAGGCCGATGGCCAGGAAGATTGCATGCACCCACCACAACCCCAGAGCTGGCGGGATTTTGCCCTTTTCAAGGGCGCCGCGAGCGGCAATCAGGATGGACAGGTAAGCCATATATAGAAGGATCGCCGGCAACAGCTTGAGGAAACGGCCCTGACGCGGATTGACCCGCGACAACGGCACCGCCATCAAGGTCACGATGAAGACCAGCAATGGCAAGGACAAACGCCATTGCAGCTCGGTATGCAAACGGATGTCATCGCTGCTGATCAGGGAACTGGTGGGCATCGCGTCACGGTCAGTCACTTCGTCGCTGACATCCGGCTTGGGCAGCAAGACGCCGTACTCCTCGTACTTGATCGCCCGATAGTCGGCCTGACCCGGATTGCCGTCATAGCGATAGCCATTGTCGAGAATCAGGTAACGGTTACCGTCGGGCCGAATTTCCTGACGGCCCTTCTCGGCCACCAGCACGGAAATCCCGCGATCCTTGTTATCGGAATTGACGTTTTTCTGCGAAATGAATACGCCGCCGAGGTTGATGCGATCATCCGACAGCGTTTCGGTGTAGGTCACCCGCGTCCCGTCACGCAGCGCCTGAAAGCGACCCGGCTCGAGGGTGTCGAACTCGGTCAGGGCATCCTGCTTGTTCAACAGCAACTGGAACTGATTGGCGCCTTGCGGTGCCAGGCTCAGGCTCAGCCATGCCACCACCAGTGCGACCAGGGTGGCTGGAAAAAGGGTCATGGCAAACAGACGCTGCTGGCTCATGCCGGTGGCCGACAGCACCGTCATTTCGCTTTCAAGGTACAGGCGACCGTAGGCCAGCAGGATTCCGAGAAACAGGCCCAAAGGCAAAATCAGCTGCAGGAAACCCGGCAGACGAAAGCCCATGATCAGGAATAGCGAGCCCGGGTCCAGGAGGCCAGAGGCCGCCTGGGCGAGGTACTTGATGAAGCGACCGCTCATGATGATGACCAGCAGCACAGCGCTGACGGCGCTCAAGGTCAACAGGACTTCGCGGGATAGGTAACGGAAGACGATCAAACCAGACACTCCAGGGTTGTCAGGCTAAGGCGGCCAAACAAGCAAACGTATCAGACGGCCCGCAGGGCAGAGCTGCCGAAAAAGTTGGCGCATTATCCTGTGATTGGGTGCGCCTGTCACTGCGCATGCTCAAGCAGGCGGGTAAAGCGCTGAAGATCGTACAACCGAGGGTTGTCAGGCTCGGGGCACGAGGTTCAAACTGCGGCCTTTGTCGCGGGCCGTGACCTGCGTCTTTCAATTTATAAGCAAGCTCGAATGCATGCTGTCGAGCTCTTGCGTGTTGACCATTAATTCAGGGACCCGGACATGGAACTGGTTGTAAAAAGCGTTAGCCCAGAAACGTTGAAAACCGCCACTCTGGTGGTCGCCGTCGGCGAAGGCCGCAAGCTCGGCGCCGTTGCCAAACAACTCGACGAACTGAGCGGTGGTGCCATCAGCGCTGTGCTCAAGCGCGGCGACCTGGCTGGCAAAGTCGGTCAGAGTCTATTGCTGCACAGCCTGCCGAACCTCAAGGCCGAACGCGTGCTGCTGGTGGGCGTGGGCAAAGACGAAGAGCTGGGCGACCGCCCGTTCCGCAAGATCATTGCCGGCATCCTCAACACCCTTAAAGGCCTGGGCGGCAGCGATGCGGTGCTGGCCTTGGACGAAGTCGTGGTCAAAGGCCGTGACAGCTACGGCAAAACTCGCCTGCTGGCCGAAACCCTGGTGGACGGCGAATACACGTTCGATCAGTTCAAGAGCCAGAAAGCCGAACCTCGCATCCTGAAGAAAGTCACCCTGGTGACCATCAAGGCTGCACAGGCTGAAGTCGAGCGCGCCGTGGCCCACGCCACTGCCATCGCCAACGGCATGGCGTTCACCCGCGACCTGGGTAACCTGCCGCCGAACATCTGCCACCCGACCTTCCTCGGTGAGCAAGCGAAGAACCTGGGCAAAGAATTCAAGAGCCTGAAAGTCGAAGTCCTTGATGAGAAGAAGATCAAGGACCTGGGCATGGGCTCGTTCTACGCCGTGGGCCAGGGCAGCGCCCAGCCACCGCGCCTGATCGTCATGCAATACAACGGCGGCAAGAAATCCGAGAAGCCGTATGCGCTGGTCGGCAAAGGCATCACCTTTGACACTGGCGGCATCAGCCTGAAACCGGGCGCCGGCATGGATGAAATGAAGTACGACATGGGCGGCGCTGCCAGCGTATTCGGTACGCTGCGTGCCGTGCTCGAGCTGAAACTGCCGATCAACCTGGTGTGCATCCTGGCCTGCGCCGAGAACATGCCGAGCGGCAATGCTTCGCGTCCTGGCGACATCGTCACCACCATGAGCGGCCAGACCGTGGAAATCCTCAACACCGACGCCGAAGGCCGTCTGGTGCTGTGCGACGCCCTGACCTACTCCGAGCGCTTCAAGCCGCAAGCAGTGATCGACATCGCGACCCTGACCGGCGCTTGCGTCGTTGCCCTGGGTTCCCACACGTCGGGCCTGTTGGGCAACAACGACGAACTGATCGGCCAACTCCTGAGCGCTGGCCAATCGGCTGACGATCGCGCCTGGCAACTGCCGCTGTTCGATGAGTATCAGGAACAGCTGGACAGCCCGTTCGCCGACATCGCCAACATTGGCGGCCCGAAAGCCGGCACCATCACCGCGGCCTGCTTCCTGTCGCGCTTCACCAAGAACCTCAACTGGGCGCACCTGGACATCGCCGGCACGGCCTGGACCAGCGGCGGCAAGGACAAGGGCGCCACTGGCCGTCCGGTTCCATTGCTGACCCAATACCTGCTGGACCGCGCCAAAGCCTGAAACCGATGACCTTGGGCCGCGTTGCTTTCGGGTGACGCCGCCCTTGGCTCAGGAACCGCAATGACCAAAGTCGACTTCTATATCCTGCCCAGCGCCGATCCTTCGGCGCGGCTGGACTTTGCCTGCAAGCTCACCGAAAAAGCCTGGCGCATGGGTCACCGCATCTATCTGCATTGCAGCGATGCTGTCCAGCGCGACGATCTCGATGCGCGTTTGTGGGCCTTCAAGGGCGAAAGCTTTGTGCCCCACGGCCCCGCCGAAAATGAGCCGGACGGTTTGATTGTGTTGGGCCTTGGCGATGACTGCGGTCCGCATCAGGACCTGCTGGTCAATCTCGCCCTGAAAGTCCCGGCATTCGCCAACAAATTCGCCCGAGTGGCGGAAGTGGTGGTGGAAGATCCGACGATACGTACGGCTGCGCGGGAGAGTTTCCGTTTCTACCGCGAACAGGGCTATCCTTTGCAAGATCACCGTTTACAGCGACTCTGAGCATTCCGATGGACACTCCAAAACCGCTGCAAAAGTCCGCGCACCTGCTGGACGACCTCGAGTCGATCCGTCAATTGCTCGGCGACGACAACCTGCAACCGCCCTTGCTCACCGACACGGTCGAGGAAGGTGACCAGGAACAGATTCCGATGCTGTTCGATACCGTCGGCGCCAGCCCGCCGATTCTCGAACCGACGCCACCCGCCCCAGCAGCCCCTGCCGCCCAACCGGCACCCGCCGCCAGCAAGAGCGCCGACGAGCTGCTGCACCTGGAAGACGAACTGCGCGCCGCCGCGCAATTGATCATGCAAGACGTGATCGACGACTTCGCCCCGCACATCGAAACCGAAATCAAACGCCGCCTCAGCGCGCGGATGGAACGCCTCCTTAGCCAATACGAATAACCCCCGCCTCCTTGTGGGAGCGGGCTTGCTCGCGAAAGCGATATATCAGCCAACATCAATGCTGAAGGTGATGGCCCCTTCGCGAGCAAGCCCGCTCCCACATTGGATCTGCGCTGTAATTGATCAAGCGCCCTGTCTGCACCCGCTCGCCCTACGCCCCATGCCCCGCTATACTTGCCGGCTTTTCCTGAATAAATGCCAATAGGGTCCCGCCGCGCATGGATAAGACCTACCAGCCGCACGCCATTGAAACTTCCTGGTACAACACCTGGGAGTCAGAGAATTACTTCGCCCCGCAAGGCGCGGGCGAGTCCTACACCATCATGATCCCGCCGCCGAACGTCACCGGCAGCCTGCACATGGGTCACGGCTTCAACAACGCGATCATGGACGCCCTGATCCGTTTCCGCCGCATGCAGGGTCGTAACACCCTGTGGCAGCCGGGTACCGACCACGCCGGTATCGCCACGCAAATGCTGGTGGAGCGCCAACTCGAAGCCCAGGGCCAGAATCGTCACGATCTGGGCCGTGAGAAATTCCTCGAGAAAGTCTGGGAATGGAAGGATCAGTCCGGCGGCAACATCAGCCGTCAGATCCGCCGTCTCGGCTCGTCCGTGGACTGGGGCCGCGAGCGTTTCACCATGGACGACGGCCTCTCGGAAGCCGTGAAAGAAGCCTTTGTGCGCCTGCACGAAGACGGCCTGATCTACCGCGGCAAGCGCCTGGTCAACTGGGACACCAAGTTGCACACGGCGATTTCGGACCTCGAAGTGGAAAACCACGACGAGAAAGGTTTCCTGTGGAACCTGAAATACCCACTGGCCGATGGCGCCAGGACCGCTGAAGGCAACGATTACCTGATCGTCGCGACTACTCGCCCGGAAACCATGCTCGGCGACGCCGCCGTAGCCGTTAACCCGAACGATGAACGCTACCAAGCCCTGATCGGCAAGTTTGTCGAGCTGCCGCTGGTCGGCCGCCGCATTCCGATCATCGCCGATGATTACTGCGATCCTGAATTCGGCACCGGCTGCGTGAAAATCACCCCGGCCCACGATTTCAACGATTACGAAGTCGGCAAGCGCCACAACCTGCCGCTGCTGAACATTTTCGACAAGAACGCCGCTGTATTGCCGGCCTGTCAGGTGTTCAACCTCGACGGCACCCTGAACGAAAGCATCGACGGCAAGATCCCGGCCGAATACGTCGGCCTGGATCGCTTCGAAGCGCGCAAGCAGATCGTTACAGCATTCGATGCCGCCGGCCTGTTGGTCAGCGTCAATGATCACGCGCTGAAAGTGCCGAAAGGCGACCGTTCCGGCACCATCATCGAGCCGTGGCTGACCGACCAATGGTATGTGTCGACCAAGCCATTGGCCGAGCCGGCCATCGCTGCGGTTGAAGACGGCCGCATTCAGTTCGTGCCGAAACAATACGAAAACATGTACTTCTCGTGGATGCGCGATATCCAGGACTGGTGCATCAGCCGTCAGCTGTGGTGGGGCCACCGGATTCCGGCCTGGTACGACGAGTCGGGCAAAGTCTACGTCGGTCGCGACGAAGCCGAAGTACGTGCCAAGCACAACCTCGGCCCGGACGTTGCGCTGCAACAGGACAACGACGTACTCGACACCTGGTTCAGTTCGGGCCTGTGGACTTTCTCCACGCTCGGCTGGCCTGAGCAGACCGAATTCCTGAAGAAATTCCACTCCACCGACGTGCTGGTCACCGGTTTCGACATCATTTTCTTCTGGGTTGCCCGGATGATCATGCTCACCATGCACTTGGTGAAAAACGAAGACGGCACGCCGCAGGTTCCGTTCAAGACCGTTTATGTTCATGGCCTTGTGCGTGATGGCCAGGGCCAGAAGATGTCCAAGTCCAAGGGCAACGTCCTGGACCCGCTGGACATCATCGACGGCATCGAGCTCGAAGACCTGGTGCAGAAACGCACCTCGGGCATGATGCAGCCGAAACTGGCGAAGAAGATCGAGAAGCAGACCCGCGACGAGTTCGCCGACGGTATCGCCAGCTACGGCACCGACGCCCTGCGCTTCACCTTCTGCTCGCTGGCATCGACCGGCCGCGACATCAAGTTCGACATGGGCCGCGTCGAAGGCTATCGCAACTTCTGCAACAAGATCTGGAACGCTGCGCGCTACGTGCTGGACAAGGGCGAAGACTGCGGCCAGAACGGCGAAGCTTACGAGCTGTCGCTGGCGGATCGCTGGATCATTTCGCAGCTGCAACGCACCGAAGCCGAAGTGACCCGTCAACTCGATCAGTTCCGCTTCGACCTGGCCGCACAAGCCTTGTACGAGTTCATCTGGAACCAGTATTGCGACTGGTACCTGGAACTCTCCAAGCCTGTGCTGTGGGACGAAAACGCGCCGGTCGAACGTCAGCGCGGCACCCGCCGCACGCTGGTTCGGGTATTGGAAGTCGCGCTGCGCCTGGCGCATCCGTTCATGCCGTTCATCACCGAAGAAATCTGGCAGCGCATCGCGCCGCTGGCCGGTATCGAAGGCAAGACGATCATGCTGCAACCTTGGCCAGTGGCCAATGAAGCGCGCATTGATCAGGGCGCCGAAGATGACATCGAGTGGCTGAAGACGTTGATGCTCGGCACGCGCAACATTCGCGCCGAGATGAACATCGGTCCAGGCAAGCCGTTGAACCTGTTCCTGAAAAACGTCAGCGCCGAAGATCAGCGTCGTCTCACCGAGAACGAAGCCCTGCTGAAGAAGCTGGCTCGCCTCGAATCGATCACCGTATTGGCTGCTGGCGAAGAAGCACCGCTGTCCGCCACCGCACTGGTCGGCGAGATGGAAGTGCTGGTGCCGATGGCCGGCCTGATCGACAAAGACGCCGAACTGGCGCGTCTGGACAAGGAAATCCTGCGTCTGCAGGGCGAAGTTCAGCGGGTGGGCGGCAAGCTGTCTAACGCCGGCTTCGTCGACAAGGCCCCGGCCGAAGTCATCGAGAAGGAACGCGCCAAACTGGCTGAAGCTGAACAGGCTTTGGGCAAGCTGGCCGAGCAGCATGCGCGGATTGCCAGCCTGTAACGGCAAATCGCAATGAAAAAGGGAGGCCCAGGAGGCCTCCCTTTTTATGCCTTTTTACTCAGGGCAAGTGCCACCGCCGGGTAACTCGACACTGATTTTCACCAATGCCTTCGGCGAACTAACAGCATTCCCCCCACGCGTTACCGAATAATAAACACCCAACGCCCCCGAACGAATAGGCTTGATCGCGGTGTCGTACGGCCCGATGATGAAATCAACAGGCTGCCCCACATCCCCAGGGCCTATCACTCGCTCGAATTGAGTCGCTGTTCCTGGAATAGGCACTTCACTATCGAAACGGGTGTAGCCCTTGGAAAACAACGTCAGCACATCGCCTGGCTCAACACCCTTTATCGACGGAACCTTTGCAATAATCCCTTGCACAGGGCTGGGCTTGCTTGAGCAGTTAATAAACCCGAAATTACTGGCGCTTGGAAATGTTGCGGCAAGCAAATCATCCATTACGATCACTCCAAAAATAAGTGGCTGCATTCGGCAGAGCTCACCATTGAGTAAATCGAAAAAAACATCTCTCGCCCACTGTCATAAATAACAGTTCCTCAAGATCTTTTCGGCATAAAAGTGCTCCCTGGTGCACCAACCGCACTACTTTGGCCGGGCGCAGTTTAGATGTGGGACAATACCCGCCACTTTTAGCCATACCCGAATCGACCACGCCCATGAACGCCCCCCGCACACCAAGACCTGCGCGCAAAAAGCCTGATTCCGCCACCCCGGCCAAAGCCGTGGAGCCGCGCGAAAAGGCCAGCCTGCATCCGCGCAACCGCCATCAGGGTCGTTACGACTTCCCGGCGCTGATCAAAACCACGCCGGAACTGGCGAAGTTCGTGATCATCAACCCGTACGGCAAGGAAAGCATCGACTTCGCCAGCCCGGACGCAGTGCGGGTGTTCAACCGTGCGTTGCTCAAGTCGTTCTACGGCGTCGCCCATTGGGACATCCCGGCGGACTACCTCTGCCCACCGGTTCCGGGCCGTGCCGATTACGTGCACTTCCTGGCCGACCTGCTGGCCAGCGTCAACGACGGTGAGATCCCGCGCGGCGCGCCGGTCAAGGTGCTCGATATCGGCATGGGCGCCAACTGCGTCTATCCGTTGATCGGCTACAGCGACTATCGCTGGCACTTCCTCGGCTCGGAAATCGACCCGACGGCCGTGGCCGCCGCCAAAGCCATCGTCCAGTCCAACGGGCTGAACAAGGCCATCCAGTTGCGTCAGCAAAGCAATCCCAAGCACATTCTGCTGGGCCTGCTCGAACCCGGCGAACGCTTTGACCTGACCATGTGCAATCCGCCGTTCCACGCCTCGATGGACGAAGCGACCAAGGGCAGCGAGCGTAAATGGCGCGCACTGGGCCGCGCCGATCCAAAACGCAAACTGCCTGTGCTGAACTTTGGCGGTCAATCGGCGGAATTGTGGTGTGAAGGTGGCGAAGCACGTTTTGTGACGCAACTGATCGCCGAGAGCGCGCACTTCCAACACAAAGTGCTGTGGTTCAGCACCTTGGTCTCGAAAGCCTCCAACCTGCCGGCGATCCAGACGGCCCTGAAAAAGGCCGGCGTATTGGAAAGCCAGGTCGTGGAAATGTCTCAGGGCCAGAAGCAAAGCCGCTTCGTCGCCTGGACCTTCCAGACCAAATCCGAGCAGCAGGTCTGGCGCGAACGCTGGGTAAAGAAAAGCTGAGTAACTGACCCGACGCAGATCAAATAATGTGGGAGCGGCGGTGCGACGATTCGACTTGCTCGCGAAGGCGGTGTGTCAGTCGATTTTAATATTGACTGACACACCGCCTTCGCGAGCAAGCCCGCTCCCACAATTGGTTTAGCGGTGTATGCGGGAGCACCGCTAAATCGCGGACACAAAAAAGCCGTGCCCGGATCACTCCGGAGCACGGCTTTTTTTTACTGCGTCTTACTTGTTAACAGCGTCGGTCAGGCCTTTGGCCACAACCAGCTTGATAACTTTCTTGGCAGCGATTTCGATGGCAGCGCCAGTCGAAGGGTTACGGCCGGTACGGGCAGGACGCTCAGTCACTTTCAGTTTGCCGATACCTGGCAGAGTGATTTCGCCGCCGTTTTCCAGCTGATCAGCAACGATTTGGCCCAGTTGGTCCAGAGCGTTACGCGCGGTGGTTTTTGGCGCGTCGATAGCTTCAGCGATGTCGGCGATCAGTTGGTCTTTAGTAAGAGCCATGTAGTGTTCCTTCCCTATCAAATTCATATGGATTGCAGAGTGCAGTGTCAGCCATCGAGCCCGATCTTCTGGATCTGGCACCCTCGGCCATAACCGCGACGAGTCGGGGTTATAGATACCGAAATCAGGGTTTGGTTCGACCTGACAAATGCTGAATGCACGCTTAACGCAGTGACTTCGCGTAAGACCGGGCAAAACTAGCACAGAGACGGGGAAATATCCGCCTCTAGCTACCCATTTGGTCAGCTTTATTGCTCTAAAACGGTAAAAAACAGCATAAGCGCCATCGGACACCTGCGAATTGCCCTTCGTGCCGCGCCAAAACCAGTGGTTGCGGTACAC
The DNA here is from genome assembly GCF_019219045.1 of Pseudomonas sp. PDM25. NCBI lineage: Bacteria > Pseudomonadati > Pseudomonadota > Gammaproteobacteria > Pseudomonadales > Pseudomonadaceae > Pseudomonas > Pseudomonas sp. PDM25. The sequence continues at coordinate 92,938 of NZ_JAHUWL010000011.1, forward strand.
TTGGCACTTTTTGGGGGAGTACGCCCTCCTCCCTTCAATCAGCCGAGAAGCCCATGCCGATCCGCCATTGCATCGTCCACCTGATCGACAAAAAACCCGACGGCACACCTGCAGTTCTCCACGCTCGCGATTCCGAACTGGCCGAGTCGAGCGCCATCGAGTACATGCTTGCCGACCTCAATGAGAGCTACAACGCCAAACAAGGTAAGGCCTGGGGGTTCTTCCATGCCGAGTCCGGGGCGCATCCGTTCAGCGGCTGGCTGAAGGAATACCTCGATGGCGGCAAGGATTTCACAGCGTTCAGCCGGGTGGCGGTGGAACATCTGCAAAAGCTGATGGAGGAATCGAACCTCTCTGTGGGCGGCCACGTGCTGTTTGCGCATTATCAGCAAGGCATGACCGACTACCTGGCGATCGCCCTGCTACACCACAGTGAAGGCGTTGCAGTGACCGATCAGCTGGACGTGACCCCGTCCCGGCACCTGGATCTGGGCCAACTGCACCTGGCGGCACGGATCAACGTGTCCGAGTGGCAGAACAACAAGCAGTCCAAGCAGTACATTTCGTTCATCAAAGGCAAGAACGGCAAAAAGGTTTCGGAGTATTTCCGCGACTTCATCGGCTGCCAGGAAGGCGTCGACGGCCCCGGCGAAACCCGCACCCTGCTCAAGGCCTTCAGTGACTTTGTCGAAAGCGAAGACCTGCCGGAAGAGTCCGCCCGCGAGAAGACCAAGACCCTGGTGGATTACGCCAGCAGCCAGGCAAAACTGGGTGAACCCATGGGCCTGGAAGAACTCTCGGAGTTGATCGACGAAGAGCGCCCGAAAGCCTTTTACGATCACATCCGCAATAAGGACTACGGCCTGTCGCCGGAGATCCCGGCCGATAAACGTACCCTCAACCAGTTCCGCCGCTTCACCGGTCGCGCCGAAGGCCTGTCCATCAGCTTCGAAGCGCACCTGCTGGGCTCGAAGATCGAATACGACGAAGAAGCCGGCACGCTGATCATCAAAGGTCTGCCGACCCAGCTCACCGATCAGCTCAAGCGACGTAACTGATGCTCGGCGGCGTACTGAAGAAATGCCTGCTGATCCTGCTGGTGGTCGTGGTCTACCAGAACTGGGGCAAGATCGAGCGGGTATTCCATCCGGCGCAGGTGGTGTCCGAGCAGACTCAGGCCAAGGCCAACGTCGTGCTCTATGCCACCCAATGGTGCGGTTACTGCAAACTGACCCGGCGCTTTCTCGATCAGAAGGGAATTCCCTACAAGGAATTCGATATCGAAAAGGATGCCGAGGCGCGCAAGGTCTACGAAGCGCTGGGTGGCCGCGGGATTCCGATCATCGATGTGAACGGGACGTTGATTCGCGGGTATGACCCGGACACCATTCTCGCCGCCCTGAAGTAAACACAAATCCCTGTAGGAGCATGGCTTGCCCGCGATGAACGATTACACGGTGTGACGGTTACACCGAGTCGCGGCCATCGCGGGCAAGCCATGCTCCTACAGGAGTAAGGTTCAGCGTTTTTCAATGCGAAACCCCAATCGCGGAAAGTGCACATGCACCACACCGCCCCGCTCATCTTCACGACGCAAAATCAATTCCTCACTGCCCGCAAACAGCAACTCACCCGCCACCGGGTCAACGCCGTAATCGATGGCGGCGATGACCACCTGCTGGCCCGCCTCAAAACCATTCGGCTCGTCGAATTGCTCCTCCGGCAATGCGGCCGGTGTGGCGTTGCGCGCAACCTCCAAGGCCTCTTCGGCGGTCATCTCGCTGAACGCGCCATGACCGAAACCCAACACGCGCCCCAGCCATGCCGAAACCGCTGGATAAGCATCGACCAACGGTGACGTGACGGGCGTGGCCTTGAGGAACCACAACGGATGGGCCAGGGCAAAGTCGGCAATCGACGGTTCGCCAAACAGGAAGTCGCCCTGTTCGCGCTGAAGCTGTTGCTCCAGACGCGCCATGATGGTCGGCCACTGATGCCGGGCCTGTTCAGCCGACAACCGTGTGGCACTGCCACCGCTGAACAACTCCGTGCGATCGGCAATGAATGCCTTGATCGCTTCCGGCGGCATATTGGCGAAGCGTACGGCGATCGATTCTGGTTGAAACACCAGGCTGACCGCGTGCTGGAACACCACCGAATCCGCCCATGCAGCGAAGGTCGCGGCGATCATTTCCTGACCTTCCGGGAAGAACGCCGGCAAGGCTTTTTCCTGTTCCAGACGACGGGCGATCAGCGACGTGTCGCAGAAGATATCAGCGCCAATCTGCAACACCGGCGTCTTGCGGTAGCCACCGGTCAGCGCGGTCAAGTCGGGTTTTGGCATCACCGGCGAAATCTTCACCGAGCGCCAGGACAGCCCCTTGAAGCCCAGCAGCAAGCGGGCCTTTTCAGAAAAAGGGGACGTCGGGTAATGATGGAGAATCAACTCGGACATGCTCGGCTCCGCCGCACGGTTTGGGAATCCGCAGCTTAGCGCGCATTTCCTGTGCAGCCCACCGATCTGCCTGATGGGCACTTATCAGTCAGATTGATAAGCCCGCAGCAGCACTCGCCACCAAGCATTCCTTGGCGCTTTTCTTGAGTTTTTTGATCAGCCGTTCCTGACGCAGCGCTTCGCTTTTATCGCGGCAGGCTTCGGTGTAAACCAATGCCACGGCAGGACTGGAAAGAAAAAAGCGCGCGCCCTTGCCACGCTGGTGGGTGGCGAAGCGGCGCACGGGATCATCGCTGATCCCGCAGTAGAGCGAACCATTGGCCGCGCGAACGAGGTAGACGAACCAGGGTTTGCTGACAGGCAGCGGCGGTTCGGCGGCAATGACGGAAGATTCGCTGGCGCTGTTCACGTGACGATCAAGGCTTGAAAGGAAACAAGCCGCGATCTTATCAGCGACTGGCCTGGAATGCCTTCAGCCCCTTCAAGGCTTGAGCGCGTACGGCGTTTCTCACCACCGGCGTCCAGCCCAACAACAGCCCTTTGAAACCCAGCGCTTGTCGGGACCAAGTCCACACATCGAAGCTGTCGTGATGCTCGCAAATCTTGCCGTCGCGAAAAACGAAGCGCGCCTGAATGTCGTTGACCACGGTGTTGCCGGTCTGACTGAACAGGTACGTCGCCACCCAATGGGCGCCGCCCGTGCGCTCATCGCTGCGCACGTTATCGAACGTCAGGGAAAAATCCTTGGCCCGAGTGGTGAGCATCCGCCACATGTCGCCTGCATCGCGGCCGCGAAGTTCGCCGAACGCCGGATCACTGAACACCACGTCGTCGGTATAGCAGGCGCTCATGGCCTCGGCATCCAGCCGCTGGAAGGCTTGGTAGAACTGGGTGATCAATGCGTTGTGGGCATCACTCATGGGCAGGCTCCCTGATGTGCAAAGTGGCTTCAAAAGATTGCCTGCACGATAGTCAACAAAGACGCGAAACACTATCGGCATTCGGGAGCCGAATACCGACAGTGTGCGGCGGTCAGACCTTTTCGCTTTCGACCTGGACGTACAGCGAACGTCCAGCGCCCAGGCCGGCGATGATCGCCCCAAGGCCGATGATGCCGAATATCCAGCCCAAGGCGTTCCAGCCACCGGTCCAGTCATGCACGATGCCGACCGCGAACGGTCCCATGGACGCCAGGGTGTAGCCGAAGCCCTGGGCCATGCTCGACAGGTTCGCCGCGACATGGGCGTCCCGCGAACGCAGCACGATCAGGGTCAACGCCAGACTGAACGTACCGCCCTGCCCCAGACCCAGCAGGATCGCCCAGCCCCACAAGCCGTCGATCGGTGCGTAAAGACAACCGAACAAGCCGCCAAGGGTCAGCAGCATGACGATGACGATCGCCAGACGCTGATCCTTGCCACGCGTCGCCAGCCAAGGCGCCGCCAGTGAACTCGCCAACTGAACGATGACCGAGCCTGACAGCACCAGACCCGCCTGGGTCGGCGTCAGGCCGCGACCGATCAGGATCGACGGCAACCAGCCGAACACGATGTAAGCCAGAGAGGATTGCAGGCCCATGTAGAACGTCACTTGCCAGGCCAGAGGATCACGCAACAGACCGCGAACCCGATACGCAACGTTGTGCGCGCCGTGTTTCTGCCCGACTTGTGGCAACCAGAAAATCGCCGCGACCAATGCCGGAACCACCCAGAAGCCCAGGCCCAAGGCCCAGCTCTTGTCGAAATGCTCGCTCAACGGCACGGTCGCGCCCGCGGCCATCGCCGCCCCCAGGCACAGGGCCATGGTGTAGACGCCGGTCATGGTGCCCGCGTGTTTCGCGAAGTCGCGTTTAACGATGCCGGGCAGCAATACACCGATTACACCAATGCTCGCGCCGGCCAGCACGCTGCCGGCAAACAGGCCGATCTCGCCGAGCGAACTGCGCAGGATGATCCCGCCGGCCAACATCAAGAGAATGCCCAGCACCACTCGCTCAGCGCCGAAACGTCGGGCCAGCACGGGCGCCAGCGGTGCAAACAAGCCGAGGCACAGCACCGGCAACGTCGTCAGCAAACCGGCCTGGGCTGCCGACAACCCGAGGGTTTTCGACACCTCGCTGAGCATCGGCGCCATGCTCGACAGCGCCGGGCGCAGGTTCAGCGCCACCAGTATCAGGCCCAGCAACAGCAGCCACGGCCGCCGCAGGATCGGGTGACTTTGCTGGACCTGTTCGTCATCCGCCTCGGCGTCGATCAGCAGCTCTTCGAGCTCCGCCGCGCGCTTGGCTTGGGGGATGCGGCTGTTGTCGACCTGCAGGATGGACATGGGGTTCTCGGTTTCAAGGTTCATTGATCAACTGCCTCGACAGGGCTTTGGCCCGTTCCGGGTCGCGTTGCTCGACGGCATCAAGCAGTTCGATATGAAGGTCGAACACCTCTTGGCGTCGGGGGGAAATGTTCAGGGTCTCGCGCAACTGCGCACCGATGACGCTGGAAAAATAGCGATACAGCTCGCTGAGGGTCGGGTTGTGCGCGGCGTCCACCAAACGCCGGTGGAACACCAGATCGCAGGCGATATACGTGTCGAGATCGCCGTGATAGTGACTGCCGCTGACGCCCAACGCCTCGCGCAATGCCACCAGGTCTTCGTCGGTACGACGCAACGCAGCCAGGCCGATGGCCTCGACTTCCAGAATGTGCCGAGTCTCCCGGGCCTGTTCATGGGAGCAGCGGGACAACGCCTTCATGGTGTCGAGCGGATCGACCACCGCCCGCAGATAGCTGCCGTCGCCCTGACGGATTTCGATCAACCCGGAAAACGCCAGTACGCGCATGGCTTCACGCACGGTATTGCGGCTGATGCCCAACTCGGCGGACAGCTCCGGTTCGGTGGGTAAACGCTGGCCGACCGTCCAGACGCCTTCTGTGATGCGCAGGCGTAACTGATCCAGGGCCTGATCGACCAGGGACCGTTTTATGAGTGGAGAAATTTCTGACATTGGATTCGCCCTTTCATCCAATCATAGGATGAATTTTCTGACATGTTAGTCAGCTTCGCGTAGGACGGCAACCGCCTACGGTCAGGGAGAAGGAAATGGAGCGGGATTTTCGATTAGTCAAAATTACCCTTTAAGGGTAATTTCAAGGACAGGGTTTTGGTTTCTTATGGAAAAGAGCACACCCCATTACGACTTGGCGGTGATCAAGGCTGAGGTAGTCAGGCTGGGCGGAAAGGCATTCACCCGACGGGCTGTGGAATCGGGCAGCTGCATGGGTTTCAACGTCCGGCAAATGATCGAGGTGATCGGTGCACTGGAACGCCGAATGCTTTTCAAATCCATGACCACCTATGTCGACCACCGGGTTTGGCAGGACGTTTATCACACTACATTTCACGGATTGGAGATTTACATAAAAGTGTCTTACCGCCCCGGCGGTGGACATCCAGTAGTCTCCTTCAAGGAGAAAGACCTATGAGAACGCAGCAATGCGTCAACTGTGGCACACACGATGGGATGGGGCACTTCGAAGGCCGCACTCTCTCAGTCAATTACAAACAGATGTCGCGACTTGTTGACGAGCTTGCGGGTTGGGAATGCAGAGTTTGCGGTGAAATCGAATTCGATCATGACACCGACAGCGCCGAGCGTTATGCAGATGCCAGCGATCAATTGCTTCAGGACTGCCTGCAACTGATCGGCTCGGAGATCAAGCGTATCCGCCGCAAACTCCACCTGACGCAAAAAAACGCAGTGAAGTTGCTGTCCGGCGGTGGGAACAATGCCTTTTCGCGGTATGAGCGTGGAGAGCTGCCTGCGCCCAAACCGTTACTCACACTGATGCAGCTGTTGGACCGTCACCCCTATTTACTGGCCGAAATTGAAGTATTGAACGAAGGCGCCGCCCTCAAACAACTATTGGCCGCCCGTCATCCGGAACAGGAAGCGACACTAACCTCCTGACCTCACACCCCAGACAAAATAAACCCGGATCAAGTCCGGGTTCATTTCAACGCCTGCGCAGGATCAATGCAGGATCTGGCTCAAGAACAGCTTGGTACGTTCATTCTGCGGATTATCGAAGAAGTCGTTCGGAGCGGCTTGCTCGACGATTTCGCCCTTGTCCATAAAAATCACGCGGTTGGCCACGGTGCGGGCGAAACCCATTTCGTGGGTCACGCAGAGCATGGTCATGCCGTCTTCGGCCAGGCCGATCATGGTGTCCAGAACCTCTTTCACCATCTCCGGGTCGAGTGCCGAGGTCGGTTCGTCGAACAGCATGATTTTCGGCTTCATGCACAAGGCACGGGCAATCGCCACACGCTGTTGCTGACCGCCGGACAGTTGCCCCGGGAATTTATGTGCCTGCTCCGGAATGCGGACGCGCTCCAGGTAATGCATGGCGATTTCTTCGGCCTTGCGCTTGGGCATCTTGCGTACCCACATCGGTGCCAGGGTGCAGTTCTGCAGGATGGTCAGGTGCGGGAACAGGTTGAAGTGCTGGAACACCATGCCGACTTCACGGCGTACCGATTCGATCTGCTTGAGGTCGTTGGTCAGCTCCACACCATCGACCACGATGCGGCCCTGTTGGTGTTCTTCCAGTCGGTTGAGGCAACGAATGGTGGTGGATTTGCCAGAACCCGACGGGCCGCACAGGACGATACGCTCGCCCTGTTTAACGTTCAGGTTGATGTCTTTCAACACGTGGAACTGGCCGTACCACTTGTTCACGCCCTGCATCTGAATAATGCCTTCAGGGCTCACAGGCTTTTTGATTGCTTCGCTCATTACAGAACTCCTAACGCTTGTGGCCAGTGTCGAGCTTGCGTTCCAGATGCATGGAATAGCGCGACATACCAAAACAGAAAATCCAGAACACCAGGGCCGCGAATACATAGCCTTCGGTGGCCATGCCCAACCATTTAGGGTCGGCGGCGGCTTGTTTGACGCTGTTGAGCAAGTCGAACAGGCCGATGATGATCACCAGGCTCGTGTCCTTGAACAGCGCAATGAAGGTGTTGACGATGCCGGGGATCACCAGCTTCAGGGCTTGCGGCAGAATCACCAGGCCCATGCTGCGCCAGTAACCGAGGCCCATCGCTGCAGCCGCTTCGTACTGACCTTTGGGAATCGCTTGCAGACCACCGCGCACCACTTCGGCGACGTACGCCGACTGGAACAGGATCACGCCGATCAGTGCCCGCAGCAGCTTGTCGAAGCTCATGCCTTCGGGCAGGAACAACGGCAGCATCACCGACGACATGAACAGCACCGTAATCAACGGCACGCCACGCCAGAATTCGATGAAGGTCACGCAGACCACGCGAATCGCCGGCATGTTCGAACGACGCCCCAGCGCCAGGACGATCCCCAGCGGCAAAGCGCCGGCGATACCGACAGTGGCGATCACCAGGGTCAGCATCAAGCCGCCCCATTGGCTGGTCGCCACGCTGGTCAGGCCGAAGAGCCCGCCATGCAACAGGAAGTAGGCAATGATCGGGTACAGCACCAGGAAGCTCAGCCCATACACCGCTTTATGGTGAAAGCGCGAGATAAACAACGGTGCCACGCCGATGACCGCCAACCACACGGTCAGGTCCACACGCCAGCGCAGGTCTGTCGGATAGTAGCCGTACATGAACTGGCCGAAGCGCTGTTGGATGAACACCCAGCAGGCGCCGTCCTTCGTACAATCGGCGCGCGTGGTGCCGACCCAGTTGGCATCGAGGATCGCCCAGCTCAGGATTGGCGGAACAATCAGGTAGATGAGGTAGAACGCGAACAAGGTCAGCAGGGTGTTGAGCCAGCTGGAGAACATGTTGGCGCGCATCCACGCCACGACACCGATGCTGCGGTTCGGGGGCGGCATGTCAGGTTTGAAAGTATGAGTCGTCATGCGCTTTTCCTTACCGCTCGATCAGCGCAATGCGCTTGTTGTACCAGTTCATCAGCAGGGAAATGCTGATACTGATCGCCAGGTACACGCTCATGGTGATAGCAATCACCTCGATCGCCTGCCCGGTCTGGTTCAGCACCGTACCGGCAAACAACGAAACCATTTCCGGATAACCGATACCGGCCGCCAGCGAGGAGTTCTTCGCCAGGTTCAGGTATTGGCTGGTCAGCGGTGGAATGATCACGCGCAGGGCTTGCGGGATGATCACCTTGCGCAGGGTCGGACCGTTGCGCAACCCCAGCGAGTGCGCCGCTTCCGTCTGGCCGTGGCTGACCGACTTGATGCCCGAACGCACGATCTCGGCGATAAACGCCGCGGTGTACACCGTCAGGGCCAGGGTCAGCGCCAGCAGTTCCGGGATCAGCACCCAGCCACCGACGAAGTTGAAGCCTTGCAGCTTCGGCATTTCCCAGTGCAGTGGCGCGCCGAAGATCAATGCGCACAGTGCAGGGATCACCAGGAACAGCGCCAGGCCCACCCAGAATTTGTGGAACGGTACGCCGGTCTCTTCGAAGCGTTTGGTCGCCCAGCGGCTCATCAGCACGATGGCGACAATGGCCACGACGATGCTGACCACAAACGGCCAGAAACCATCCGCCGTCAACGCGGCCGGCATGTTCAGGCCACGGCTGCTGACAAAGAAGGTGTCGCCGAAGTTATGGCTGTTGCGTGGCCCCGGCATGGTCAGGAACACCGCGAAGTACCAGAACAGGATTTGCAGCAGCGGTGGAATGTTACGGAAAACCTCAACATACACCGTCGCCAGCTTGGCAATGATCCAGTTCTTCGACAGCCGTGACACACCAACGATGAACCCGAGGATCGTCGCCAGGATCACGCCGATGAAGGTCACCAGCAGCGTGTTGAGCAGGCCGATGACAAACACCCGGGCATAGCTGTCCGATTCGGTGTAGTCGATCAGGTGTTGAGCGATGCCGAAACCGGCACTGCGCTCCAGAAAGCTGAAGCCGGAGGTAATGCCCCGGTGTTGAAGGTTGGTCTGCGTGTTGTCGAACAGATACCAGCCCATCGAGACCACCGCCACAATGGTGATGATCTGAAACAGCCACGCACGCACTTTTGGATCGCTGAGGCTGAGCCTCTGCTTTGGTGCGCCGATTGAATTTTGCATGAAGTGCCCCGCAAATAATGGAACAGAACATCACCCGGTGGTTGGCCCACCGGGTGATAGAACCATCAGCGCACTGGTGGTGCGTATTGAATGCCGCCATTGGTCCACAGGGCGTTCAAGCCACGGTCGATTTCCAACGGAGTGCTCTTGCCGAGGTTTTTCTCGAAGACTTCACCGTAGTTGCCAACCTGACCGACGATCTTGACGACCCAGTCCTTCGGCAGCTTCAGGTCTTTGCCGTATTCGCCATCAGCACCCAGCAAACGGGCAACGTCCGGGTTTTTGGTGGACTTGGCTTGTTCAGCCACGTTTTTGGAAGTCACGCCCGCCTCTTCGGCGTTGAGCATGGCGTAGCCAACCCAACGAACGATGGCCAGCCACTCGTCGTCGCCGTTACGCACGACTGGACCCAGAGGTTCTTTGGAAATGGTTTCCGGCAGAACCACGTAGTCTTTCGGCGAAGCCAGCTTGCTGCGCTGTGCGTACAGCTGGGATTTATCGGAGGTCAACACGTCGCAACGACCGGATTCCAGCGACTTGGCGCTTTCATCGGAGGTGTCGAAAGTAATCGGGGTGTACTTCAGATTGTTGGCACGGAAGTAATCGGACACGTTCAGCTCGGTGGTGGTACCGGCTTGAATGCAGATGGTTGCACCGTCCAGTTCCTTGGCACTTTTCACGCCCAGCTTGCTGTTGGCCAGGAAGCCCACGCCGTCGTAGTAAGTGATGAAGCCAGGAAACTTCAGGCCCATGCCCGCGTCACGGGAACTGGTCATGGTGGAGTTGCGCGACAGCATGTCGATTTCGCCGGATTGCAGAGCGGTGAAACGCTCCTTGGCATTCAACTGGCTGAATTTGACTTTGTTTGCATCGCCGAACACTGCAGCAGCCACGGCGCGGCAGTAGTCAGCATCGATACCAACGATCTTGCCAGTCGAATCCGGTACCGAGAAGCCCGGCAGACCGTCACTTACACCGCACTGTACGAAACCTTTCTTCTGCACTGCATCCAGGGTTGCACCCGCCTGAGCGAACCCACTGACACCGAGTACTGCGGCTGCAGTCACGATAGCCAGGGTGGATTTCAACATCTTCATTCAAACCTCCAGTTTTGCTCTTGTTGTGTCGGAGCTGAGTCCAGTCGCACCCTTATGAGGCGTTGTTGACCCGTGTTGGCTTTTTTTGGGGTCAACCGACGTAAGACCTGCGCTATGAGTCTAGTAGGAGAAAATCCACATCATGGACAACTCACTTCTCACCAATCGGCCGAACGGGCTGTAGCCCTTTCACGTTCGCGAAGCCCGTAACGGCCACTGGCGAACATCCATCACCGGATTCTTTGCTATCCCACCGCCAGCAGTACACTGATAGTGTTACCGCAAGGCGCGAGATGGGTTGCACCGTTTCCCCATAGCAAAGCCCGTACCAGACCGCTCGCTGAAGCGATTGCGCGACAGGTCAATAGCAAAACTTGTAGCCTTGCGACATCTTCTTAACTGATCAACCAGGCGCGCACTCAGATCTCGCACCCAATGAGAGCGCCTGCACAATATTGGAGCAACCATGACCGAGCCCTTGATTCTTCAACCCGTCAAGCCCGCAGACGCCTGCGTTATCTGGCTGCACGGCCTGGGCGCTGACCGCTACGACTTCCTGCCGGTGGCCGAAGCGCTGCAGGAAACCCTGCTGACCACCCGCTTCGTTCTCCCTCAGGCACCGACCTGCGCCGTGACCATCAACGGTGGTTACGAGATGCCGAGCTGGTACGACATATTGGCCATGAGCCCCGCGCGCGCGATCAACCGAGACCAGCTGGAAGAGTCGGCACAAAGGATCATTAATCTGATCGAAGTGGAGCGAGCCATCGGAATAGACGCCTCGCGGATATTTCTAGCCGGTTTTTCCCAAGGCGGCGCGGTGGCATTACACGCCGCATTTCTGAAATGGCAGGGGCCATTGGGTGGCGTACTTGCCCTCTCGACCTACGCACCGACCTTCAGCGATGAACTGGTGCTTTCCGCCAGCCAGCAGCGTATTCCCGTGCTGTCTTTACACGGCCAGTACGATGACGTCGTTCAAAACTCCATGGGCCGCACCGCCTACGAGTATTTAAAGCAGCATGGTGTCACCGTGACATGGCAGGAATACCCAATGGGCCACGAAGTGTTACCCGAGGAGATACGCGACATTGGTGTCTGGCTCGCCGAGCGCCTGCGTTAACTGTTTATGTGAAAAGCAGCCCATTGATCCATCCCACTACGCCGCGCCTGATTCTTGCATTACACTGGCCGGCGTATATTCCTTAACCAATTGATGAGATGACCGTGCTCAAAGCACTCAAGAAAATGTTCGGTAAAAGCGAGACTGAGCAGCTCGCGCCAGTCTCCAGCGCTCCGTCTCACCATCCCAGCCACCGCACCGACGGTAATCAGTCTGGCCGGACCGCAACCGTAGCGGTACCGAAGCACGAGCCGATCACCACGCCGGCCGTCCAACCCGTTGAGGCTCAGGCCTCTGAAGAACCGGGCAGCGAAGCTGCGAAACCTGCCCGACCGCGTCGCGAACCGAAGCCAAAAGCACCGGTTATTCCCTGGAAACTCGAAGACTTCGCCGTCGAACCCCAGGAAGGCAAAACCCGTTTCCACGATTTCAAACTCGCCCCCGAACTGATGCACGCCATCCAGGACCTGGGCTTCCCGTATTGCACGCCGATCCAGGCACAAGTCCTCGGCTTCACCCTGGCCGGCAAAGATGCCATCGGTCGCGCCCAGACCGGCACCGGCAAAACCGCAGCGTTCCTGATTTCGATCATCACCCAGTTGCTGGAAACCCCGCCGCCGAAAGAGCGTTACATGGGTGAGCCGCGGGCGCTGATCATTGCACCGACCCGTGAACTGGTGGTGCAGATCGCCAAGGACGCAGCCGACCTGACCAAATACACCGGCCTCAACGTCATGACGTTCGTTGGCGGCATGGACTTCGACAAGCAGCTCAAGCACCTCGAGGCCCGTCACTGCGACATCCTCGTGGCCACACCGGGCCGCTTGCTGGACTTCAACCAGCGCGGCGACGTGCACCTGGACATGGTCGAAGTCATGGTCCTGGACGAAGCCGACCGGATGCTCGACATGGGTTTCATCCCACAAGTGCGTCAGATCATTCGCCAGACTCCGCCGAAGAACGAGCGTCAGACGCTGTTGTTCTCCGCGACCTTCACCGAAGACGTGATGAACCTGGCCAAGCAATGGACCACCGAGCCGTCGATCGTCGAGATCGAGTCGCAGAACGTGGCCAGCGAAAACGTCGAGCAGCACATCTACGCCGTCGCCGGTGCCGACAAATACAAACTGCTCTACAACCTGGTCAACGACAACGGTTGGGAGCGGGTGATGGTGTTCGCCAACCGCAAGGATGAAGTGCGGCGCATCGAAGAACGCCTGGTGCGTGACGGCGTCAACGCCGCGCAACTGTCCGGCGACGTGCCGCAGCACAAGCGCATCAAGACTCTGGAAGGTTTCCGCGAAGGCAAGATCCGCGTCCTGGTCGCCACCGATGTGGCCGGTCGCGGCATTCACATCGACGGTATCAGCCACGTGATCAACTTCACCCTGCCGGAAGTCCCGGACGACTACGTGCATCGCATCGGTCGTACCGGTCGTGCCGGCGCCGATGGTGTGTCCATCAGTTTTGCCGGTGAAGACGACTCCTACCAGCTACCGTCCATCGAGGCGCTGCTGGGTCGCAAGATCAGCTGCGAAACACCACCGACGCATCTGCTGCGGGCGGTTGAGCGCAAGCGCCCGTAACGCGGGTCGCACAAAAAGAGGCGCAGCCGGAAACGGACTGCGCTTTTTTTTCGTCCGGTTTTTTCAACAGGAGCTTGCTCGAGATAACTAAAAGTCCATAATGGACAAATTAGTTTACTTCCAGCGCCCGGAGCCGACCATGTCCAGTACGCCTTACGTGATCACCCAACCTCAGGCCCGCGAGCTACTGGCGCAGGTCGACGTGCCGCAGATCCTGCGCAAACTGTTCCGCGATCTGGCCGCCGGGCAAGCTGTGCAACCGGCGCAGCAACTGGTGGAGTTTCCGCAGGGCGCTGGCGACTTCATCAACTACCTGGGTGTGCTGGCCGAAGACGGCGTCTACGGGGTCAAGACCTCGCCATACATCGTGCGTGAACAAGGCCCGCTGGTGACCGCCTGGACGCTGCTGATGTCGATGCAGACCGGCCAGCCGCTGTTGCTCTGCGATGCCGGTGAACTGACCACGGCACGCACCGCCGCAACCACCGCCGTGGCGGTCGACGCCCTCGCCCCGCTGAAGGCGCGACGCCTGGCGATCATCGGCAGCGGCAAGGTCGCCCAGGCGCACTTGCACTACGTCAAAGGCCTGCGCGACTGGCAGAGCATCAGCCTCTACTCGCCGAGCCTGAGCGACAAGAATCCCGAGGTGTTGGCGCAGCTCAAAAGCCTCGATCCACGCCTGACCATCGTCGACAGTCGTGAAGCAGCGGTTCAAGACGCCGATGTCATCATGCTCTGCACCTCGTCCGCAGGCCCGGTGATCGACCCGTCAAGCTTGAGCAAACCGGCGCTGATCACCTCCATCAGCACCAACGCACCACGTGCCCACGAAGTGCCGCCGCAGAGCCTCAATGACATGCAAGTGTTCTGCGACTATCGTCTGACCACCCCGGGCTCGGCCGGCGAGATGCTGATTGCCGGTGAACAACATGGCTGGGACAAAAACGCGATCATCGGCGACTTGCCCGATCTGCTCAGCGAAAAAGTCCAGCGCCCTGGCTACGACCGTCATGTGTTCTTCCGCTCCATTGGCCTGGGCCTGGAAGACATTGCACTGGCCAACGCCATCTATCGCCTACAGCACTAACCCCGATCCTGTAGGAGCAAGGCTTGCCCGCGATGCAGACGCCGCGGTCATTCAGGTACACCGCGGTGATGCAATCGCGGGCAAGCCTTGCTCCTACAATATTTCCCCACAGGAGACGTTCATGAGCCAGGCAGATTTCATCATCATCGGCGGCGGGATTGCCGGTGCTTCCACCGGTTTCTGGTTGTCGCAGCACGCCCGAGTGATTGTGCTCGAACGCGAATCCCATCCGGCTTACCACTCCACCGGACGGTCAGCTGCACTGTTCACCGCCGCCTATGGCACACCGCAGGTTCGGGCGCTGACCCAGGCCAGCCGTGATTTCTTCGACGCCCCTCCAGCCGGTTTCTGCGAACACCCGCTGCTGACCCCGCGTGGCGAGATGACCGTGGACTTCACCGGTGACCCGGCCGAACTGAACAATCAATACCTGAGCGCCAAAGCCACGGTGCCGGAGATGCAACTGCTCAGCGCCGAAGAGGCCTGCGTGCGCCTGCCGATCCTGCGTCGGGAGAAAGTCCATGGTGCCATTTACGACCCGACCGCCAGCGACATCGACACCGATGCCTTGCACCAGGGCTACCTGCGCGGTATCCGACGCAACAAAGGTGAAGTTCATACCGACAGCGAAGTCATGAGCCTGAGCCGCGACGCCGAAGGTGTGTGGCACGTGCAAACCAACGGTCAGACCTTCAGCGCCCCGATCATCATCAACGCGGCAGGCGCCTGGGCCGACAAAATCGGTGAGCTGGCCGGTGCCAAACCACTGGGTCTGCAACCCAAGCGCCGTGCGGCGTTCATCTTCGCCGGCCCCGAGGGCGTGGACATCCACCATTGGCCAATGCTGGTCAGCCTCGATGAATCCTTCTACATGAAGCCTGACGCCGGAATGTTCCTCGGCTCGCCCGCCAACGCCGACCCGGTGGAACCGCACGACGTGCAGCCCGAAGAGTTGGACATTGCGATGGGCATTTACCAGATCGAAGAAGCCACCACCCTGACCATCCGCCGTCCGACCCGCACCTGGGCCGGCTTGCGCAGTTTCGTGAGCGACGGTGATTTGCTGTCCGGTTTCGATCCGCAGGTGCCGGGGTTATTCTGGGTAGCGGCACAAGGTGGATATGGCATCCAGACATCGCCGGCCATGGGCCAGGCCAGCGCTGCACTGGTACGCGGTGAAGCCTTGCCCGAGCAACTGACTCGCTTCGGGCTGAACACCCAGATGCTCTCCCCCGCTCGACTGGGCTGACGTTCGGACGCAGGTGACGTGCTGACACGATTGCGGCAAACTTCCAGCGCCCTTTTTTGACGGGGCGCTGATGCTGTCTGGAGCTCCACTTTATGAACGCCAAAGAACAAGAACCCGCCGGTGATGACTCTGCATTGAAGAGCTCGCCGCTGGACAACTTCCGCGCGATCGCCGATGCCATCGCCACATTGTTCTTTCCCCACGCCGAGGTGGTGCTGCACGACCTGCGCACCCAGAAGGTCGATTACATCGCCAACAACCTGTCCAAACGGGAAATCGGTGATGACTCGTCGCTGGAGGACATGCTCAGCGAAGAGATCAGCGAACGAAACATCGGGCCGTACGAAAAACTCAATTGGGACGGCCAGAAGATTCGCAGCCTGAGCACCGTGCTGCGCGACAGCGAAGGTCGTCCGCTGGCGGTGCTGTGCATCAATCTGAATATTTCGCTGTTCGAAAATGCCAAAGCCGCGCTGGATCTGTTCCTGTCACCGAGCAAGTTGATTCCGCAACCGGACTCGCTGTTTCGCGATGACTGGCAGGAGCGGATCAACACGTTCCTGCACGCCTGGCTGCGCGAGCGTCAGCTGAGCCTGAACGTGCTGACCCGTGACCATAAGCGCGAACTGGTGTTGGCACTGCACGCCGAAGGCGCCTTCAAAGGTAAAAGCGCCTCCAACTATGTGGCGAACGTGCTGAACATGGGGCGGGCAACGGTGTACAAACATTTGAAAGAACTGAAGGGCTGAAAGACCGACATCCCTCCGTACGGCTTGCCGGCGATGGCGCTTTCACGATCGATATCCATCTGTAGGAGCATGGCTTGCCCGCGATGGCGTCCTTGAGATCGCCATCGCCGGCAAGCCGTGCTCCTACGGGATAATCGGTTACTCCAGCACTGAAGCCGGCCCGAAGAACTCGTAACGGCTTTGCTTCTCTGGCACACCCAGCGCTTTCAGGTGGCGCTTGACCGCCGCCATGAAGCCTTTAGGACCCAAGAAGTACGCGTCCAGATCGCGCTGCTGCGGCAACCACTCACCCAATTGCTCCTGGCTCAACAACCCAACCTTGTCCGCCGCCGGGCTCACGCCGTCATCTTCGTCGTAGCAATAAAAGCGTTTGAGTTGCGGGTGACGCTCGGCCAAGCCATCAATCCAGTCACGGAACGCGTGAACGCTACCGTTGCGTGCGCAGTGGATAAAGTGCACCGGCCGCTCGGTCGCCAGCGCCGCTTCAAGCATCGCCAATGTCGGAGTGATGCCGACGCCGCCGCTGATCAGCACCAGCGGTTTGTCGCTGTCGGTTAGAGTGAATTCGCCCGCTGGCGGGAACAGCTGGATGCTGGAGCCTACCTGCAAATGATCGTGCAGGTGGTTGGAGGCGCGGCCACCGGTTTCACGTTTGACGCTGATCCGGTACTGACCCTTGTTGGTCAAGGCCGACAGCGAGTAGTTACGACGAATCTCTTCGCCATCGAGGATCAGTTTCATGCCGATGTACTGGCCTGGCTCTGCCGCCAGAATCGGGCCTTTGTCGGCTGGTTCAAAGTAGAACGAGGTGATTTCCTCGCTTTCGTCGACCTTGGCCACCACGATGAATTCCCGCGCCCCGCGCCAGCCGCCCGGTGCTTGTTCTTTCTGGTCGTAGATGCTGGTTTCGGCGCCGATCAGGATGTCGGCCAATTGACCATAAGCAGCCCCCCAGGCAGCCATCACTTCAGGTGTGGCGATCTCTTCACCCAGCACTTCAGAGATAGCTCGCAGCAGGCAGGAACCGACAATCGGGTAATGTTCCGGAAGGATTTGCAGCGCCACATGCTTATTGATGATCTTGGCCACCAGGTCGCCCAACTGATCGAGCTGGTCGATGTGCCGCGCATACATCAAGACACCGTTGGCCAGGGCACGCGGCTGATCACCGCTGGCCTGGTGGGCCTGATTGAACAGCGGGCGTACTTCCGGGTATTCGGACAGCATCATGCGGTAGAAATGAGTGATCAATGCTTCGCCGCCGCTTTCCAGCAAGGGCACGGTGGATTTGACGATTGCACGGTCTTGAACGCTAAGCATAAGGCGACTCCTGATCTACTTGGATTGCTAACTGATTGCCTTATACCTATCAGTTTCCATGCCATAAATTAAAACCTTATAAATCAATTAGTTAAATTCTTTATAGTCATTTCGACACACACTGACTTATAGTCATACCGACTACATGGAGTCACTATGACTGCAAAAGCCTTGCTCACCACCCTGCTGCCACTGGTCGCCGACCTGTCCCGCGAACTCCCCGAAGGCGAGCGTTATCGGCGCTTGCTCGAAGCCATGCGCGCCTTGCTCCCGTGCGATGCAGCCGCCCTGCTGCGACTTGATGGCGAATGGTTGGTGCCACTGGCCGTCGACGGGTTGAGCACCGACACCCTCGGTCGACGCTTCAAAATCAGCGAACACCCGCGTTTCGAAGCGCTGCTCAGCAGCCACGGCCCGACCCGTTTTGCCGCCGACAGCGACCTGCCCGACCCTTATGACGGCTTGGTCGATGGCCTCGGTGAGCATCTGGAAGTCCACGACTGCATGGGTTGCCCGCTGTTTATTGATGAGCGCCCGTGGGGTTTGCTGACCCTCGACGCACTCGATCCGGAGCGCTTCGAACCGATCGAACTGGACGCCCTGGAAGCCTTCGCCAGCCTCGCCGCCGCCACCGTCAACGCCGCCGAGCGCATCGAACGCCTGGCCAATCGTGTCGAAGACGAACATCAACGGGCCGAGGTTTACCGACAAGCCAGCGGCCAGCAGAACCGCGAGATGATTGGCCAGAGCAAGGCGCACAAACGGCTGGTAGAAGAAATCAATCTGGTGGGCGGCAGCGATCTGACCGTGCTGATCACCGGCGAAACCGGGGTCGGCAAGGAACTGGTCGCCCAAGCCATCCACGCCGCATCGCCCCGGGCCGATAAGCCGATCATCAGCCTCAACTGCGCCGCGCTGCCGGACACGCTGGTGGAAAGCGAATTGTTCGGCCACGTCCGCGGCGCCTTCACCGGCGCGATGAACGATCGGCGCGGCAAGTTTGAACTGGCCAATGGCGGCACGCTGTTTCTCGATGAAGTCGGTGAGCTGTCCCTGACCGTCCAGGCCAAATTGCTGCGCGTCCTGCAAAGCGGTCAGCTGCAGCGATTGGGCTCGGATAAAGAGCATCTGGTCGACGTACGACTGATCGCCGCGACCAACCGCGACTTGGCCGAGGAAGTGCGCAGCGGCCGCTACCGTGCCGACTTCTATCACCGCCTGAGCGTTTATCCGTTGCTGGTACCGGCACTGCGTGATCGCGGGCGGGATGTGCTGCTGCTCAGCGGCTACTTCCTGGAGCAAAACCGCTCTCGCATGGGCCTCAACAGCCTGCGTCTGACCAGCGATGCGCAGGCGGCATTGCTGGCGTATACATGGCCGGGCAATGTGCGGGAGCTGGAGCACTTGATTGGCCGCAGTGCCTTGAAGGCGCTGGGTAACTGCAAGGAGCGGCCGAAGATTCTGAGTTTGAGCGCGGCGGATCTGGATTTGCCCAATGGCAGCGTTGAGCTTGCAACCGAGCCAGTCCCTGCCAGCCCTGCGGCTTTGGTCTCGGGAGACTTGCGGGCGGCGACCGAGGATTATCAGCGTCGACTGATTAACGCCTGTCTGGAACGGCACCATAACAATTGGGCGAGTGCAGCGCGTGAGCTAGGCTTGGATCGGGCGAATCTTGGAAGAATGGCGAAGCGGTTGGGGATAAAGGATTAAATGTGGCGGTTTCTGAATCCACCCCTCACCCCAGCCCTCTGGGGAGAGGGGTGGGGTGAGGGGTGGATCCGACCACCAACCCATAACTACCCTAAAGCCCACCCCGTTCAGGTCGATAACCCGGCATCGATAGCTGCTGGCGATCCTCGCGATTGCCCATCACCTTTTTCCACAGAAGGTTTTTATGTCTTCAAACAAAGCCCGCGCAGACTCACTTTCGCTTCTGCTGTTTACCTTGCGCAGTGGCAAGCTGATGGCGATCAACCTGCTGAAAGTCAGTGAAATCATTCCCTGCCCGCCGCTGACCAAGCTGCCGGAGTCGCACCCCCACGTCAAAGGCATCGCCACCCTGCGCGGTGCCTCGTTGTCGGTGATCGACCTCAGCCGTGCCATCGGTGAACGGCCGCTGGAAGACCCGAACGGTGGCTGCCTGATCGTCACCGATGTCAGCCGCTCCAAGCAGGGTTTGCACGTTCAGGCCGTGAGCAAGATCGTCCACTGCCTGACCACCGACATCCGTCCGCCGCCGTTTGGCTCTGGCGGCGTGCGCTCATACATCACTGGCGTGACCTCGGTCGACGGTACGTTGGTACAGGTGCTGGACATCGAAAAAGTGATCCATGGCATCGCCCCGGCGCAGATTGAAACGGCCCCGACCGAACTGAGCATGGAAGACGCCGAAGTACTCGGCAACGCTCGGATCCTGGTGGTCGATGACAGCCAGGTGGCGTTGCAGCAATCGGTCCACACCCTGCGCAACCTCGGCCTGCAATGCCACACCGCCCGCAGTGCCAAGGAAGCCATCGACTGCCTGCTGGACCTGCAAGGTACGGCCCAGCAGATCAACCTGATCGTCTCGGACATCGAAATGTCGGAGATGGACGGCTACGCCTTTACCCGAACCCTGCGCGAAACCCCGGACTTCTCGCACCTCTATGTGCTGCTGCACACCTCTTTGGACAGCGCGATGAACAGCGAAAAGGCCCGTCTTGCCGGCGCGAACGCAGTGCTGACCAAGTTCTCCTCGCCAGAGCTGACCAAGTGCCTGATCGAAGCGGCCAAGGCTGTCGCTGAACAAGGTCATTGAGGCTTGAGCAAAGACTTCTGCTTTCTGATGCGGCGCAACCTTGCTGAAGGTGTGCCTGCGATCGCTTGGCCTCAGGGAATCGTCCTCAGCGAATACCGCCCCGATCTGGCTGAAGCCGTTCATCGTTTGATGGAATCGGGCTATCAGGAAGGTGGCGGTCGCGTGCCGGCCCTGGACGTTTGGCAACAGCGTTTTGAAACCGATCCTGAATATGATCCGAGCCTGTGCTTCATCGCTCTGGATGCCGAAGGTATTGTGGGTGTTTGCCAGTGCTGGACCAGCGCCTATATCAAGAACCTGGTGGTGCATCCACGGGCTCAGGGCCGGGGTTTGGGTCGTGCATTGTTACTGCATGCTTTCAAAGTGTTTCAGCAACGGCGCGAAGGTTTTGTGGATTTGAAGGTATTGGAAGACAACCTTAGAGCGCAGCGTTTGTATGAAAACGCCGGAATGCGTGTAATCCGCCGGGAACCGGTTCCGGCCTGACACACCGCCTTCGCGAGCAGGCTCGCTCCCACAATGGATCTTTGTCGTACACAAAATCTGTGTCCTATGCAGAGCCAATGTGGGAGCGAGCCTGCTCGCGAAGGGGCCGACACATTCAACCTGAACCCATCAGGCATACTCCAACCTTGGCCAAAACACCCCCAAGGATGCCCGACCCCATGAAAGCAGCAAGCCTGACCCTCCTCTGCCTCACCGCTCTTGCCTCCCAGGTTCACGCTTCCAGCCCGGACGCCTGGGCCGCCTACGACAAAGCCGTGCTCGCCAGTTGCACCAAGGCCAGCGGCTTGAAAAATGCCAAACCTGTGGGCAACGCCGCGCAGTTCGATGACCGGGTTGGCTACACCGCACTGCTGTTGCAAGGCCAATACCCGCAAAAACACATGAAAGGCCAGCAAGGCACCGAACTGTGTCTCTACAACAAAAAAAGCAAAACCGCTTACGTCACCGAATGGGACTCCATCCGCCCAACCGCCAAGGCGCAGTGACTGGCGCATAACTTGCTTCGATAGCGGCCTTTGCGGCGGCATTCTGTCGCCGTTTCATGTCCTTTAATGCGACTGGCCGTTCAATGAATACGACGTTTTCCTGCGTAGGCTGTGGCAAATGCTGCAACGACCACCACGTACCCCTGACCCTGCCCGAAGCCCGGATGTGGGCGGCCGATGGCGGTCAGGTGATCGTGCTGGTGGAAGGTTTCCTGGGCAATGGCCTGGGCCTGCCAGTGCGGCAACGCGAACACGCCGAACGCCGCTCAGTGAAGGTTCGAAGCGGCGCAACCGAGGCGTACATAGCCATCACCTTTGCCGCCTACAACGTTGGTCCTTGCCGGAATCTTGACGAAGATAACCTCTGCCGCATTTATGAACGCCGGCCGCTGGTGTGCCGCATCTACCCGATGGAAATCAATCCGCATATTCCCCTGAACCCTGCGGTGAAAGAATGTCCGCCCGAGTCGTGGGAAAAGGGACCGGATCTGATTGTGGGGGGTGAATTGGTCGATCAGGAACTGGCCGGATTGATCCAGCGCTCCCGTCAGGCGGATCGCGATGACATTCAGACCAAGGAGGCGATTTGCGCGCTGTTGGGGATTCGGACTACAGCGTTGAAAGGTGATGGGTTTACCGCTTATCTGCCGGATATGACGGCGTTTGCGAGGGTCATCGATCAGGTTGCGGTGCAGCCAGTGCCCGGGTCAGGCGCTGACTGGTTGTTTCATGTGTCGGGTGAGGACATTGCCGGGCAAGTGCAGGCGGCGGGTGCGCAAGTGGCGACGGATACGCCCGTGAACTATGCGTTTATTTCGTTGCGGGCGGCCTGAGGCGCCAGCCTTCAGAATCACGGCGCACTCCGTTGCGCAGTGATTCGTCGCCAAGAGGGTTAGCTGGCCGTCACTGCCAGACATTCCACTTCTACCCGCGCGTTCTCGACCAACTTGCCGGCGAACGTCGTACGTGCGGGCAAACGATCCGCCGCAAAGAAACTACGATACACAGCATTCATGGCGGAAAAATCCCTTATGTCGGCAAGGATGACCGTGCATTTGGCCACTTGAGCCAGGGACGAACCGCTACGTTGCAGCGCGGTACGCAAGTTCTCCATGACCTGGGTCGTCTGCGGACCGATGCCGCCCTTCACCAGTTCACCATCAGCCCCCAGGCCGAGTACTCCGGAAAGGTAAATGGTCTCGCCGACCTGCACCGCATCGGAGAATGCCAGACCTTCCTCATTCGGAAAGTAGCGTGGTGAGTCTGGTGCTGCGGGTGGCAAATAACGCTGGGTAATCGCTTGGTACTGGCCATTTTGCTTAAGACGCTCAAGCGCCGCATTCAGGTTATCGCGCAGCGGGGTGTCGGTTTTTCGCACGGCCATGGCCACGCCACTGCCCAGCATGGGGTCCTTGAGCGCTGGACCGACAAAATCGAAACCTTGCCCCTGAGGCTGACTTAAAAGCGCCTGGTTGATTTCAATCGAGTCTTGCAGGGTCGCGTCGAGCTCACCCGCCAGCAGGCTGGCGACCAATTGGTCGTTGAAATTGAAACTGCGCACCGTCACCCCGGCGGCCGCCCAGCGAGCCTTGGCGAAAGCCTCGCGACTTGTGCCTGCAAGGACGCCGACACGCTTGCCCTTGAGTGATTGCGCATCCGGCTGCAGATTCGAGCCCACGCGAGCCACCAGACGGTTACTCAAGGGATACAGGTCTTCGGTGAAGTCAACCCGCTCGCGACGCGCAGGGGTGGCGGTCATCGGCATGATCACGTCGAAACGGTTGGCTTCAAGGGCATGAATGTTGGTCGCGTAATCCTGATCAACCCAGACACAGCGGGATTTGAGTTCGGCACACAGCGCGTTGCCCAACTCGACGTTCAATCCCACCAGCTCACCCTTGTCGTTACGACTCTCGAACGGTGGAACCAGCGCTTCGACACCGAAACGGATCTGTGGATCGGGCGCAGACGACATGCAGCCAGTGGTCAGGGCCACCAGCGACAGTAGAGAGAGGGTTTTAACCAGAGACATTTTGGCGGCCTTCATCGAAAATTCACGGGCATGAATCTTCGACGAGTGGCCACCGACTTACCCAGAGGGCAAATCGCTCATCTTTGTAGGAACTATCTCAATGACAGAAAGAACAATTACCGCTCAACAAAACGCCTGACAGTCAGCGTTTACCCATGGAGCGACGAGTACCAGGAGGCGCTGCGCCCGGGGTCTTGGTATGGCCGTTCTTGGCGCCATTCTTGTACCAGGGCTGGCTGGCGTTCTTTGCGGCAGCCAGGTCGCCCGGTTTGAACGGGAACTTGAACGCCGGGATCTCGGCTTTGGTTTCGCTGTCTGCGCTGGAGTCGACGCTGTCTGGCAGGTCTGCCTGGTCGTCGCTCAAAGCGTCGGCAACCGGCGGTTGTGTCGGGGAAGTCATGAAAGCTCCGGGTGATGCATAGAGTCGGGCCCGGTCAGCGAGCCGCGAAAGGCGGCAGTATACCTGTCTCGGGAGTCGCAAGCTTCAAGCAGCAAGCGAGTCCGTCGGGTTTGTGCTGACTGACACACCGGCCGGCGCACATCTGGGGGAGTCAGCTGTCAGGCATACCAAGCCCAAACTGACAGCGCCGTCAGTTAGCAGTCACCTCGCTGACCGGCGAACAGGTTTATAAAGGAAGATACAAACCTGAAAAAAACCGACCCACAGCCCCGGCGCCCCACTCGCATGCGAATTCAGAAAAAACCCGCCTTGCTCGCAGCCCTTCTGATCGTTCTGGCAGCGCTGGGCCTGTGGTACGCCATCAAGCCCGCTACCACCAAACTGACCGCGCCCACGGCGATCCCCGTTCGGGTAGTGAGCGTCACCGAAAAAGACGTCCCCCGCTACGTCAGCGGCATCGGCTCGGTGCTGTCCCTGCATAGCGTTGTGGTGCGCCCGCAAATTGACGGCATCCTCACCAAATTATTGGTCAAGGAAGGCCAACTGGTGAACAAAGGCGACCTGCTCGCCACCATCGACGACCGCGCGATCCGCGCCAGCCTCGATCAAGCCCGGGCGCAACTCGGCGAAAGCCAGGCGCAGCTGCAAGTCGCACTGGTCAACCTCAAACGCTACAAACTACTGAGCGTGGATGACGGCGTATCCAAACAGACCTATGACCAGCAACAGGCGTTAGTCAACCAACTCAAAGCCACCGCCCAAGGTAACCAGGCCTCGATCGACGCCGCGCAAGTGCAGCTTTCCTACACACAGATTCGCTCCCCGGTGACCGGTCGCGTCGGTATTCGCACAGTGGATGAAGGCAACTTCCTGCGCATGACCGACGCTCAAGGCCTGTTCACGGTGACCCAGATCGACCCGATCGCCGTGGAGTTCTCCCTGCCACAGCAAATGCTGCCGACCCTGCAGGGACTGATCAACGACCCACAGCACACGCCGGTCAAGGCTTATATCGGCGCCGACACCGACGGGGAAACCGGCAACCTGCTCGGCGAAGGTCATTTGACCCTGATCGACAACCAGATCAACGCCAACACCGGGACCATCCGCGCCAAGGCCGAATTCGCCAACCCCGCACAGAAACTCTGGCCGGGCCTGCTGGTAACGGTAAAGATTCAGACAGCACTGGATAAAAATGCGCTGGTGGTGCCGCCCACCGTCGTACAACGTGGCCTCGATCAACATTTCGTCTACCGGGTCAATGGCGACAAGGTTGAAGCCGTTCAGGTGCAGATGGTTTATCAAGGCAGCGGCCAGGACCTCATCAAAGGCGTGAAACCGGGCGATGTGCTGGTCAGCGACGGCCAGTCGCGGCTCAAGCCCGGCTCGACCGTGCAGGTAGTGACCGACCCACCGCAAGTGGTGCAATCGGAGCCGAAACCATGAAGGGCCATGGCTCGGTTTCCGCGTGGTGCATCGATCATCCGGTGGCGACGGTCCTGCTGACCTTTGCCTTGGTGCTGCTCGGTGTCATCGCCTTTCCGCAACTGTCGATTGCGCCACTGCCGGAAGCAGAATTCCCGACCATTCAGGTGGCCGCGCAACTGCCTGGCGCCAACCCCGAAACCATGGCCTCGTCGGTGGCCACGCCGCTTGAAGTGCAATTCAGCGCCATCCCCGGCGTGACCCAAATGACCTCGAGTAGCGCCCTGGGCTCGACCATCCTGACCCTGCAATTCACCCTCGACAAAAGCATCGACACCGCCGCCCAGGAAGTCCAGGCCGCGATCAACACCGCCGCCGGCAAACTACCCAAAGACATGCCGAACCTGCCGAACTGGAGGAAGGTCAATCCGGCCGATAGCCCGGTGCTGATCCTCAGCATCAACTCGCCGCAAATGCCCGGCACCGAGGTCAGTGACCTGGTGGAAACCCTGCTCGCCCGTCAGATCAGCCAGATCGACGGCGTAGGCAATATCAACATCACCGGTCAGCAACGTCCGGCGATCCGCGTGCAGGCGTCGGCGGACAAACTCGCCGCCATTGGCCTGACCCTGGCAGACATTCGCCTCGCGATCCAGCGGACCAGCCTCAACCTGGCCAAGGGTGCGTTGTACGGCGAGTCGAGCATTTCGACCTTGTCCACCAACGACCAATTGTTCCACCCCCAGGAATACGGTCAGCTGATTGTTTCCTACAAGGACGGCGCACCGGTTCATCTCAAGGATGTAGCCAAAGTCGTCAACGGTTCGGAAGACGCCTACATCCAGGCCTGGGCTGACGGTCAGCCGGGGGTGAACCTGGTGATTTTCCGGCAACCGGGAGCCAACATCGTCGAGACCGTGGACCGTATTCAAGCGGCCCTGCCGACGCTAGAGGCCATGCTGCCGGCATCGGTGCAGGTCAAAGTGTTGATCGACCGCACCCAGACCATCCGTGCTTCGTTGCATGAAGTGGAGGTCACCCTGCTGATCGCAATCCTGCTGGTGGTGGCGGTGATGGCGCTGTTCCTGCGGCAGTTATCGGCGACCCTGATCGTGGCGTCGGTGCTCGGTGTGTCGCTGATCGCCAGTTTCGCCCTGATGTACATCATGGGTTTCAGCCTGAACAACCTGACGCTGGTGGCGATCGTGGTGTCCGTCGGGTTTGTGGTGGACGATGCGATTGTGGTGGTGGAAAACATTCACCGTCACTTGGAAGCCGGCGACGACATGCGCGAGGCGGCGATCAAAGGTGCTGGCGAGATTGGTTTCACCGTGGTCTCCATCAGCTTTTCGCTGGTGGCGGCGTTCATTCCGCTGCTGTTCATGGGCGGCGTGGTCGGGCGGCTGTTCAAGGAATTCGCCCTGACTGCCACTTCGACGATCATGATTTCGGTGGTGGTCTCGTTGACGCTGGCGCCAACGCTCGCCGCGCTGTTCATGCGCGCGCCGGTGCATAACGCCCACAGCAAACCCACGTTTGGCGAACGCTTGCTGGCAGGCTATGAAAAACTTCTACGCCGCGCCCTCGCCCACCAGAAGCTGATGATCGGCGTGTTCGGCCTGTCTCTGGGCCTGGCGATTGCCGGTTACATTTTTATCCCCAAGGGCTTCTTCCCGGTGCAGGACACCGGTTTCGTCCTCGGCACCACCGAAGCGGCCGCCGATATTTCCTACGGCGACATGGTGAAAAAACACCTGGCGATGGCCGAAATCGTCGCGGCGGATCCGGCAGTCGCGGCGTTTTCCCACTCGGTCGGCGTCTCTGGCAGTAACCAGACCATCGCCAACGGTCGCTTCTGGATCTCTCTGAAAAAACGCGGCGACCGCGACGTCTCCGCCAGTCAGTTCATTGACCGGATACGTCCGCAACTGATGAAAGTCCCGGGCATCGTGCTGTACCTGCGCGCCGGGCAAGACATCAACCTCAGCTCCGGTCCGAGTCGCGCGCAGTACCAATACGTGCTCAAGAGTAACGACGGGGCACTCCTGAGCACCTGGACCCAGCGCCTGACGGAAAAACTGCGCGCCAACCCGGCGTTCCGTGACATTTCCAACGACCTGCAACTGGGCGGCAGCATCACCCACATCAGCATTGACCGTAGCGCCGCCGCACGTTTCGGCCTGACCGCCAGCGATGTCGACGAAGCGTTGTACGACGCCTTCGGCCAGCGGCAGATCAATGAGTTCCAGACCCAGACCAACCAGTACAACGTGATTCTGGAACTGGACACCAAGCAGCGCGGCAAGGCCGAAAGCCTCAACTATTTCTACCTGCGCTCGCCCCTGAGCGGGGAAATGGTGCCGCTGTCGGCCCTGGCCAAATTCGACGCGCCAACGGTCGGCCCGCTGTCCATCGCCCATGACGGCATGTTCCCGGCGGCCAACCTGTCGTTCAATCTGGCGCCCGGTGTGGCGCTGGGCGATGCGGTGATCATGCTCAATCAGGCCAAGACCGACATCGGCATGCCGGTGGCCATCAGCGGTAATTTCCAGGGCGCGGCCCAGGCGTTCCAGAGTTCGCTGGCCAGTCAACCATGGCTGATCCTGGCCGCGTTGGTGGCGGTGTACATCATTCTCGGCGTGCTGTACGAGAGCTTCGTCCATCCGCTGACCATCATCTCGACACTGCCGTCGGCGGGGCTCGGCGCGGTGATCATGTTGTGGATTTGCGGGCAGGACTTTTCGATCATGGCGCTGATCGGGCTGGTGTTGCTGATCGGGATCGTGAAGAAGAACGGCATCCTGATGATCGACTTCGCCCTCGAAGCGCAACGCAAGGGCGGGCTGTCGCCGGAGGAAGCGATCTACCAGGCCTGTATCACACGATTCCGGCCGATCATCATGACCACCCTCGCCGCCCTGCTCGGCGCGCTGCCATTGATGCTCGGTTATGGCACCGGCGCCGAACTGCGCCAGCCCTTGGGGATCGCGGTCGTCGGCGGCTTGCTGGTGAGCCAGGCGCTGACGTTGTTCACCACGCCGGTCATATACTTGTGGCTTGAGCGGCTATTCCATCGGCCTAAGCCAACGCCACATCCGGCTCTGGCGACCACAGACTGAGGCGGGGTCATGCGCGTTCTGATTATCGAAGACGAAGAAAAAACCGCGGATTATCTGCACCGCGGCCTGACGGAACAGGGTTACACCGTGGACCTGGCGCGCGACGGCGTTGACGGCCTGCACCTGGCGCTGGAAAGCGACTACGCGGTGATCGTCCTCGACGTCATGCTCCCGGGCCTCGACGGCTTCGGCGTACTGCGCGCGTTGCGTGCGCGCAAGCAAACCCCGGTAATCATGCTCACCGCCCGCGAACGTGTGGAAGACCGGATCAAAGGCCTGCGCGACGGTGCCGACGATTACCTTGGCAAACCGTTTTCCTTTCTGGAACTGGTGGCGCGCCTGCAAGCGCTGACCCGCCGCAGCGGTGGTCATGAACCAGTGCAGGTGAGCATCGCCGACCTGTGGATAGATTTGATCAGCCGCAAAGCCACCCGTGCCGGCACGCGCCTGGACCTGACCGCCAAGGAGTTCTCGCTATTGAGCGTGCTGGCCCGCCGTCAGGGTGAAATCCTGTCGAAAACCGCCATTGCCGAAATGGTCTGGGACATCAATTTCGACAGCGATGCCAACGTTGTCGAAGTCGCGATCAAACGCCTGCGCGCCAAACTCGACGGGCCGTTCGAAGAGAAACTGCTGCACACAATTCGTGGCATGGGTTATGTGCTGGAGAGCCGTGGTGTCCAGTAACTCAATCGCGCTACGCCTGAGCGGGATGTTCACGCTGGTGGCACTTTTGGTGTTTCTGTTGATCGGCTGGGCGCTGTATCAACAGGTCGATAAAGGCCTGGGTTTGTTGCCCGAGGCTGAACTGGACGCGCGCTACAGCGTGCTTGAATCCACGGTCGGGCGTTATGGCACGCCCGAGCATTGGGTGAAGATCAACAACAAGCTCAAGCTGCTCGGCGAAGAAGACAAACGCATCAGCTTCTGGATCATCAGCGGTGATCCGCACTACGAATACGGCAACCTGACGCCGCAGATTCGCGCCTTTGCCGAAGGCCCGCTGGGCATGCGCGACTTGAATCTTGCGGATCAGCCTTATCCGCTGAAAGTGCTGGTCAGTCAGTTCCCGGCCAAGGATCAACGCCCGCCGTTGCGCTTCATGATCGGCATCGACACCGAGACGTTTTTGCAAACTCAGCACCATTTGCTGGTTGCCCTGATCAGCCTGGCGATCATCGGCGTGTTGCTGGCGTCGGCCCTCGGTTATTGGGTGGCGCGGATCGGCCTCAAGCCGCTGATCAAGTTGTCCCAGGAAGCCCAGCGGCTGGCACCGCCGTTGTTGTCCGGTCGCCTGCAATTGTCGCCGCTACCGCCGGAACTGAATCAGTTCGTCAATTCGTTCAACTCGACACTGGAGCGGGTCGAACAGGCTTACTCGCGCCTTGAGTCGTTCAACGCGGACGTGGCCCACGAACTGCGCTCGCCCCTGACCAACCTGATCGGCCAGACCCAGGTTGCGCTGACTCGCGGGCGATCCGCCGAACACTATTTTGAAGTGCTGCAATCGAACCTTGAAGAGCTTGAGCGACTGCGCTCGATCATCAACGACATGCTGTTCCTCGCCAGTGCAGACCAAGGCAGCAAAGCCACCAAACTGACCTCCACCTCGCTGGCCGATGAAGTGGCCACGACCCTGGAGTATCTGGATTTCATCCTTGAAGACGCGCAGGTTCAGGTGCAGGTCAGTGGCGATGCCCAAGTGCGGATCGAGATCGCTCATCTGCGCCGGGCGTTGATCAACCTGCTGAGCAACGCGGTGCAGCACACCGAGCCTGGGCAAGTGATTGAGGTGCGGATCGAGGTTGAGGAGCATCAGGTCAGCATCGGGGTTGCGAACCCTGGATCGCCGATTGCCAGCGAGCATTTGTCGCGGCTGTTTGAGCGTTTTTATCGGGTCGATGCATCGCGCAGCAACAGTGGAAACAACCATGGCTTGGGGTTGGCGATCGTCAAGGCGATTGCACTGATGCACGGCGGGGACGTGTTTGTGCGCAGTGATCACGGCATGAATACCTTCGGCATCCACCTCCCCGTCTGATCCAACCCGCCCCTCAGAAGCCACCTCACCAGAGGACATGTTCAATTCGGCCACCTACTGTTGCTTTAAGCGCAACAGTCCTTTCATGAATCCGCTCTTTTTCCCCTCTCCAATCCCCCTTATCTTGGCCCCACCAAACAGCACTTGCCAAGCAAGAAGGTTTTAAAGATGTCCAACACTATGGGTATTGCCAGCGCTTTCGTTTTGTCCTCTTTGTTTCTGTCTCCGTTCGCCATCGCTGAAGAGTCGCAGACGTTCGTCGCGCAAAACTCCGCCCGCGCTGCTGCATTCGAACAGTATCAGAGCGAAATGACAGCCAAGGCCCAGGAAGCTGCGCAAACCCCTCAAGCGTCGAGCACTCAGACCCTGCCAGTGGTTGAGAAAGACAGCTGATTGCCCCGTATCACTCTGTTTCCCTCGACACTTTTCATCGGCTCTTCCCTTTGAAAAGTTGTCTTCAAAGCCGCTGCTATCAGCGGCTTTTTTTCGTTGTGGTTTTAAACAGCTTTAGTTCGTCTTCCCTAACAAGAAACATCCTGAGTCTCAAAACAATGAGGCTCTAAGTTGACCCAAGGAGCTTTACCGCTAGTGCGTTTCCCTCTCAGATTCAGCCCGTTATTCATTGCAATCGCTGCAACGGTGACGCCTGCCGCTCACGCCGCAGACGACTCAAACGCCGAAGGTTTCGTTGAAGGATCGAGCCTCAACCTCAACGCCCGTAACTACTACATGAACCGCAACCGCCTGCAGCACACGGACGACAACATTGAATGGGGCCAGGGTTTCCTTGGCCTCTTCGAATCGGGCTACACCCAAGGCACCGTCGGTTTCGGCGTTGACGCCCACGCCATGCTCGGGCTCAAGCTCGACGGCGGTGGCGGCACTGATAATTCGAGCATCCTGCCGGTCAGCGATGGCAACGGCAAAGCGCCAGGTTCGTTCTCAACGGCGGGTGGCACACTGAAAATGCGTGCCTTCGACACCGAACTGAAGGCCGGTGACTTGTTTCTCGCCAACCCGGTGATCGCCGGCGGCGAAACCCGCATGCTGCCCCAGACCTTTCGCGGCGTCAGCCTGACCAACCACAGTTTTGACGGCTGGATGATCGAAGGTGGCCAGGCGAGTTTCACCAAGCCTTACAACCAGAGTGGACACACCCGAATCGGCACGTCCTACGGCAGCCTGGCCGACGGTGACGAAAGTAAGCACCTGAATTGGGCCGGCGTGGCCTGGAGCGGCCTGCCGGGGTTAACCAGCAGCCTCTATGCTTCCGAACTCAAGGACATCTGGAACCAGTATTACTACGACCTGGATTACACCTACGCCTTGAACGATCTGGTCAGCCTCAACCCGGGTCTGCATGCCTATCACACGCAAGACACCGGCAATGCGCTGCTGGGCCACATCGACAACAACACCTACAGCCTGCATTTCACCGTGGGCGTGGGCAATCACAGCGTTACCGCGGCCTATCAGCGGGTCAACGGCAACACACCATTCGATTACATCAGCCAGGGCGACAGCGTCTACCTCGACAATTCCCAGCAGTATTCGGACTTCAACGGCCCGAACGAACGCTCATGGAAACTCAAGTACGCCTACGACTTTGTCGGGCTCGGCCTCGCCGGCCTGACCTCGGCGGTCTCTTACTCCCAAGGGGAACTGGACCTGACCAAGGTCGACCCGGACAGCCCCGGTTATGCCTCGTGGTACAGCGCTGATGGCAAAAACGCCAGGCACTGGGAACGCGACATCGATCTCAAGTATGTGGTTCAGGGCGGCAAGGCCAAAAACCTGGCGCTGCGTCTGCAATGGGCGACCAACCGTGGAGGCAACGGCTACGGCGTACTGGATCAGGACACCGATGAATACCGGGTGATCGTCGACTACCCGCTCAATGTCTTCTAAGCTTCTATAAGTAAAAGGCCAGCATGTTTTGCTGGCCTTTTTTTTATCCGGGATTTATACAGGCGCTCCGAACGCAAAGGGTATCTGGGATTCTGCCTGAGTCTTGCAAAACACTTTCATAACGCCTCATTAGCAGAAGTCAGAACCATGAGTGTGAGCACTGCAATTTCTCACCATCCGATCCGGTCGACGCGATCGGAGCAGCTTCTGCTTCTCGGCAGTTTGCTGCTGGTGATTGCGATATCAAGCATCGTGACGTTCCTGCTCATTCGCGAACGCGCCAATGCTGAACACTCCGCCACTCGCGCAGCCACCAACATCGTGCAACTGATCGACGCCGACGTGCTGCGCAATGTCGAACTCTATGACCTGTCCTTGCTCGGCTTGATCGCCGCCTCCCAGCGTGAAGACCTCAAGAACGTTTCCCCTGCCATCCACCATCTGGCCTTGTTTGACCGCGCCACTGCCGCGCCGTACAAGGGCGACATTTTGTTGCTGGACAACAAGGGCGACGTGATCGCCGACTCGGCCTCGGTAGAGCCCAGAAAGGGCAATTTTGCTGACCGCGAATACTTTCAGTCGCACGTGAACAATAGCGACCCGAGCATGTTCATCAGCCGTCCCTTCCGTTCCAGACTGCCTGAACATGAATGGCGAATCAGCTTCAGTCGCCGGGTCAGCGGCTCACAGGGTGAATTTCTTGGCGTGGCCGAAGCCGCCATGCGCTTGAGTTATTTCGATCAACTGTTCAACAGCTTGAGCATCGGTCGTGACAGCTCGGTCAACCTGATCAGCTCGGACGGGATTCTTCTGGCCCAGGAACCCCGCTTGGCCGAAGAGCTGATTGGCAAGGACTTCAGCAACCGTCCCAACTTTCAGCGCATCGTCAAGGAAGGCAACGGCAGCTTCACCAGTGTTTCAAGCCACTATAAGGACAAACGCCTGTACACGTTCTCCAAGGTGGGCAACTTGCCGTTGATCGTCATCGTTGCACTGTCCAGTGATGAAGTGTTTGCGTCGTGGAAGCGCACGGCGGTGGTGGTCAGCGTTGCGACTATTGCGCTGTGCATCGGCTTGCTCTGGCTGACTTGGCTGCTCAGCCGGGAACTGCGCCTGCGCCACAACGCCGAACAGGAGCTGGCGCAACTGGCGGCCACCGATGCCTTGACCGGCCTGGCCAACCGCCGAACGCTGGATCAGGTCCTGCGTCATGAGTGGTTCCGCGCTCAACGTTCCGGCCAGCCATTGTCGCTGCTGATGATTGATGCCGACCATTTCAAAGCGTTCAACGATCGTCATGGGCATCAGGCTGGCGACGATGCGTTGCGCTCGGTGGCCAAGGTGATCTCCGACAATGTGAGGCGACCAGCCGATCTGGTCGCCCGTTATGGCGGTGAGGAGTTTTCGGTGATTCTCGCGGAAACCGACAGCCAGGGTGCGCAACAGATTGCCGAACACATCCGCGCGACAGTGGAACAATTGCCGCTGGTGGCAGGTGCCGAGTCGCCAATTACTGTCAGTATCGGTATCAGCACCTGGACCACCTGCGCCGAGATCAGCCTGGAACAGCTATTGTTTGCAGCGGACAAGGCGCTGTATCAGGCCAAGGAAAGTGGGCGTAATCGGGTGGTTTGTGCGGATTAGAAGGCATAAAAAAAGGCCACCCGAAGGTAGCCTTTAAAAACTAGAGAGGTTTTTTACTTACACGGCCGCAACTGGACGCATGTAAGAGATCGGTGCAGTGCTGGCGTCTTCGAAAGTCACGACTTCCCAAGCATCTGTCTGCTCAATCAACTTGCGCAGCAGCTGGTTGTTCAATGCATGTCCGGACTTGAAGCCCTTGAACTCACCTATCAGGCTATTGCCCAGCAGGTAGAGGTCACCAATTGCATCGAGGATCTTGTGCTTAACGAATTCGTCTTCATAGCGAAGGCCGTCTTCGTTCAGTACACCATCCGCGTCGACCACAATAGCGTTTTCAACGCTGCCGCCGAGTGCGAGGTTGTGCTTGCGCAGGTACTCGATATCACTCATGAAACCAAAGGTACGGGCGCGGCTGACTTCTTTTACGAACGAAGTGCTGGAAAAATCCACGCTTGCACTTTGTGTGCGGTTACGGAAAACCGGGTGATCGAAATCGATCTCGAAACTCACCTTGAAGCCTTCGAAAGGGACGAAAGTGGCGCGCTTGTCGCCGTCTTCCACTGTCACTTCCCGCAGGATCCGGATGAACTTCTTCGGTGCGTCCTGTTCTTCCAGGCCGGCCGATTGAATCAGGAATACGAAAGGTCCAGCGCTACCATCCATGATCGGAACTTCAGACGCGGAGAGCTCGACGTAGGCGTTATCGATGCCCAGGCCAGCCATGGCCGAGAGCAAGTGCTCCACCGTATCCACTTTAGTGTCACCACTGACCAATGTGGTCGACATCGTGGTTTCACCAACGTTTTCCGCGCGGGCAGGAATCTGCACCACAGGGTCGAGATCGGCACGAACAAACACAATGCCGGTGTCGATAGGTGCGGGCTTGAGGGTCAGGTATACCTTTTCCCCGGAGTGCAGGCCTACACCTGTAGCACGGATAATATTTTTCAGTGTGCGTTGTTTAATCATGGCTTGGGCCGCTTCAGCGCAAATTGCGAACTGGTATCAACAAAGGCTGGCGATGATAGCAGACCAGACCTTTGCTGAACACCAATCACCTTCATAGCCCTGATACATTCCATTAATCGGCCTGACGACGCAGGAAAGCCGGGATGTCCAGGTAGTCCAGATCATCTTGCGGGTTCATCTTCGCGGCAGTCGCAGCACCGGCCTGAGCCTGGTTGCGCATGACGGTCGGACGGTCCAGGTCACGATAGTTCACAGCAGGCGCTTCCTGACGCGAAGGCGCTTGTTGCTGCGGTTGCGAAGTCACGGAGGTGTGCATGGTGTTGTCGATAACCTTCACAGGCTTCTCGATTTTCGCGCCCAAACCAGTGGCTACTACTGTTACGTGCAGCTCGTCGCGCATGTCCGGATCGATAACGGTACCGACCTTGACCATCGCGTGCTCGGAAGCGAAAGCTTCGATGATGCTACCCACGTCGGAGTACTCACCCAGGGACAGGTCAGGACCGGCGGTGATGTTCACCAGGATGCCGCGTGCACCTTGCAGGTTCACGTCTTCCAGCAACGGGTTGCGAATGGCCGCTTCGGTGGCCTCGCGTGCACGGTTCGGACCGCTGGCGCAGCCAGTGCCCATCATCGCCATGCCCATTTCGCTCATCACGGTACGCACGTCGGCAAAGTCGACGTTGATCATGCCCGGACGCTTGATGATGTCGGAGATACCGCGAACGGCACCGGCCAGTACATCGTCGGCCTTGGCGAATGCGGACAGCAGGCTTGCGTCCTTGCCAAGAATGGTCAGCAGCTTCTCGTTGGGAATGGTGATCAACGAGTCGACGCTTTCAGACAGCAGACGGATGCCTTCATCGGCGATCTGCATGCGCTTGCGACCTTCAAACGGGAACGGACGAGTCACCACCGCAACGGTGAGAATCCCCATTTCCTTGGCCACTTCAGCAATGATCGGCGCAGCACCGGTACCGGTACCACCGCCCATGCCAGTGGTGATGAACACCATATTGGTGCCCTGCAGGACTTCGGCAATGCGCTCACGATCTTCGAGAGCGGCCTGACGACCTACTTCAGGGTTGGCGCCAGCGCCGAGACCTTTGGTCACGCCGGTGCCCAGTTGCAGGATGGTCCGCGCGCCGATGCTTTTCAGCGCTTGGGCATCAGTGTTGGCGCAGATGAATTCAACGCCTTCAATGTTGCTCTTGACCATGTGGTTGACGGCGTTGCCGCCGCCTCCGCCAACACCGATAACTTTAATAACCGGGCTTGCGGGGATGTTGTCTACGAGTTCGAACATTTTCCCTCTCCTTTCATTTCTCTAGTTTTTTCGCCTACTGCTTTTTGCTGCGGTCTTGCGGTGCTGCGTAAATCTTTAGAAGTTGCCTTGTACCCAGCTCTTGATGCGATCGAGCAAGGCGGCTTTCGGTTCTTCATTGCTGTAGCTGTCGCGGCTGCTGATGCCCGAGAACGAAATCCCGTCGGACTGCTTCTGCAGGCCGTACATCAACAGGCCAACGCCGGTGGAATAAATCGGGTTGCGGACCACATCGTCCAGGCCCTTGACGCCATGCGGCACGCCCAGGCGGACCGGCATGTGGAAGATTTCTTCGGCCAGTTCGACTGCGCCTTCCATCTTCGACGTACCACCGGTCAGCACGATGCCGGCCGGGATCAGGTCTTCGTAGCCACTGCGACGCAGTTCGGCCTGGATCAGCGTGAACAGCTCGTCGTAACGCGGCTCGACCACTTCGGCCAGGGCCTGACGGGACAGCTCGCGCGGTGGACGGTCGCCAACGCTTGGAACCTTGATGGTTTCACCGGCACCGGCCAGTTTGGCCAGGGCGCAGGCGTAGCGAATCTTGATTTCTTCGGCGTACTGGGTCGGGGTGCGCAACGCCATGGCGATGTCGTTGGTTACCTGGTCGCCCGCAATCGGGATGACCGCGGTGTGACGGATCGCACCTTCGGTGAAAATCGCGATGTCAGTGGTGCCGCCACCGATGTCCACCAGGCACACGCCCAGCTCTTTCTCGTCGTCGGTCAGGACCGAGTAGGCCGAAGCCAGTTGCTCGAGAATGATGTCGTCGATTTCCAGGCCGCAGCGACGCACGCATTTTTCAATGTTCTGTGCGGCATTGACGGCGCAGGTGACCACGTGAACCTTGGCTTCCAGACGTACGCCCGACATGCCCAGAGGCTCACGAACACCTTCCTGGTTATCGATCACGTAATCCTGCGGCAGGGTGTGCAGCACGCGCTGGTCAGCCGGGATCGCTACAGCCTGGGCGGCGTCGAGCACGCGCTCGAGGTCGGCGGCGCTGACTTCGCGATCACGAATCGCCACGATGCCGTGGGAGTTCAGGCTGCGGATATGATTGCCCGCCACGCCGACGAACGCCGAGTGAATGCGGCAACCAGCCATCAGCTGCGCCTCTTCGATCGCGCGCTGGATCGATTGCACGGTGGACTCGATGTTCACCACCACGCCTTTCTTCAGGCCACGGGACGGATGGGTACCGATCCCGACGATTTCCAGCGTGCCGTCGTCCGAGACCTCGCCGACCAGCGCCACCACCTTGGAGGTGCCGATATCGAGACCGACGATCATTTTGCCGCTTTGCACGTTTGCCATGGTCCTGCCTCTTCTTAATTCTTCGCGACAGCGGGTTGGGCTGTCGTGGGCGCTACAGGTTCCCGCCAGCCAACAGCGAGGCCGTTGGCGTAGCGCAGATCGATGCGCGCAATGTTCGTAATCTGTTCTTTAAGCGTCTTGTCATAGATGGCAATGAAGCGGCGCATCTTTTCCAGCAGGTTGCCGCGTCCCAGCAACAGTTCGATTCCCGGACCCGCGCTGCCGGCGCCGGTGGTCAGGAACCAGCTACCTCGATCACGCAATTCCAGGCGTGCAATCGAGAAGCCCAACGGCCTGAGCATCTGGCTCAGCACCTGGTATTGCTGCATCACTTGCTGTTGGGCCCGTTGTGGGCCGAACAGCTGTGGCAAGTGTTCGTAGTTCGCCAGCTCACGCGGGGTGAACGCCTGGCCCTGGTTGTTCAACAGCGATT
Source organism: Pseudomonas sp. PDM25 (assembly GCF_019219045.1). Taxonomy (NCBI): domain Bacteria; kingdom Pseudomonadati; phylum Pseudomonadota; class Gammaproteobacteria; order Pseudomonadales; family Pseudomonadaceae; genus Pseudomonas; species Pseudomonas sp. PDM25. The sequence goes on from NZ_JAHUWL010000011.1 coordinate 131,094, forward strand.
CATCCCCCCAACGGGCCACCGGCAGTTGTTCTTCCAGGCGGATCACCACTTGATCCGGCCACACCCGGCGTACTTCGGCGTGGGCAATCCATGGCATCGTTTCAAGCTCGGTACGCATGCTCTCCAGGTCGATGGTGAAGAAGCTCGACGCCACGTACGGGGCGATCCGCTGCTGCACCGCTTGCTGGCTGATGTAACTCAAGTCGCCCTGCACGTTGATCTTGGTGATCGGCCGGTCGGCGTACGGCAGCAATCGCTGTGCGCCTTCGTAAGTACCGAAACCCAGTGCGACCAACAGCACCGGCCAGAACAGGCTTTTCAGAAAACCAAAATTGGCTTTCGGCAGGCGCGCAGACATCGGCTCTTTGGCCACCATTCGGCTGGCACCCCGCGGTACCGGCTTGCGGCCGGGTGGTGCGGAGGGCTGATGTCTCAGCTGTGCGCCTTGCATGGTCTTAACCTCGCGGCTCGTTGTTGCCGGCAATGCTGGCGGCCAGAATCGCCAGAACCAGTTGCTGGAAATCCAGACCGGCAGCACGGGCCGCCATCGGCACCAGACTGTGATCGGTCATGCCCGGTGCGGTATTGACTTCCAGGAACCAGAACTGCCCGTCGGCGTCCTGCATCACGTCAGCCCGGCCCCAACCGGCGATACCCAGCGCCTCACAGGCTTTCGCCGTGAGGTCCATCAGTTCTTTTTCTTTGTTGCTGTCCAGGCCACACGGAATCCGGTACTGGGTATCGGAAGCCACGTACTTGGCGTCGTAGTCGTAGAAGCTGTGCGTCGTGCCCAGGGCAATCGGTGGCAACACCTGGTCACGCAGGGTGGCGATGGTGAACTCCGGACCTTGAATCCATTGCTCGACCAACACTTGCGAATCGTAGGTACTGGCCGCTTTCCACGCGTCGATCAACTCCGACGCGGAGGTCACTTTGGCCATCCCGATACTTGAACCTTCATGGGCCGGTTTGACGATCAAAGGGAAGCCCAGTTCCGTCGCCGCCGAAATACAATCGGCCTCGCTGCTCAGTACCGCATGGCGTGGCGTCGGAATACCCAGGCTGTGCCAGACCTGTTTGGTCCGCAGCTTGTCCATGGCCAGCGCGGAAGCAAGAATGCCGCTGCCGGTGTACGGAATACCCAGGCATTCCAGCAGGCCCTGCATGCTGCCGTCTTCACCGCCACGACCGTGGAGAATGATGAAGGCGCGATCGATTTTTTCGTTCAGCAGACGCTGCAAAAGATCATCGCCTACGTCGAGACCAAACGCGTCCACACCGGCGCTTAGTAGCGCGTCGAGAACCGCATTACCCGACTTCAGGGAAACCTCACGCTCGGCACTCTTGCCGCCGAAGAGCACGGCGACGCGGCCGAAATCTTTCGGCGCAATCGTGGAGACGAGGTTGGCGTAAGCAGCAGTCATTTCAACTTCCCCACAGTCGGCGCAGCAACGGCGCCTGCGAACAACGGACTTTTCAACAGTTTCGGTGCAAGACCACCGATGTCACCGGCGCCCTGACACAGCAGGATGTCGCCAGCACGCAGCAGCGGCTTGACCACCGGCGCGAGGTCGACACCGCGCTCGATATAGATCGGGTCGAGCTGACCGCGCTGACGGATGCTGTTGCACAGCTTGCGGCTGTCTGCACCCGGGATCGGTTCTTCACCGGCCGGGTAGACTTCCATCAGCAGCAGGACGTTGGCGTCGGCCAATACATTGACGAAATCGTCGTACAGGTCACGGGTGCGGCTGTAACGGTGCGGCTGGTAGACCATCACCAGACGGCGTTCCGGCCAGCCACCGCGCACGGCTTTGATGACCGCGGCGACTTCGGTCGGGTGGTGACCGTAGTCGTCGACCAGCATCACGCTGCCACCGTCTACCGGCAGTTCGCCGTAGACCTGGAAGCGTCGGCCGACACCCTGGAACCCGGACAGGCCCTGGACGATGGCTTCATCGCTGACGCCTTCATCGGTGGCGATGCAGATGGTTGCCAGTGCGTTCAACACGTTGTGGTTGCCCGGCATGTTCACCGATACATCCAGCGGATCGCGATCAGGACGCAGCACGGTGAAGAAGGTCTGCATGCCCTGTTGACGCACATTGATCGCGCGCACGTCGCAGTCGTCGCCGAAGCCATAAGTGACGGTCGGACGTTTCACCAACGGCAGGATTTCTCGCACCACCGGATCGTCCAGGCACACCACCGCCAGACCGTAGAACGGCAGGTTGTGGAGGAACTCGACGAAGGTTTTCTTCAGTTTGTTGAAGTCACCGTCGTAGGTCGCCATGTGGTCGGCGTCGATGTTGGTGACCACGGCCACCAGCGGCTGCAAGTGCAGGAAGCTGGCGTCGCTTTCGTCAGCTTCAGCGATCAGGTAACGGCTGGTGCCAAGCTGGGCATTGGTGCCCGCGGCATTCAGACGGCCACCGATCACGAATGTCGGGTCCAGGCCACCGGCGGCAAACACCGAAGCGATCAGGCTGGTGGTGGTGGTTTTGCCATGGGTACCGGCAACGGCGATGCCGTGACGGTAGCGCATCAGCTCAGCCAGCATTTCAGCGCGAGGCACCACCGGAATGCGGCGCTCCAGGGCCGTGGCGACTTCCGGGTTGGACGTGTTCACGGCACTGGAGGTGACCAGCACATCGGCGTTCGCAGCGTTCTCGGCGCGGTGGCCGATAAAGATCTGGGCACCGAAGGACTCGAGACGCTCGGTCACCGGCGAAGCTTTCAGGTCGGAACCGGACACTTCATAGCCCAGGTTCAACAACACTTCGGCAATGCCGCACATGCCCACGCCGCCGATCCCGACGAAGTGGATGCGACGGATGCGGCGCATTTCCGGTTGCGGCATGGCTTTCTGATTCTCAACCATGGGCCACCTCCAGGCAGGTATCGACCACGTTACGGGTTGCATCGGGTTTGGCCAGGCGGCGTGCCGCGGTGGCCATGGCGGTGAGTCGTTGTGGTTGCATCAGGACCTCTGTCAGGCGTGCGGCAAGATCCGCTGCGCCAGTCGTTCTTTGCGGCATCAGGAAGGCAGCGCCTTCACGGGCCAAATAATCGGCGTTGCGGGTCTGGTGATCGTCGATCGCATGGGGCAAAGGCACCAGCATCGAGGGCAGACCGGCGGCGGCCAGTTCACTGATGGTCAACGCGCCTGCGCGGCACACCACCAGGTCGGCCCAGCCATAGGCTTGGGCCATGTCTTTGATGAAAGGCTGCACTTGCGCCTCGACGCCAGCCGCGCGATAGCGCTCTGCAGTCACTTCATCGTGGTTTTTGCCGGCCTGATGAAACACTTCCGGGCGCAGGTCGGGGGCGACTTGCGACAGGGCTTCAGGCAGCAACTTGTTCAACGGTTCTGCGCCCAGGCTTCCACCCAGGATCAGCAAACGCGCCTTGCGACCGGCCAGAGCCTGTCGCGGTGTTTCGAGGAACAGCTCGGTGCGCACCGGGTTACCGGTGGTCCGACGGCTGCCCGACAGGGTAAAGGTGTCGGGGAACGCTTCACAGACTCGGGCGGCCAACGGCACCAGCAACCGATTGGCGGTACCGGCCACGGCGTTCTGCTCGTGAACGATCACCGGCACGCCAGCCAGTTTGGCGGCAACACCACCAGGGCCGGTCACAAAACCACCAAAGCCGACGACACACACCGGCCGCAGCTGACGAATGATCGCCCGCGCCTGCCAGATCGACTTGAGCAACATGAACGGCGCCTTGAGCAGGGACAATTTGCCCTTGCCACGCAATCCGCTGGCATTGATCCGATGCAGTTCGATGCCGGCCACCGGAACCAGATCGTTCTCGATGCCGCGCGGTGTCCCGAGCCAATGCACGGTGTAACCACGGGCCTGGAATTCGCGAGCACACGCCAGCGCCGGGAACACGTGGCCACCGGTGCCGCCCGCCATGATCAATACGTTAGCGCCCATGGGTCGGCTCCTCGGCGAAGTCGCTCTCATGGAATTCCATCTCTTCGCTGCCCAAGTGGGTTCGACTTTCCCATTCAATGCGCAGCAACAAGCCGAGACAGGCACAGCAGATCACCAATGAGCTACCGCCGTAACTGAGGAACGGCAGGGTCAGACCTTTGGTTGGCAGCAGACCGACGTTCACCCCGATGTTGATCAGGAACTGACCAATCCACAGGAACGACAAGCCGTACGCGATGTAGGCGGCGAAAAACTGCTTGGCCTTCTCGGCCCAATAACCGATGTACATGCCACGAATACAGACAAAGACGAACAGCGCTACCGTGCACAAAGAACCGACGGCACCCAGTTCTTCGGCCAGGACCGAGAACACGAAGTCGGTGTGGGCTTCCGGCAGGTAGAACTGTTTCTGCACGCTGTTGCCCAGGCCAACGCCCAGCCATTCGCCGCGACCAAAAGCGATCAACGCTTGAGACAACTGATAGCCGGCACCGAACTGGTCGGCCCACGGATCCGCAAAGTTGGTCAGGCGCGCCATTCGATACGGCTGCACTTGAATCAGCAACACCACCGCTGCGACCGCCAGGACAACCATCAAGGAAAAACGGAACAGGCCGACCCCGCCAAGGAACAGCATCGCAGCAGCAGCCCCCATCATCACGACGGTGGCACCGAAGTCCGGCTCCATCAGCAACAGACCCGCCATTGGCAGCAGAACGATGAACGGCTTGAAGAAGCCCATCCAGCTTTCACGCACTTCTTTCTGGCGACGCACCAGGTAACCGGCAAGGTAAATAACGACAAATACCTTGGCGATTTCCGACGGCTGAACGTTGAAGAAACTGAAGCCGATCCAGCGCATCGAACCGTTCACTTCACGGCCGATCCCCGGGATGATCACCATCACCAGCAAACCGAACGCACCAATCAGCATTAACCAGCCCAGGCGTTGCCAAGTGGCGATCGGAATCATCATGGTGACGACGCAGGCACCGAGGCCCAGCACGATGTAGATAAGGTGGCGGATCATGTAGTACAGGGCGCTGCCCGACTGCACAGCTGCCACTTCGGTCGAGGCCGATGCAATCATGACCAGCCCGAGGCCGATCAATGCCAGGCAGCCGGCGAGCATCGGGAAGTCGAGGTCGATGCCGCGCCCGGTGATGATCGGCGACGGGTACGGCTTGATGATGTTTCTCAGGCTCATACCAGATCCTCCACTGCGCGGACGAACTGGTGACCACGGTCTTCGTAATTCTTGAACATGTCGAAACTGGCGCAGGCCGGCGACAACAACACGGCGTCGCCCGTCTCTGCGATGGCGCGGCATTGCTCGACCGCTTCGATCAGCGAGTTGACGCGAATCAGTGGCACGGCATCGCCGATGGCCTGAGCGATCAGCTCGGCGTCACGGCCTATCAGCACCACCGCGCGGCAGTTGGCCGCCACCGGATCACGCAAGTCCTTGAACTCGGCACCCTTGCCGTCGCCACCGGCGATCAGCAGGAGTTTGCCGTCAATGTCCGCGCCCAGGCCTTCGATGGCAGCCAGTGCGGCGCCGACGTTGGTGGCTTTGGAATCGTTGTAGTAGCTCACGCCATTCAGGTCACGGACCCACTGGCAGCGATGCTCAAGCCCGGCGAAGGTACGCAGGCTCGACAGCATGGCGTCGAACGGCAGGCCGACGGCGTGGCCCAGGGCCAATGCCGCCAGGGCATTGGACTGGTTGTGGGCACCGCGAATTTTCAACTCGCGCACCGGCATCAGGTTCTGGAATTCGAAGGCCAGGTACTTCTCGCCGTCTTCTTCGCGAATACCGAATGCCTTGAAATCAGGTTTGCTCAAACCGAAGGTCCAGCATGGCTGACCTTCGCCAATCAGCGGACGGCTCAGGGCATCCTGACGGTTGACCACAAACTGCTTGGCACCCCGGAAGATCCGGTGCTTGGCCAGATGATAAGCCGGCAGACCGCTGTAGCGGTCCATGTGGTCTTCGCTGACGTTGAGCACGGTCGCCACTTCGGCGTTGAGTTGATCGGTGGTTTCGAGCTGGAAGCTCGACAGTTCCATCACGTACAGCTCGACGTCGTCGCTGAGCAGGTCCAGTGCCGGTGTACCGAGGTTGCCGCCAACGGCGACTCGCTTGCCGGCCGCCGCAGCCATCTCGCCGACCAGTGTGGTGACGGTGCTTTTTGCGTTGGAACCACTGATGGCGACGATCGGCGCCTTCGCGTTACGTGCGAACAGCTCGATGTCACCGGACAATTTCACGCCACGGGCGGCGGCAGCCTGCAGGGCCGGGGTCGCCAGCGCCAGGCCGGGGCTCACGTAGAGCTCGTCGGCGCGGCACAGGAATTCGACGTCCAGCTCGCCACAACGCACTTCCACGTGCGGATAGTCACGCTTGAGCGTGGCCAGTTCCGGTGGATTTTCCCGCGTGTCGGCGACAGCAAACGACGTGCCCCGGTTCGCCAGGAAGCGAACCAGGGACATGCCGCTCTTGCCGAGGCCGACAACGATGCGGAAGTGGTCAGAAGCGATCAGAGACACTCGTTCTACCTCAGCTTCAGGGTGGCAAGGCCAACCAGCACGAGAATCACGGTGATGATCCAGAAACGGACGATCACGCGCGGCTCGGGCCAGCCCTTGAGTTCAAAGTGGTGGTGAATCGGTGCCATGCGGAACACACGGCGACCGGTGAGCTTAAAGGACGCCACCTGAATGACGACTGACAGGGTCTCCATCACGAACACGCCGCCCATGATGAACAGGACGATTTCCTGACGGACGATCACCGCGATGGTGCCCAGTGCAGCGCCCAGCGCCAGTGCGCCGACGTCGCCCATGAACACCTGAGCCGGATACGTGTTGAACCAGAGGAACCCGAGGCCCGCACCGATCAAGGCGCCGCAGAACACAATCAACTCGCCTGCGCCCGGTACATACGGGATCAGCAGGTATTCAGCGAATTTCACGTTACCCGACAGGTAGCAGAAGATCCCCAACCCGCCGCCAACCATTACGGTGGGCATGATCGCCAGACCGTCGAGGCCGTCGGTCAGGTTGACCGCGTTGCTCGAGCCAACGATCACGAAGTAAGTCAGGACGATGAAGCCCGCGCCCAGAGGAATGCTGTAGTCCTTGAGCATCGGCAGGATGAGGGTGGTTTCTACCGGTGTTGCCGCGGTCATATAAAGGAAGATCGCCGCGCCCAGGCCGAACACCGACTGCCAGAAGTACTTCCAGCGGCTCGGAAGGCCACGGGAGTTCTTCTCGATCACTTTGCGGTAATCGTCGACCCAGCCGATCGCGCCGAACAGCAAAGTCACCAGCAGCACGGTCCAGACATAACGGTTGCTCAGGTCAGCCCACAGCAAAGTACTGACGCCGATGGACGACAGGATCAGCGCGCCGCCCATGGTCGGGGTGCCGGACTTGGACAGGTGCGATTGTGGACCGTCGTTGCGAACGGATTGACCGATCTGACGGTTCTGTAACGTGCGGATCATCCACGGGCCGTAGCACAGCGACAAAACCAACGCGGTCAGCACACCGAGAATCCCGCGCAGGGTCAGGTACTGAAAGACCGCGAAGCCTTTGTAGAACTGTTGCAGATACTCCGCTAGCAGCAGCAGCATTAATGTTTCTCCAGGCTGGTCCCGCACAAAGCGGCGACGATGTTTTCCATCGCGGCGCTGCGCGAGCCCTTGATCAAAATGGTGGTGTTTGTGTCTTGCTCGGCGCCCAGGGCCTTGATCAGTTCAGCCTGAGTGCTGAAGTGAAAGGCCTGTGGACCGAAAGCGTTCACGGCGTGAGCCATCATTGGCCCGACAGCGTAGAGCGCGGAAACCTTGCCACGGGCGTACTCGCCCACATCGCGGTGCCCCTGCTCCGCCCAATCGCCCAACTCGCCGATATCCCCGAGCACCAGAACGGTGCGGCCGGAAAAGCCGGCGAGTATATCAACGGCGGCGCACATGGAGGTGGGGTTCGCGTTATACGTGTCATCGATCACGCGCATGCCATTGCTGGCCAGTTGCGCGACGGTGCGGCCCTTGACCGGTTGCACCGCGCCCAGACCGGTGGCGATGCCGAACAGCGACACGCCCAGCGCATGGGCAGCGGCGGCGGCGGCCAGGGCATTGGCAACGTTATGGGTGCCGAGCAGGTTCAGTTGAACGCGCTCCATACCTTCAGGACTGTGCAGGTTGAACGCCGGGCAACCGCGCGCGTCGCGGTCCAGATCGCTGGCGTAGAAATCGGCACTGACATTGCTCAGAGCGAAGGTCAGCACTTTGCGACCGGCAGCGCGGGTCTTCCAGATGCCGAATGCCTTGTCGTCAAGATTGAGAACGGCGACGCCATCGGCATCCAGCCCTTCAATAATCTCGCCCTTGGCTTCAACGATTTTTTCCGGCCCGCCGAACTCGCCGACGTGGGCGGTCCCGGCGTTGTTGAGCACGGCCACATGGGGCTTGGTCATGCCGACGGTGTAGGCAATTTCGCCGAGACGCGAAGCACCCAGTTCGATCACCGCTGCGGTATGTTCCGGTGCGAGCTCGAGCAGGGTCAGCGGAACGCCGAGGTCATTGTTCAGGTTGCCGCGGGTCGCCAACACCGGACCGCGCGTGCGCAGGATGCTGGCGAGCATTTCCTTGACCGTGGTCTTGCCGCTGGAACCGGTGATCGCTGCGACAGGATGGGTGTAAGTCGCACGATTCAACGCGCCGAGTTGCCCCAGCGCCTGACGCGTATCTTTGACCAGCAATTGCGGCAGTGCGCTGTCGGCGACTTCGCGCTCGACCAACGCCGCTACGGCGCCTTTTGCCGCTACGTCATTGAGATAGTCGTGACCATCGAAACGCGGGCCGGTCAGGGCAATAAAGAGTTGGCCTGGTTTGATCGCGCGGCTGTCGATGCTGACGCCGTCGAAGCTGGCATCGGCAGTGACCAGGCGGGCATTCAGCGCGCCGGTCAGTTCGCTCAGTTTCAAGGCTTTAAGCATGGGCCACCTCCCACGTGGTCAAGGCATGATCGGCCTCGACCAGATCGGAGAAAGCGTGGCGCTGGCCGTTGATTTCCTGATAGTCCTCGTGACCTTTACCGGCCAGGACAATCACGTCATCCGCCGAAGCGCTGGCGATCAATTGGGCAATCGCCTGGCCACGGCCAGCAACGAAGGTGACTTTATCCACAGCGGTAAAACCGGCGCGGATGTCGTCGAAGATCACGGCCGGGTCTTCGGTGCGCGGGTTGTCATCGGTCACCAGCACGCCGTCAGCCAGACGCTCGACCACTTCAGCCATGAGCGGACGTTTGCCGCGATCGCGATCACCACCGCAACCGAACAGGCACAGCAAACGGCCTTTGGCGTGAGGACGCAGGGCCATCAAGACTTTTTCCAGCGCATCCGGAGTGTGGGCGTAATCGACCACGACCAGCGGCTGAGTACCGCCGCCGAGGCGCTGCATGCGTCCGGCCGGGCCTTCGAGTTTCGGCAGCACGTTAAGGATTTCGTCCAGCGCGTAGTCCAGCCCCAGCAAGGCGCCGACCGCGGCCAGCACGTTGCTCAGGTTGAAACGACCGAGCAAGGTGCTGCGCAAGTGATGCTCACCCTGCGGCGTGACCAGCGTGGCGCGCACGCCTTCGTCATCGAACTGCGCTTCACGGCAATAAAGGTAGGCCCTGGAGTCTTCCAGGCTGTAGGTGATCAAGCGCGACTCACCATCATCAGCGGCCAGTCGGCGGCCGAATTCGTCGTCGAGGTTAACCACCCGGCACTTCAAATCGTTCCAGGTAAACAGCTTGGCCTTGGCTTCGCCGTAGGCTTGCATGGTGCCGTGGTAATCCAGATGATCGCGGGACAGGTTGGTCATCACCGCCACATCGAACGCCAGTGCGGTCACGCGTCCCTGATCCAGACCGTGGGAAGAAACTTCCATGGCGACGGCTTTGGCACCGGCCTTTTTCAGGTCGGCGAGGGTTGCCTGCACGGCAATCGGGTTCGGCGTGGTGTGCAAGCCGCTTTCGAGCGCGCCGTAAAAACCGGTGCCCAACGTGCCGACGATGCCGCAGTGCTGGCCGAGCAAATCCATGGCTTGCGCAACCAACTGCGTCACGCTGGTTTTGCCATTGGTGCCGGTCACGCCGATCAGGTTCAGGTGGCGACTAGGGTCACCGTAAAAACGCCCGGCGATGTCCGACAGCTGCGCCGCCAGGCCTTTGACCGGAATCAGCGGAACATCGGTAATCGGCAATACGGTCGCGCCTTCGACTTCATACGCCACAGCGGCAGCGCCGCGTTGCAGGGCGTCGGCGATGTGCGCGCGTCCGTCGAACTTGCCGCCAGGGACGGCGAGAAACAGATCGCCAGCCCGCACGTTGCGGCTGTCCAGGGTCAGTTCGCGGATCAACAGATCGCGGCCGGCGTGGGCGAAAATCTTGTTCAGACTCAGAGACATCAGCCTCGCCCTCCATTGGCTTTCAGCGGAACGACCGGTGCTGCGTTCGCTTGTTGAGTAGGTGGCAGGTTGTCCGGGGTGATGTTCATCAGGCGCAAGGTCCCGGACATCACTTTGCTGAACACCGGGGCCGATACCAGACCACCGAAGTAACCGGCCTTGGTCGGCTCATCGATCACCACCACGATGGCGTAGCGCGGATCGTTCATCGGGCCGAAGCCGGCGAACAGCGAACGGTAGGAATTCTCGGCGTAGCCTTTGGTGCCGACCGACGTTTTACGCGCGGTACCCGACTTGCCGCCCACGTGATACGCCGGCACTTGTGCACGGAATACACCGCGCGGAGCTTCGATCACTTGTTGCAGCATGGTTTGCATGGTCTTCGCGACAGCTTCCGGCAATACCTGCGTGGTTTGCGGCGCCTTGTCCGTTTTGATCAGGGTCAGCGGCGCGAGGCGACCGTTGTTGGCCAGGGCCGAGAAGGCGTGGACCAACTGGATCGCGGTCACGGAAATACCGTAGCCGTACGACAGCGTGGCGGTTTCAGCCTTGCGCCATTCGCGGTAGTTCGGCAGGTTGCCGACGCGCTCGCCTGGGAAGCCCAGGCCGGTGTCCTGGCCGAGACCGACTTTTTGCGCCAGACGGAAAATCGTTTCGCCGCCGATATCGAAGGCGACCTTACTCATGCCGACGTTACTGGAGTTGATCAGGATGCCAGTCAGGTCGAGCACCGGGCCTTCGGATTTGGAGACGTCCTTGATGGTGTATTTACCAATCTGCAAGGTGCCCGGATAAACCTCAACGGTATCGGTCGGCTTCCAGCGCCCGGTTTCAATGGCGGCGCTCATGGAAATCGCTTTCATGGTCGAACCCGGTTCGAACACGTCGATCATGGCGCGGTTACGCATCATCGCCGGTTGCAGGTTGCGACGGTTATTCGGGTTGTAGGTCGGCTGGTTGACCATGGCGAGGATCTCGCCGCTCTTCACGTCCATGATCACCAGGCTGCCGGCCTTGGCGCCGTTCTCGATGATCGCGTTACGCAGTTCACGGTTGGCCAGGTATTGCAGACGCAGGTCAATGGACAACGCCAAGGGCTTTCCGGCCTTGGCGTTTTTGGTGACCTGAACATCCTTGATAAGTCGGCCACGCCGATCCTTGATCACCTGCCGCTTGCCAGGGACCCCGGCCAGCCATTCGTCGTAGGCCAGCTCGACGCCTTCACGACCGTGATCATCGATGTCGGTAAAACCGACCATATGGGCAGTGACTTCACCGGCCGGGTAGAAACGACGGAATTCTTCGATGCCATAAACGCCCGGCACTTTCAGGTCGAGCACGGACTGGCCCTGCTCGGGGGTCAGCCCGCGCACCAGGTAGATGAATTCTTTGTTGGCTTGGGCCTCGAGACGTTCGGCCAGGGCTTTCGGGTCCTGCCCCAAGGCAGCCGCCAGTGCAGGCCACTTCTCTTTGGCCGTTTGCATTTCCTTGGCATTGGCCCAAAGGGTGGTGACCGGGGTACTCACGGCCAAAGGCTCGCCGTTACGGTCGGTGATCAGACCACGGTGAGCCGGAATCGGGATATGACGAACGCTGCGCGCATCACCCTGACCTTTAAGAAAGGCACGGTCGACCACCTGCAGATCGATAATGCGCCAGGAAATCGCCGCGACCATGACGCCGAGCAAACCCAGCACCAGGCGGAACCGCCATGGAAAGAGTGCGCCCTCGAGTTTCATCATGGCGCCACCATCTGCACTTCAGCTGCGCCAGGAATGCGCATCTTCAGTTGCTCGGTCGCCAGGACTTCGATACGGCTGTGGGCGGTCCAGGTGCTCTGTTCGAGAATCAAACGGCCCCACTCCGCTTGCGCCTTGTCGCGCACGCTCAACTCGTTGTACAGGGAGTTCAACAGTTGACGGTTCCAGTGGGCGCTATAGGAAACGCCGATGGCCGACACGAGCACGCCAATAAACAGCAGAAACATGAAAAAGCTTCCGCCGGGAAGTGGCTTGGCGAAAAGCTTGCTCACCGCAGCTTCTCCGCGACGCGCATGACGGCGCTACGGGAACGTGGGTTGGCTTTGAGTTCGGCCTCGGAGGCGGACTGCGCTTTGCCATGGATTTTGATTATTGGTTCGAAGGCGACGTGACGTACCGGCAGGTTGCGCGGCAAGTTGTCGGCTTCGCCTTTCACCAGCTTGCGCATGAACAGTTTGACGATGCGGTCTTCCAGCGAGTGGAAGCTGATGACCACCAGGCGGCCACCGACTTCCAGGCATTCCAGTGCGGCTTCGAGGCCGGCTTCCAGATCACCCAGTTCGTTGTTGACGTGAATTCGCAGGCCCTGGAACGCACGGGTCGCCGGGTTTTTGCCCTTTTCCCATGCAGGGTTGGCGACTTTCAGGACTTCAGCCAGATCGGCAGTGCGCTCGAACGGCTTGATGTCGCGACGCTCGGCCACGGCACGGGCCATCCGGCCGGAGAAACGTTCTTCGCCGTATTGCTTGAACACCCGGGCGATTTCTTCCACCGGGGCGGTATTGACGAATTCGGCAGCGCTGATCCCGCGGGACGGGTCCATGCGCATGTCCAGCGGGCCATCGTTGAGAAAACTGAAGCCGCGCTCAGGGTCGTCGAGCTGCGGCGAGGACACGCCGAGGTCGAGCAAAACGCCGCTGACCTTGCCGGCCAGACCACGTTCGGCGACTTCCGAACCGAGCTCGGCAAAGCTGCGCTGTACAACGACAAAGCGGCCGTCTTCGGCCGCTAGCGTTTGCCCGGTGGCAATCGCTTGAGGATCTTTGTCGAACCCGAGTACCCGACCCTCGGGGCCGAGCTGGCTGAGGATCAACCTGCTGTGTCCGCCGCGCCCGAACGTACCGTCCAGATAGCAGCCATCAGGACGTACGGCGAGAGCCTCCACGGCTTCGTCAAGCAGTACGGTGATGTGGTTAAAGCCGCTATCAATAGTCACAGGATCAAATCACGCAGTTCATCAGGCATGGCGCCCGGTTGTTGAATGGCAGCCAGGTCAGCGGCAGAAACCGCATCCCAGGCATCCTCGTCCCACAATTGGAACTTGTTCAGTTGGCCTACCAACATCGCGCGCTTATCCAACTTGGCATATTCACGAAGACGCGGTGGGACCAGAAAACGACCACTGCCATCGAGCTCGAGGTCGACAGCATTACCAATCAGTAAACGTTGCAGGCGGCGGTTCTCTTCGCGAAGCGAAGGCAGTGCGCGCAGTTTGGTTTCAATAATTTCCCACTCATCGAGGGGGTAAACACACAAACACGGATCAACGGCATCAATTGTGACGATTAACTGACCGGAACTACGCGAAACGAGCTCGTCACGGTACCGGCTCGGCATAGCGAGACGGCCCTTTGCGTCGAGACTGATAGCGTTAGCTCCGCGAAACACGTCAGCGTTTCTCCAAATATTAGCGTTTTGAGCTCAAAAAACCCACTTCATGCCACTTTCCGCCACTTGCGCACACTATAGGAATGCGGCCACCGCACCGTCAAGGCGCGGATTAAAGGAAAAGCCTTACAGAACTGAGATTTAGGAGCGCAAAAGGAGGGGCAGCGAGAATCTGACGTGTCGTTCTGTTCAATAACTTGAATCAGCACTGAAGGCTGCGTTCGAAAGTTAAAGTAATTTGTTAAGAGTAAGATTTTTTCGGTATTAGGAAAGTGCTTCTGCTGTTGATTCTGTAAGGAGGGGAATTGCTACTACAGGCGCCCTGCTCAATCATTAAAGCAGGGAGGGGAAAAAGGTGGAGAGTCGATCTGTAAGCCGGGTTCTGTCTTGAACAGTCATTCGTCTACGATGGCCATCACTGGACATCTTTAGCAACCTACCCGGTCCCAGCGCGGGCCACGCCTTGGGACCCTATTTGGTCTTGCTCCAAGTGGGGTTTACCTAAGCCACGAACTGTTGCCAGACGTGCGGTGCGCTCTTACCGCACCTTTTCACCCTTACCGGCGCCGAAGCGCTTAGGCGGTTATTTTCTGTGGCACTTTCCGTAGGCTCACGCCTCCCAGGCATTACCTGGCACTTCGCCCTATGGAGCCCGGACTTTCCTCCCCCCCCTAATTTTCATAGAGGGCAGCGACTGTCCGATCGACTCTCCGCCGCGAAGATTAACGGCAGAGCAGCCGAAGGACAAGCGCTAAACGCCTTGGGCTGCGCCTGCACGTCGGTTTCTACTCGCCCTTCTGTTTATCCAGCGCAACCTGATAGAGCACATTCTTGCGCTCGCCGGTAATTTGCGCCGCCAACGCTGCGGCTCGCTTGAGCGGCATTTCTTCAAGCAACAGATTCAGAATGCGCATCGCTTCACTGCTGACGGCGTCCTCGGTCTCGGGGGCAGACCAACCCGCCACCAACACCACGCACTCGCCGCGCTGCTGATTGCTGTCTGACTCGACGAACTCGCGCAACTCAGCCAGAGGCAAGCCTTTAAGGGTTTCGAAAGTCTTGGTCAGCTCGCGCGCCAGCAACGCCGGACGCTCACCACCAAACACCAACTCCATGTCTTGAAGGCACTCAAGGATCCGGTGCGGGGCCTCATAAAAAATCAGCGTGCGCGGTTCTTCCTTTACCAACTCAAGACGGGCGCGCCGACCGACTGCCTTGGCCGGCAGGAAGCCTTCGAAGATGAAACGGTCCGATGGCAGACCCGCCGCCGACAACGCGGCGATCAACGCGCAGGCGCCCGGGACCGGCACCACATTGATCCCCGCCGCGCGGGCCTGGCGCACCAGGTGATAACCCGGATCGGAAATCAACGGCGTGCCGGCATCTGAAATCAGCGCCACATCGTCGCCGGCAAGCAAACGCGTGATAAAGCGGCTACCTTCATCCCGCTCATTGTGTTCATGGCAGGCCGCCAGCGGCGTAGGAATGCCGAAATGTTGCATCAATCGCTGGGAGTGACGGGTATCTTCGGCGGCGATCAGGGCGACGTCGCGCAGGATTTTCAGCGCACGCGCACTGATGTCGTCCAGGTTGCCGATGGGCGTCGCCACCACATAAAGCGAGCCAGCAGCGGAATTCAAAGCACCTGGAGCAGTCAAAGCGCACACCTCATGATCGGTAAAAGCCGCCATTGTAGCGCGTCGTGACGTTCGCGATACGCGCAAGCAACCCTCGGTTTTGCAGCCTTTTGTGCAGTGCCGCAACATTTGCACGAGCTAAATTGATCGATTCACACCAGTAACATCGCGCCCCGGCCAGTGCTTGGGTACAATTCCACGCTAATTTGATCGAGTATCAGGAACACTACATGATCGCTTGCCTGCGGCTGTTCACTGCCCTCTGCCTTGCTGCCTTGCTGGCGGCTTGCGCCAGCTCGCCCTCCTCCAGCCTTGGCGAACTTCCACGGACCCCGGATGCCAGTATCGAGCAACTGCTCGCACAGGCCGCTCAAAGCAAAGACCCGGAAAAAGCCTCCCTGTTGCGCCTGAGCGCGGCAGACCTGGCCTATCGTCAGGGGAATGCCGGCCAGTCCGCGCAAATCCTGCAACAAGTCCCGGTCGAAACCCTCAAGCCTGGCCAACAGGTGTTCGCCAGCACCCTGGCGGCTGAACTGGCCATGGTTCGCAATCAGCCCAAAGCGGCGCTGACAGCCTTGAGTCATCCGAGCCTGCAACGCCTGAGTGAACTGCCGGTTGAGCAACAGGTTCGCACCGGCACTGTTCATGCCCGCGCCCTTGAAGCCGATGGCCAGACGCTGGCCGCCGCACGGGAGCGCATCTTCATCGCACCAATGCTTGAAGGTGAAGCCGCCAGCAAAAACCACGAAGCGATCTGGACCCTGATCGCCTCGCTGCCGACTGATCAATTGCAGCCGAGCACCACCGACGACCTCGGCGGCTGGATGGGCCTGGCACTGGCGGTGAAAACTGCCGGCACCCTGGAACAGCAGCAAGCCGCGATCGACAACTGGCGCGCACAGAATCCAAAGCACCCGGCCGCCATTCAATTGCCGCTGCCACTGACCAAACTCAAGGAACTGGCCAGCCAGCCCCTGAGCAAAATCGCCCTGCTGCTGCCACAAGACGGCCCGCTGGCATCGGTTGGCAAAGCACTGCGTGAAGGTTTCATGGCTGCTCACTACCAGGCCCAACAAGCCGGGCAGAAGCCGCCAGTGATCGAGTTCTATGACAGCTCGCGCCTGACGTCCCTCGACGAGTTCTATCGCAAGGCTCAGGCCGACGGCGTGCAACTGGTCATCGGCCCACTGGAGAAACCGCTGGTCAAACAGCTCAGCGCTCGCCCGCAACTGCCGATCACCACCCTGGCACTGAATTACAGCGAAGGCGCACAAGGTCCGGCCCAACTGTTCCAGTTCGGTCTTGCGGCTGAAGACGAAGCCCGCGAAGTGTCCCGCCGCGCTCGCGCCGATGGCCTGCATCGCGCAGCCATCATGGTGCCGAAAGGCGAATGGGGCGATCGCGTCTTGAAAGCGTTCAGCCAGGATTGGCAGGCTAACGGTGGCAGCATCGTCGCTACCGAACGCGTCGACCAACCGGTTCAACTGGCCCAGCAGATCGCCGATATGTTCCAGCTGCGTCAGAGCGAAGGTCGTGCCAAGAGCCTGCAAAGCACCGTTGGCGGACAGATCGCCGCCCAGCCTTCGCGTCGCCAGGACATCGAGTTCATCTTCCTGGCTGCAACGCCTCAGCAAGCCCAGCAGATCAAGCCGACCCTGAACTTCCAGTACGCCGGCGACGTGCCGGTTTATGCCACTTCCCACGTGTTCAGCGCCAGCGGCGATGTGAACCAGTACAACGACATGAACGGCATTCGCTTCTGCGAAACCCCATGGTTGCTGGAGGCTAACGATCCACTGCGCAAGCAAGTAACCGCTCAGTGGCCGCAAGCTGCTGGCAGCCTGGGCCGTCTGTACGCGATGGGTGTTGACGCCTATCGCCTGGCACCACGTCTGGGGCAACTCAAGGCTCTGCCGGACAGCCGCATCGAAGGTCAATCGGGCAGCCTGGGCATGACTCAGAACCAACGCGTGGTCCGCCAGTTGCCGTGGGCACAGTTCGTCAGCGGCCAGGTTCAACGCCTGCCGGACACCCCGCACTGATGCCCGACCGATCACGCCAGCAAAGCGGCAAAGATGCCGAGCGCCATGCGCTCGAGCATCTTCAACAACAAGGTCTGCGCCTGCTGGCGCAGAACTGGTTGTGTAAACGCGGCGAGCTTGATCTGGTCATGCTTGATGGCGATACAGTAGTATTCGTTGAAGTCCGCTACAGAAAAAACACTCAATGGGGTGGCGCGCTCGGCAGCATCGATGAGCGCAAACGGCAGAAACTGATAATTGCCGCGCAATATTTTCTTCAGCGCGAGTCGCGTTGGGCCAATTCCCCTTGCCGTTTCGACGTGGTTGCCATCGACAGCAACCTCGATCAGTTGAACTGGTTGCAGAATGCCTTCGACAGCTGATCGCGTGCGCCCCGAACCGGACACTTTCACCCAACACTTTTGCTCTTTGCTTTGCGGGCTGCACATTCATGTGCCGAGTAGCCGCGCTAATTAAGGTCACACAGATGGACATGCAATCCCGAATTCGCCAGCTTTTTCAGGCCAGTATCGATACCAAGCAAATGGCGATGGACGTACTTGCACCGCACATCGAGCAAGCCAGCCAGGTGATGGTCAACGCCCTGCTCAACGAAGGCAAAATGCTGTCCTGCGGCAACGGCGGCTCTGCCGGTGATGCCCAGCACTTCTCGTCCGAGCTGCTCAACCGTTTCGAGCGTGAACGTCCGAGCCTGCCAGCGATTGCGCTGACCACCGACAGCTCGACGATCACCTCGATCGCCAACGACTACAGCTACAACGAAATCTTCTCCAAACAGATCCGCGCCCTCGGCCAGCCGGGTGACGTATTGCTGGCGATTTCCACCAGCGGCAACTCGGCAAACATTATTCAAGCGATCCAGGCCGCACATGATCGCGAAATGGTTGTCGTAGCATTGACCGGTCGCGATGGTGGCGGCATGGCTTCGCTGCTATTGCCCGAGGACGTCGAGATTCGCGTACCGGCCAACGTCACCGCACGTATTCAGGAAGTCCACCTGCTGACGATCCATTGCCTTTGCGATTTGATCGACAGCCAACTGTTCGGGAGTGAAGAATGACCCCTAATCGCCTAGGCCTTCTGGCCTTGACACTGTGCCTCGGCATCAGCGGCTGCACCTCGGTGGTTAACGCCAGCCGTGAAGCACCGATTGAAGATGACCGCGGCACCCGCACCTTCGGCAGCAAGATCGACGACTCTCTGATCGACACCAAGGTCGGCGTGAACATTGCCAAGGCCGATCCAGCCCTGGATAACGACTCGCACATCGTCGTCACCAGCTTCAATGGCGTCGTGCTGCTTGCCGGGCAAACTCCGCGTGCCGACCTCAAGGCCAAGGCCGAACAGGCCGCTGCGGCTGTTCAACGCGTGAAGACAGTCCACAACGAACTGCAAGTCCTGCCACCTTCCGGCTTCCTTGCCCGCCAGAACGACACCTGGCTCACTTCCAAGATCAAGACCCAGATGCTCACCGACCCGAACATTCCGGGCTCGCGCATCAAGGTTGTCACCGAGAACGGCATCGTTTACCTGCTGGGCCTGCTGACCAAACAGGAAGCTGCCCAAGCCACCAATTTGGTGCAGGGTGTTTCCGGCGTGCAGAAGATTGTGAAACTGTTCGAATACATCGACTGACACGCAACACGCAGGCACAAAAAAGGCGATCCTTTCGGATCGCCTTTTTTATTACTTCACCACTTTCAAACTGGGTCGACCGCTGGGACGCGGCGGCTCACTGTCGGGTGGCGGAATATCGTCATCCGGCTCGATCTCTTCCTCGTCCTCCATAGGCGATTCCAGATCGAACACCATGCCCTGACCGTTCTCCCGGGCGTAAATGCCCAGAATCGATGCGATAGGCACGTACAGGGTGTGTGGCACGCCACCGAAACGCCCTTCGAAGCTGACCGCTTCGTTGTCCATGTGCAAATGACGCACGGCTGCCGGCGATACGTTCAGGACAATCTGTCCGTCACTGGCAAAACCCTGAGGCACCTGCACCGACGGATACTCGGAATTGACCAGCATGTGCGGGGTGCAATCGTTGTCCACAATCCACTCGTAGAGCGCGCGGACCAGATAAGGTCGACTGGAGTTCATAGCGGCTCCTTAAGCCTTAGCGCATATCGCGTTCGACACCAGACAGACTCGCCTGGAAAGCCTCACGCGCAAACGAGCGCTCCATATAATCAAGCAGCGGCTTGGCAGGCCGCGGCAGTTCAATACCCAGAATCGGCAATCGCCAGAGTATTGGCAATAGGCAGCAATCCACCAGACTTTGTTCCTCACTGAGGAAAAACGGCTTGTCGGCGAACAACGGCGACACGCCAGTCAGGCTTTCGCGCAGCTCTTTACGAGCCACGACACGGGCTGCTTCCTTGGACCGGGAATCCAGGATCAGATCCACCAGACCACACCAGTCACGCTGAATACGATGAATCAGCAGACGGCTGTTGGCACGCGCCACTGGATAAACCGGCAATAAAGGCGGGTGCGGGTAACGCTCATCCAGATATTCCATCACCACGGTCGACTCCCACAACGCCAGGTCACGATCGACCAGGGTGGGCAAGCTGCCGTAAGGGTTCACTTCAATCAGTTTAGGCGGCTGGCGACCAGCTTCCACGTAAATGATCTCGGCGCTGACACCCTTCTCTGCAAGTACGATACGCACTCGGTGGGAATAGTGGTCGGCGGGGTCGGAGTAACAGGCCAACCGATTGGTCACGCCCATGGCGGTCCTCCTCGCTTGTTGAAATTATCGGAAACGGAAAAACGCGCGCGCCCAGAGAGCGCCTCTCGTAACGCCTGGATCACCAGGCTCGTTACACCTTCAGAGACGCCCTTGGGCGCGCGCGATTGACAGCAATTTTACAGCAATATCAATGGACGTCTTTCCAGTATTCACGCTTGAGCAAGTATGCGAATACGAAGAAGAACGCCAGGTACAGCAACACATAGGTACCGATGCGCTGATGCTGCAGCTTCACCGGGTTGGCCGAGTAGGCCAGGAAGGTCACCAGATTCTTGACCTTCTCGTCGAACTGCTCTTCGTTCAGCGTGCCGGTTTTCGGCAGTATGGTCAGCTGGTCGCAGGCTTCATGCGTCAAAGCCGTGCCGGTCAGCGGATCGTATTGCTTCTTGCCGTCATCGACGATTTGAACTTGTTTACAGCCTACCACCTGACGACCCTGCAGGCCGACCAGAACGTTAGGCATCCCGACGTTCGGGAATACCTTGTTGTTCACGCCCCAAGGACGCGATGGGTCTTCGTAGAAAGATTTCAGGTAACCGTAGAGCCAGTCAGTGCCACGAACGCGGGCGACCAGGGTCAGGTCGGGCGGCGCCGCACCGAACCAGGTCTTGGCGTCAGCCGGCTGCATGCCGATGCTCATGTGGTCGCCGATCTTGGCGCCGGTGAACACCAGCTTCGAGAGCATCAGGTCGTGCGGAATGCCCAAGTCATCGGCAACACGTTCGTAACGCTGGAACTTGGCGCTGTGACAGCCCATGCAGTAGTTCGCGAATGTACGCGCACCATCCTGCATGGCAGCCTTGTCGGAAACGTCGATATCGACCTTTTCGAGCTCAGGACCACCGTGTTCGGCCGCGAAGGACAGCACAGGCAAAGCAGCAAGAATCAGTACAGCAAATAGCTTTTTCATCAGCCAGTCACCCTTTCCGGAACCGGTTTTGTCTTCTCGAGCCTGGTGTAGAACGGCATCAGAATGAAGTAGGCGAAGTACAGGAAGGTACATACCTGCGACAGCAACGTCCGCTCGGGGGTTGGGGCCAATACGCCCAGCACGCCCAGGATCACGAACGAGATGCAGAACACCCAAAGCCAGATCTTGCTCAGCCAACCCTTGTAGCGCATCGACTTGACCGGGCTACGATCGAGCCATGGCAGGACGAACAGCACAGCAATGGCCGCACCCATGGCGATAACGCCCAGGAGCTTGTCCGGAATCGCCCGCAGAATCGCGTAGAACGGCGTGAAGTACCAGACCGGAGCGATGTGTTCTGGTGTCTTGAAGGCGTTCGCCACTTCAAAGTTCGGCTTCTCGAGGAAGTAACCACCCATTTCCGGGAAGAAGAACACGATCGAACAGAAGATGAACAGGAACACCACCACGCCGACGATATCTTTCACGGTGTAGTACGGGTGGAAGGCAATGCCATCCAGCGGTACGCCGTTTTCGTCTTTGAATTTCTTGATGTCCACGCCGTCCGGGTTGTTCGAACCGACTTCGTGCAGCGCCAGAACGTGCAGCACCACCAGACCGAGGATCACGATCGGCAAGGCAACAACGTGCAGGGCGAAGAAGCGGTTCAGGGTAATACCGGAAATCAGGTAGTCACCACGGATCCACTGAGTCAGGTCGTTGCCGATGACCGGGATCGCACCGAACAGCGAGATGATCACCTGGGCACCCCAGTAGGACATCTGCCCCCACGGCAGCAGGTAACCCATGAAGGCTTCAGCCATCAGCGCCAGATAGATCAGCATGCCGAAGACCCACACCAGCTCACGCGGCTTCTGGTACGAACCGTAGAGCAAGCCACGGAACATGTGCAGATAGACCACGATGAAGAACGCCGAGGCGCCGGTGGAGTGCAGCAGACGCAGGATCGAGCCGTACTCGACATCGCGCATGATGTATTCGACGGATGCAAACGCCTCTTCCGCCGACGGGGTGTAGCTCATGGTCAGCCAGACACCGGTAACGATCTGGTTGACCAGAACGAGCAGTGCGAGGGAACCAAAGAAATAGAAGAAGTTGAAGTTCTTCGGGGCGTAGTACTTGCTGAGATGGTCTTCCCACATTTTGGTCGCGGGAAAGCGCGCATCAACCCAATCCATGAACTTGCTCATCACGCTTTCTCCGTATCGACGCCAATGACAATGATGTCATCGGTCTCATAGGAATGCGGGGGAACTGGCAGGTTCAAAGGCGCAGGTTGCGACTTGTAGACGCGGCCAGCCAGATCGTAGTGGGAACCGTGGCAAGGGCAGAAATAACCACCTACCCAATCCTTGCCCAGATCCGCAGGTGCCACTTCTGGACGGAAGGTCGGCGAGCAACCCAGGTGCGTACAAATACCGATCAGCAGCAGAACCTCTGGCTTGATCGAACGCGTTTCCGGGTCGACGTAAGTCGGTTGTGTCGAGTTCTTGGAGGTCGGGTCAGACAGCTGGCCCTCGATCTTTTTCAGATTCCCCAGGATTTCCCCGGTACGGCGGACAATGAACACCGGCTGACCGCGCCACTCAGCAATCATCTGCTGGCCTGGCTCGATTTTGCTGACATTCACCTTCACCGGTGCACCTGCGGCTTTCGCCTTGGCACTGGGAAACCATGACCCCACGAACGGGACCGCAGCCCCCACCGCTCCTGCAGCACCCACCACGGATGTGGCTGCTACCAAGAAGCGACGCCGGCCTGCATTCACGCCGTCATTGCTCATTCAGTCCTCTCCCATCAGCTTTGTGGCCTGTTAAATCAGGCGTCTACTAAGTAAAAATCTGAACTTATAAAAATTTTGCCGAATGGTAATGAAAAGCCCCAATTCTGACAAGGTAATTACCGAGGGGCTCCACTGCCAAGCCTTGCAGTATAGGGCTTCTACGGCTGTGGCAAGTTGTCACAGAGCAATTCTTTGATAAATCGCGCCCATAAAAAAACGCCCAGCTTCGCGAGGAAACTGGGCGTTCTTTTTGAACGTAAAAGCGAATTAACGCTTCGAGTACTGCGGACGCTTACGCGCTTTACGCAGACCAACTTTCTTACGTTCAACTTCACGTGCATCGCGAGTAACGAAGCCAGCTTTGCGCAGAGCGCCACGCAGGGTTTCGTCGTACTGCATCAGTGCGCGAGTGATACCGTGGCGGATTGCGCCAGCTTGACCACTTACACCACCACCGATCACGGTGACGTAGATGTCGAATTTCTCGACAGTCTCAGTCAGTTCCAGCGGCTGACGAACTACCATGCGGGCAGTTTCGCGGCCGAAGAAATTTTCCAGGGTGCGGTTGTTGATGGAGATGTTACCAGTACCCGGACGCAGGAAAACGCGTGCGGTTGCGGTCTTGCGACGGCCAGTGCCGTAATTTTGAGTCGCCGACATAATGAACTATTCCGTTAAAACTTCAGTTCTTGGGGCTGCTGAGCAGTATGAGGGTGTACAGCGCCCGCATAGACTTTCAGCTTACGATACATGTCGCGACCCAGCGGGTTCTTAGGCAGCATGCCTTTGACCGCGGTCTCGATCACGCGCTCAGGGGCTTTAGCAATCAGCTTTTCGAAGTTGATCGACTTGATGCCGCCCGGGAAACCGGAGTGGGAGTAGTAGATTTTGTCGGTGGTTTTAGCACCGGTTACACGAATCTGCTCGGCATTGATAACGACGATGTAATCGCCGGTGTCAACGTGAGGAGTGTACTCAGCTTTATGCTTGCCACGCAGACGGCTCGCGATTTCGGTGGCCAGACGACCCAGGGTCTGACCTGCAGCGTCGACGACAAACCAGTCGCGCTGTACTGTTTCCGGTTTAGCAGTAAAAGTTTTCATTCTTTATAGCCTCAGGGGCCGCCCTGTAAATTAGACGGCGGATCTTACTGAATAGTGCGTACTTTGACAAGTCAAAGGCAGCCGGATACAGACGCTTTCGGGGGCTCGGGTCGGCGCGTCCGTTCAACGGCAAGATTCTTCGGCGGCGGCGCATCACTTCCACTGCAGAAAGAGGTGCGCAATTATGCAGATTGCGAAAAATAATTCAACCTGCTTTTATGATTGTTTTGCCCAAGGAGCACCCGATGGATTATCGACAGCTAGGCCGAACCAATCTGAACGTGAGCGCCATCTGCCTCGGCACCATGACCTGGGGCGAGCAAAACAGCGAGGCTGAAGCCTTCGCCCAGATTGAACGGGCCAAGAGCGCCGGGATCAATTTCATCGATACTGCCGAGATGTACCCGGTGCCGCCCAAGGCCGAAACCTACGCCACCACCGAGCGCTACATCGGCAATTACTTCAAAAGCCGTGGTGATCGCGCCGACTGGATCCTGGCCAGCAAGATCGCCGGCCCCGGTAACACCATCGACTACATCCGCGACAAAAACCTGCGGCACAACCGCCAGCACATCAACGAAGCCGTGGACGCCAGCCTCAAGCGCTTGCAGACCGACTATATCGACCTCTACCAGCTACATTGGCCGGAGCGCAGCACCAATTTCTTCGGTCAGCTCGGTTACAAACACCAGACCGAAGCCAACCTGACGCCGCTGGAGGACACCCTCGAAGCACTGGACGAGCAAGTCAAGGCCGGCAAGATCCGCCACATCGGCCTGTCCAATGAAACGCCATGGGGCACGATGCGCTTCCTTGCCCTGGCCGAAGCCCGTGGCTGGCCGCGCGCCGTGTCGATCCAGAACCCGTACAACCTGCTCAACCGCAGCTTCGAAGTCGGCCTGGCGGAAATCGCTATCCGCGAACAGTGCGGCCTGCTCGCCTATTCGCCGCTGGCGTTCGGTTTCCTCTCGGGCAAATACGAAGGTGGCGCGCGTCCGCCTAAAGGTCGCCTGAGCCTCTACAGCCGCTTCAGCCGCTATTTCAACCCGCAGTCGGAAGCCGCGTGCAGTCGTTATGTGGCACTGGCGCGTGAACACGGCCTGGACCCGGCGCAAATGGCGTTGGCGTTTGTCACTCAGCAGCCATTTGTGACCAGCAACATCATCGGCGCGACCACCATGGAGCAACTGGAGAGCAACATTGCCAGCTTCGAGCTGAAACTTTCCGATGAAGTGCTAGAAGGGATTGAGGCGATTCACAAGGATCACCCGAACCCGGCACCTTGATCGCCAGATAAAAAGCCTTCGCGAGCAAGCCCGCTCCCACATTCGACCGCATTCCTTCAGGAGAACTCGGTTAAATGTGGGAGCGGGCTTGCTCGCGAAGGCGGCCTGACAGTCACCGCATAATCAAAGCGACCGCGCAATAATCTCCTTCATGATCTCGTTGGTCCCCGCATAAATCCGCTGCACCCGCGCATCCGCCCACGCCCGGGCGATCGGGTACTCCCACATGAAACCGTAACCGCCATGCAACTGCACGCACTCGTCGAGCACTTTGCATTGCAGGTCAGTGCCCCAGTACTTGGCCATCGCCGCGGTCGGCACGTCGAGCTTGCCTTGCAGGTGCAGTTCCAGACAGCGATCGACGAAGACCCGACCGATCTGAATCTCGGTCGCCATCTCCGCCAGCTTGAAGCGGGTGTTCTGGAAGTCGGCGATCGCCTTGCCGAATGCCTTGCGCTCGCGGGTGTAATCCAGCGTCCATTGCAACGCAGCTTCAGCGCAAGCAAGCCCGCCGATGGCCACGGTAAGACGCTCTTGAGGCAATTCCTGCATCAGGTACGCGAAGCCCATCCCGGCCTGCCCCAACAGGTTTTCCTTGGGCACCCGAACGTCCTGGAAGAACAGTTCCGAGGTGTCCTGAGCCTTCATGCCGACTTTTTCCAGGCGTTTGCCCTTGGCGAAGCCCGGGGTGTTGGCCTCTACCAGAAACAGGCTGGTGCCTTTTGCACCCGCTTTCGGATCGGTCTTGGCCACGACAATCACCAGGTCAGCGAGAAAGCCGTTGGTGATGAACGTCTTCGAACCATTGATCACATATTCGTCGCCATCGAGCACCGCGGTGGTTTTTACCCCTTGCAGGTCAGAACCGGCACCCGGCTCGGTCATGGCAATCGCCGTGACCATTTCGCCAGACACCAGTTTCGGCAGGTATTTGTGTTTCAGCGCTTCACTGCCGTAATGCAGGATGTACGGCGCGACGATGTCCGAATGCAGGGAAAAACCGATACCGGTCAGGCCGAGACGACCGATCTCTTCGATCACCACCGCGCTGTAGAGAAAGTCCGCCCCCAGGCCGCCGTACTCTTCCGGCAGATGCGAACACAGCATCCCCGCCTCCCCTGCCTTGTTCCAGAGTTTGCGGTCGATATAGCCTTGCTTTTCCCATTGCCCATGGAACGGCACGGCCTCTTTTTCGAGGAACGTTCGCACGCTGTCGCGAAAAAGTTCGTGCTCGGAGCTGAACAAGGTTCTGGGGATCATGCGGCACCTGTCGTTATTGTTAGCCGGAATTGACCTTCAGAGACTATGCCTCGCATCCGGCACAGGACACTGGACACATCCGACAAAAAATAAGACGATCCAGCCGTCTGGTGACCACTTTCCCCTATAAGAATAAAGTTGAATTATGTCTAACCAAGTCTCCACGCCCTTACGGCGCGTCAGCATCCTGGCTATCGACCGGGTTTTCGCTTCCACCCTCATGCAAGCCAAGGATTTCTTCCACCTGGCCAGCCTGCGTTATGGCAAACAACTGGGCCAAGGCCTGACTCCGGCGTTCGAAACCCGCCTGGTCAGCCCCGACGGCAAACCGGTGAACAGCTTCAGCGATGTGATCATGCCGGTGGACGGCGGCCTGGAAAACGCCGACATCATTATCCTTCCAGCCTTCTGGGACGATTTCGACACGCTTTGCCAACGTTACCCACAAGTCCTGCCCTGGCTGCGTCAGCAACATGCTCGCGGCGCAGTGCTGTGCGGTGAAGCCACCGGGGTGTTCTGGCTGGCCGAGGCCGGACTGCTCGACGGCAAGGAAGCGACCACTTACTGGCGCTTCTTCAATGCGTTTGCCGAACGCTTCCCACGGGTTCAGCTCAATCAGGACAAACACCTGACCGACGCCGACAACCTGTATTGCGCGGGCGGCACCACTTCGGCCTGCGACCTTTACATTTACCTGATCGAACGCTTCTGCGGCGCCAACGTGTCCCAGGCCGTGGCCCGCGACATCCTTTATGAAGTGCAGCGCAGCTACTCGCCAGGACGAATCGGTTTCGGCGGTCAGAAGCTGCACCAGGATGTGATCATCCTGCAGATCCAGCACTGGCTCGAAGAACACTTCGCCGACAAATTCCGCTTCGAAGACGTGGCTCGCGAACACGGCATGAGCATCCGCAATTTCATGCGGCGCTTCCAGACCGCCACCGGTGACAAGCCGCTGCATTACCTGCAACGACTGCGCATCGAAACCGCCAAGGGCTTGCTGTCCGGCAGCCGCAAGAGCATCAAGACCATCAGCTACGAAGTCGGTTACGACGATGCGAGTTTCTTCGCTCGGCTGTTCCGTCAGCACACGGAGTTGTCGCCGAACCAGTATCGGCAGCAATTTCAACAAGCAGCCTAACGGTTGATACAGGCGCCGCCACGCAATTGCCAAGCGGCGTCTGCTTGCGAATTAAACTGCCTGTACCAACAGTGTTTAAAGATAACGATAAAGTGATTATTTCCCTTACATGAAAAACGGAATGCAGAGCACCGGACAAGTCCTTTGTACTCTTGCGAGCCGCTTACTGAAAACCCCAATATATTCTTCCCGTCAGCTGAACTGCACTTCAGGGAAGATCAACCATGACAATAGAAACAAGTTCCCAGCCTCCCTCATTTAACGATAAGACCGAAAATCTCCAGACCAAAAAGAACTGGGCAGGCCGATTCCCCAATCCGCCGGACTTGTGCTTTGACTACCGGGCGTTAATCGAACAGGAACATGGCGTCGCGAAGGCAACCAATCCCACGCATAAAATATGCATCATCGGCGCAGGTGTTACCGGACTGACTACCGCCCGAGAACTCTATCGTTGCGGTTTTACCGACGTGACACTGATAGAACAATCGACACGCATTGGCGGTAGACACCTGACCGTCCATGGCCGCCATTCAATTAAAGAAAGCCATACTCCTTTCGAAATGGGTGCCATGCGCATGCCATTCTTCAATAAGGAAAACGAACCACCCAAAGAAGGTCGATCGCTGATGGCTTACTACGCCAATGCATTTGACCTGGCGCTATCGGATTTCCCCAACCCGGGAAGCCAATGGGTGAGTTCGACCGGTATTTATCTCCAGGAAGGCAGCCTGGGCGGTCGTGCGGATCCGCACATGTTGATCTGGACGAATGAAGACGGCTTGACGCCTCCACCCGACGAGGCGCTGCAAACGGTTTATGCCAAGTGGAAAGCCTTTGCCGCCAGGATGACTCGCCAGGTTGCGCCGATCTACGCCACGCAGGAATGGGAAGCTGTCTGGGCCGCGATCGTCGAAAGGTACGAGCGTGTTTCGTTTCGCGACCTGGTCTGTATGCCGGTGCTGGACAATTGGGATAAAGACAAACCTGGAGATTTTGGCGGAGTCGGAATGACCTCGCACGAATCAACCCTGTTCTATTCGATAGGCATCGGCGACGGTAGTTGGGGCGCTTTTTATGACGTGTGCGCGCTCTACCCGCTGCGCACCGCCATTTTCGGATTCAGTAGCCGCCTGCAACTCGTTCACGGCAGGGTCGATTCGTGCGGCGAACCGCTTCCCGCGCCGTACTTGCACAGCGATGCTGTACTCGATGCGAAGGGCCTGCCTTTCGACAGTCCGCGCTATATCGGTCTTGCAGCGCTGGACGAATGCTTGCTGTTCATGAACACCGACAGTGCGCACAAGTCGTTCTACGAACATTGCCTTGAAAGGGGTGACGGTTTTTTCACCGATTCTTCAGTCAACAAACTGAAGAAACTGGATGATCAAAAAATACGTGTCTATTACACGTGGAAATTCAGCCAGCCCAGTCAATCGCAGGAACTGTTCAATGACTTTGACGCTGTCATCATGACCCTGCCTTCATGGCTGATCGAAACGGGGGTCCGGCTCGAAAACTTCAATCAGCATATGTTGCCGTTCGACATGATCAACGCTTACAAAACAGCACACTGGGAAACCAGTTGCAAAGTATATGCGCCGTTAAGTAAGTCTTTCCTTTCAAGCAACACCACAATCCCCCAGGCCATTGTGACCGACAGTTTCATTCATGACGTGTACAGCTATCGTTATAACGAGAATTATCCATACGACTGCATATTATTAAGTTACACATGGGAGGATGACGCGACCAAACTGGCGCTGTTTAACGACCAGGAACTGGTGGCGAAGTGCGTAGAGGAACTCGACCGGATATTGATGAATTGCGCCAATATCCAGGAGAGGATTTCTCCCTATATTCAAACTGAACGGGCCTTGGTCCAACGCTGGATGACGGACAGAAACGCCTTGGGCTGCGCAAAGTTATACAGGCCCGGCACTTATTACGACGCAGTGAGCCTGATGAAGTACAACCGGGATTTCTCACATCTGTCCGGCCTTTATTTTTGCGGCGAATCGTTTTCGGTCGATGCCGGCTGGACAGAGCCTTGCTTTCGCGGCGCCGTAGATGCCGTGATTCATATCTGCAATAAAACCGCAGCAGTATTCAACGGCGGATTCTGCATGAGCGACTACCCGCAATACCGCATCCGCAACTGACGCCCCGCTCCATCGCCCAGAACCAATGCGCCCTGCGCGTTGGTTCTGCCTGTGTCAAACCGCTCTATTACGCCGTCTTGCGCCCCGGCAGGGAAACCCGGGCGCTCTGCCCTGCGCGATCTTCGGACACGGACTACAGCCCAAACGGAAGCCGCTGACTTACGCAAAAAAGCCATTTCAACTCTTATAAACACGCAATTAAACAGCGTGAATAACAATAAAAAGAGGTCATCCCGAATGAGCGAGCCAACAAGTCCTGTTCGTGTAGCAGTTGTGCAATTCGACCCACAAGTCGGCATAGAAAAACGTGCAGGTAATTTGCGTCATGGTCTGGAATTGGCACTGGAGGCGGTAAATGGCGGTGCCAATCTCATCGTGCTGCCCGAGCTTTCCAGCACAGGTTATTTCTTCAGCAACCGGCAAGATGCGTTCGACCATTCGGAGGCCATTCCCGACGGACCGAGTGTGAAAATCTGGATAGACTTCGCCCGCAACCACAAGGCCTATCTGGTTACCGGATTGACTGAGCGTGACGGCATGCGGCTGTTCAACACCGGCGTTCTGATCGGGCCTGACGGTTTTATCGGCAAGTATCGCAAAGCCCATTTGTGGAACCTGGAGAAGCTGTGGTTCACGCCGGGTGATCTGGGCTTTCCGGTGTTTGATACGCCTATTGGTCGTATCGGCCTGTTGATCTGTTGGGATATCTGGTTCCCGGAGGTGCCGCGCATCCTGACCCAGCAAGGCGCGGACATCATTTGCAGCCTGAACAACTGGGTATGGACACCGCCACCGCTGTTCGATGAGGCCGGCAAGTGCATGGCGTCGTACCTGACCATGACCGCTGCACACGTCAACAATGTGTTTATCGCCGCCGCCAGCCGGATCGGGGAAGAACGGGGAGCCCGTTATCTGGGCTGCTCACTGATTGCCGGTACGAATGGCTGGCCGATTGGCCCCGTGGCGTCAGCGGATCAGGAACAAATCCTGTATGCCGATATCGATCTGGCCAGCTCTCGAAGCGCGCCGATCTGGAACAATTTGAACGACCTGCACCGCGATCGTAGAGCCGATCTCTACGATCAAATGCTCGGTTACACCCAGCACCCTTGCCTGCCGCGCTGACAAGGGGGTAACCGATGAACATCACAACCGAAAAAAACCGGCCTGGCGCCAGATCGCCACTGGATCTTGCGATCATCCTGCTGATGATCGGCACGGCACTGCTGATTATCTGGCTTTCATTCACCCACCGTTCTGCCTGGGAAGCGCATTGGCCAAGCTACAGCGACATGGTCTCCAGCCTTCCCGAACCGGCTGCCTGGTTGCGCTGGGTGCTGGGCGACATCAGCGAGGTGGCGTTCTACAAACACGAGTTCGCCTCTATCGGGTTATTGGCCGGAGCCTATCTGGCCTATTGGGCGAATCGCACAGAAAAAACCTGGCAAGGTTTTGCCATTTCCTATGGGACCGGATTGTGGCCGTGGCTGGTGACCAGTTCGTTGCTTGGACTGTTGCTGAGCAACCTGCTGTGGGGCTGGACGGTCACCGCCACCAGTTGGCAGCCGACGTTTGCGGCGTTTGTTTCGCTGCCGGCGGCAATGGTGCTCATGTTTGGTGGTGGCTGGAAGGTCACGATCAATGGCGCAATCATGGGCGCCGTGCTGGTCACGCCGACGTGCCTGCTGTTCGTCAACTACGTGTGCAATCCTCTGGGCTTGCCTGTGGTCATCGGCAATGTCTTGGGCATGGCAGTCGCCAGCGTCTTCGCTTTTGTGCTTTGCCGTTACCTGCCAAGCCTGGTGAAGTCCGAGCCCTGCGAGAAGCCATCCGCCCCTTCGCCCGCAACCGTCAACACCAAAACGCCCGACTACGGGGTTATCTGGAGCTTGCGCCGGGTGCTGGCCGATTTTTCGGAAGCGCCGTTCTTTGGCAATGAGCTGGCCAGCCTCGGCCTGTTGCTGGGGGTATTGCTGGCTTACACCTGGAATCCGATGAGCCCGGTATATGGGTCGGGCCTGCTGCCCCAATTGATCGGTGCCCAGGCGTTGACCTCAGCGCTGGGGGTGGTGATCTGGCGTCGGCAATGGATGTCACGCGGCTGGTATCCCACCTACGTTCCATTGGTGTCCGTGGTGCCGGCGGCCGTTCTGACGTACGGCGGCAGTTGGCAGGTGATCCTCTCGAGCGCACTGCTGGGCGCGCTGATTGCACCGCCCCTGGCTTGCGCCATTGCCCAGCGAGTGCCTGCGTACATGCATGCCTACATCGGGAATGTCCTGTCCATGGCCATCAGCACTTTGCTGATCATTCCGATTATCGGACTGCTGATCGCCAACTGACGCACGCTGCCAGCCGGCTGTATCCCGGACTCAAAATGCATAACCCTGTGGGAGCGGGCTTGCTCGCGAAAGCGGTGTGTCAGTCGACATCAACATTGAATGTCAGTCCGCTTCGCGAGCAAGCCCGCTCCCACAGGAGTTGTGGTGGGCCAGATATCTGCGGCCAGGTACACAGGATTTCTTCAGTGCAAAAAAAGGCCTGCAATGCAGGCCTTTTCATTTTCCGAAATCCTACGGCTTATGTGCCCGGGACAGGAATTCGTGGGACTGCATTTCCAGCAGGCGACTCAGGGTGCGCTGGAACTCGAAGTTCAGGCGACCGCCGGTGTAGAGGTCTTTGAGCTCGACTTCAGCAGAAATGATCAGCTTCACGTTGCGGTCGTAGAACTCGTCGACCATGTTGATAAAGCGTCGGGCGATGTCGTCGGTAGTGACGCTCATTTGCTCGACACCGCTGAGCAACACGGCGTGGAAGATCTTGCCCAGTTCGATGTAATCGTTCTGGCTGCGAGGGCCGTCACAGAGTTCGCGGAAGTCGAACCAGGCCACGTCATCGCACGTGCGCAAGGCACGGATTTCGCGGTTCTCGATCATCAGCACATCGTTCTCGATGGCTGCCGTGCATTCCGGCGTCAGGGCGCGGAAGCTCTTGCGCAGGCTTTCGTGGGACTCCGCGTCGAGCGGAAAGTGGAACAGCTCCGCTTGCTCAAGGTGACGCAGACGGTAATCGACGCCGCTGTCGACGTTGACGATCTCGGTGTTCTGCTTGATCAGCGCAATCGCTGGCAGGAAGCGCGCACGTTGCAGACCGTCCTTGTACAGACCATCCGGCACAATGTTCGACGTCGCGACCAGGGTCACGCCGTTCTTGAACAGCTCTTCCATCAGCGTGCCGAGGATCATCGCGTCGGTGATATCGGACACGAAGAACTCATCGAAACAAATCACCCGGGCTTCGTCGGAGAAGCGCTTGGCGATGATGGTCAGCGGGTTTTTCTCGCCGCCGAGGGTCTTCATCTCTTCGTGCACGCGCTTCATGAAGCGGTGGAAGTGAGTGCGGACCTTTTCCTTGAACGGCAGCGCTTCGAAGAAGGTGTCGACCAGATAGGTCTTGCCACGGCCAACGCCGCCCCAGAAGTACAGACCCTTGACCGGTGCCGCGTCTTTCTTGCCAAACAGTTTGCCGAACAGGCCCGGTTTGCTGTGCGAGGCCGCGACCAGATCGTCGTACAGGCGCTGTAAGTGGCGCACCGCAGTTTCCTGCGCGGCGTCATGGAAGAATTCCGGGCGTTTCAGATCAGCTTGATATCGTTCTAGGGGCGTCATAATTCGTTAGCAAGGCAACAAAAACGGGCCGTCACTGTAGCGACGGCCCGTGGGAATGGCAATCAGCCCTTGGTCGGGCCGAGCCGCTGATTTATTCCTGAACCGGTGTCAGGGCAACCCGCAAGGTCTCGATGGCAGCATCACGAGCGGCGCTGTCAGCAAAGGCCGGGCTGTCGGCAATGCACTCGTCTTCCAGCCAGACGCTGAAGCTCAGGTCTTCGTTGCGCACGTCCAATGGCTGACCCGATTGCAGTTGCTTGGTCACCTGGCCGGCGGTTTTACCGTCGGCGAAGTGGCGCGACAGCAGCAGCTGCTCGCCGTCGGCCGCCAGCAGACGGAAGCGGAAACTGCCGTCGTCTTCACGGAAACTGACGAAACGCGCGGCTTTCGCGGCTTTCTTCTTGGTGGTGGTCGCGACTTGGGTCTGTGCGACGAAAGAACGCAGACCCACCGCTTCACGCAGTTCGTGGAGGAACGGTGTCGCTACCGAGCGGGCCTTTTTGGCGCCGATCTGCAGGATGTCTTCCAGGTCTGCCGGGCGTTCGATCAGCTGGTGGTAACGCTCGCGGGACTCACCCAGCTCGCTGTCGAGCAACTGGAACAGGCGATTCTTCGCCTCGCCCCAACCCAGGCCCTGCAACAATTCGCTACGGAATTCGTCGGACTGCGCCGGGGTAGCGAAGGCCTGGAACAAGGTGAACAGGTGCGAGTTATCCGGATCCTTCGCCTCGCCCGGCGCACGGGAGTCGGTGACGATCCGCGAAATCGCGTCCTTCATTTCCTTGGCGCTGCTGAACAACGGAATGGTGTTGTCGTAGCTCTTCGACATCTTGCGACCGTCGAGGCCTGGCAGCGTGGCGACGCTTTCTTCGATCAGCGCCTCGGGCATGGTGAAGAATTCTTTGCCCTGACCGAACAGGTGGTTGAAGCGTTGGCCGATGTCACGGGCCATTTCCACGTGCTGGATCTGGTCACGACCGACCGGCACCTTATGGGCGTTGAACATCAGAATGTCCGCGGCCATCAGCACCGGGTAGCTGTACAAACCCATGGTGATGCCGGCGTCCGGGTCTTCGCCGGTTTCGACGTTCTTGTCCACCGAGGCCTTGTAGGCGTGGGCGCGATTGAGCAGGCCCTTGGCGGCGACGCAGGTCAGCAGCCAGGTCAGCTCCGGGATTTCCGGGATGTCGGACTGGCGATAGAAGGTTACGCGCTCCACATCCAGGCCACCGGCCAGCCAGGTCGCAGCGATTTCCAGACGCGAGCGCTGAATGCGCAGCGGGTCATCGCATTTGATCAGGGCGTGGTAGTCGGCCAGGAAATAGAACGAATCGGCATTGCTGTCACGGCTGGCGATGATCGCCGGGCGGATGGCGCCGGCGTAGTTGCCCAGGTGCGGCGTGCCGGTGGTGGTGATGCCGGTGAGGATACGGGTACGAGTCGTCATGGGTAATCGCTTGTCAGACTGCAATCAATTCGAAAGACGCGGCAGGATCAGATCCTTGAGATCGGTGAGCTTGCCATGAAAAAAGTGTCCGCATTCTGCCACTTTCAGCAGCTCATGGGGGCGATCGAGTGCGTCGGACCAGTCGTAAACGAGCTGCGGATCGATGACTTCGTCGGTTTCCGGCTGGATCAGGGTCAGCTCGCCTTGCTGCGGCAGTTGATCCTGATCGCCCAGACGCATCACCGCCGGCGCGACCATGAACAGGTGCTTGAGCGGCTCACCCTTGGCTTCCAGACGTCCGCCGAGACTTGCTGCAACAAAACCGCCGAAGGAGAATCCGAACAGCGTCAGCGGCAACTCGGGGTGTTTGACTCGCAGCCATTCGGCCACAGCCTGGGCGTCGTCGACTTCGCCGGTGCCCATATCGTGGGTGCCTTCGCTGGCACCGACGCCACGGTAGTTGAAACGTAAAGTAATCAAACCGGCGTCACGCGCAGTGCGCTGCAAGGTCGAGACGACTTTGTTGAGCATGGTGCCGCCCTGCACCGGGTTCGGATGGCAGATCAGCGCAATGCCGCGAGGCTGCTCGTTATCCAGGTAAAGGGCTTCCAGTTGGCCGACCGGGCCATCAATCACTACAGGGGTTTCGCGCATAAGCAAGGAAGGAACTCCGTGACCTCGAATCGGGTCGACTCGTCTAGCAAATTGTCTGTGCCAATCTATTGCGAGTGAATCGCGGTATACAGCGCAGGTTCGAGCCGTTAACGTAAAGCAAAGCCGTTTATAGAGGAAGGACTCGTGGAACACTCGCTCTTAGTTTGGTTGTTACCGACTCTTGCCCTGGTTGTGGGTGTCGCCATTGGTTTCCTGATCGCTCGCCTGGTGCCGAATGCCGCGCCTAGCAGCACGCAACGTCAGCTGGATGACATTCAGGAACGTTTCGACAGTTATCAGAACGAGGTGGTTACCCACTTCAACAGCACTGCAACACTGGTCAAAAAGCTGACTCAGAGCTATCAGGAAGTGCAGGATCACCTCGCCGAGGGTGCCAACCGCCTGGCCCTGGACGAGCAAACCCGCCAACGCCTGCTGGCCTCGCTGCACGCCGATGCAGCAGCCGCCCCACGGGAACGCCTGACGCCGCCGCGCAATCAGGAGCCGCCTCGCGACTACGCCCCCAAAGCCCCGAACGCGCCGGGCATGCTCGATGAGCATTACGGCCTGAAGAAGTAATCAGGTTTCGCGCGACATGAAAAAGCCCCCGGATGAGTGATTGTCCGGGGGCTTTTTTGTTGCTGATGATTTAGTTGCCAGTTCGGGCCTCTTCGCGAGCAAGCCCGCTCCCACATTTGGAATGCACTCCCCTGTGGGAGCGGGCTTGCTCGCGAAGAGGCCCTGACTGACGACACAAAACGCTTATGGATACTGCTGAACCGTACCTTACTGTTGCTGACCACCATACTCCTGGCCAGGAATCGCCTTCAGGTTGACCTCGACCCGGCGGTTCTGCGCCCGGCCATTGGCGTCACCATTGCTGGCAATCGGGTTATCCGGCCCGGCACCGCGAGCCGACAGGTTGGTACCGCTCACGCCCTGAGACGTCAGGTAAGTCGCCACGCTCTGGGCCCGGCGCTGGGACAGGTCCATGTTGTGCTGGCGGCTGCCGGTACTGTCGGTGTAGCCGACGATTTCGATCTGGTTCTGGTTGAACTCCTTGAGTGAGCCCGCCAGATTGTTCAGCGGCTGATAGAAGCTCGACGCAATGTTCGCCGAATCGGTGGCGAAGGTGATGTTACCCGGCATGATCAGTTTGATCTGATCACCCTGGCGCTGCACTTCCACCCCGGTGTTGGCCATGCTGGCGCGCAGCTTTTTCTCTTGCTGGTCGGCGTAATAACCGTAACCGGCAGCGGAAGCACCCACCACGGCGGCGCCAATCAGCGCGCCCTTGCCACGGTTATCGTGATTGATGGCGGCACCGGCCAAAGCACCGGCCAGAGCGCCGAGGCCACCGTATTTAGCGGTTTTGCTCATGCCCGTGGAACCACCGTCGGCCTGGCCCTGGTTGTCGTAAGGGTTAGGCGAGGCGCAGCCAGACAGCAAGGCCACAGCCGTAGCGACAATAATCAAACGCTGCTTGGTGAACATGAAGAGCTCCTTCTTTTTGCATTCTGTGGTGCAACGGACAAGGCATTAGCCTTTGCGGGCGTTGGATTGTTTCGGCGGACAAAAATTCCGTCCGTAACAATTAAGCCCGTACAAAAGGGTTCTCGCGCATTTCATCGCCCAGACGTGTGTCCGGACCATGCCCGGTCACCACCGTCGCCTCTTCATCGAGGGTGTACAGCCGCTGCTTGATCGACCGCACGATGGTCGCCTGATCGCCACCCCACAAATCCGTGCGCCCTACCCCGCGACGAAACAACGTGTCACCGGCAATCAGCAGCTTAGCCTCTGAAAACCAAAAGCTCATGGAACCCGGCGTATGACCCGGTGTGTGCAACGCCACGCCGCAGCCGCAGGCCAGTTCTTCATCATCGACCAACCAGCGATCCGGCGGCGGCACTGGCGTGTAGGGCACACCGAACATCTGGCACTGCATTTCCAGGTTGTCCCACAGAAATTGATCTTCTTTATGCAGGTGCAGGGTTGCGCCGGTTTTTTCCTTCAACTGACCAGACGCCAGGAAGTGATCGAGGTGCGCGTGAGTGTGAATGATGCTGACCACCTTCAGGCCCAGTGCGTCGAGCCGCGCAAGGATCAGTTCGTGATTGCCGCCCGGATCGACCACGATGGCCTTTTTGGTGATCGGATCGCCGATGATCGTGCAGTTGCACTGCAACGGGCCGACTGGGAAGGTTTCGCGGATGAGGGCGGTATTCGGGGTTTGCATGGGGTTAATCCTGGTGCCAAGGCTGGGTACTGCGGTTATGATCCGCAAAATTGATAGGTTATCCTCGCGCCGCGCCCATTTTGAAACAAGCCGGCAGGACGCCAATGCCTGGTTCAAACGACTCTTGAAGCGTTTTTTGTAACGCTCAGCTCAAAAAGGATAATCCCATGCAAGAAGACTATCTCCTTCGTCAGGACATTAAAGGTATCCAAGCCTGGGCACAGGTCTGAACCATGCCTGAGATCCCGGTAGACTTGCGCTGTAAAACGGCCTGCGCGTTTGTGGCAGGACGCGAGCACCTCAAAACTCAAACGCCTTGCCAGGACTTTGTCGCGGCCAGAGAGTCCAACGAGGTGACCTGCATTTCATTGGCCAATGGGGCCGCCTCCCGAGCCAGCTCCGAAATCGGCGCCCAGGTAGCGGTCACGGCTACCTTGGCCTTTGTCTGCAAAAACTTTGAAAGCCTCTGGCAAAACATGGACAAACACAACGCGAAGGCAGCCCAGCGACTGGTTAATCGCTGCCTGGACGCGTTCAGGCGCAAATCTGCAAAGCTCGGCGGCGAGATCAACGACCTGGCCTGTAGCTTGTCATTCGTCGCTTACTCACGAGGCCGTTACCTGGCAGGCCACTTGGGCGATGGTGTCATCGCAAGCGCTGATGCGGACGGACACCTTCAGGCACTTTCTCATCCGGAAAATGGCGAGCCAGCCAATAGCATCCTGTTTCTGACTGACCATAAAGCGGCGTCGCGGCTCAGGTTGTACCGTGGGCAAATCGAAGCCACGACTGGCTTCGCGATCATGAGCGACGGCACTGCAGAAAGCCTCTATGACAAAGCCAGCGGCGTCCCCGCCCCAGCGATTCAAAAGTTGCTGGAGTTAAATGCAACGCTGCCCAGAAAAAAAATGAAGGAAGTGCTGGCTGACAACCTGCAACAGTCCATTGCCAGTAAAACCGAAGATGACTGCTCCCTGGGCTTACTGTCGATCCTGAAGCCCTGAATCGACGTGAGGCAAACTCCCCGCAGTGACTGCCTCCGAGGAGAAATGACCGAAACCTCTGATCGCAAGGCCCACCTTGTGTCGGAGGTATTCAGATGGCGATTACTGCAATACACCCAACTCTTTCGCCCTGGCGACCGCTTGCGTGCGCCGTTCAACCCCGAGCTTGCTGTTGATATGGCTGGCATGGGTTTTCACCGTGTGCAGCGAAATAAACAACTGATCGCTGATTTCCTGATTCGAACAGCCTTGGGCAATCAGTCGCAGGACGGCCATTTCCCGCGTACTGAGTTGTTCCGCTGCGGCGGACGACTCCGGGGGACGGGCTGCCACTGTTGGAAGTTGTTCTGAAAGGCTCTGTGAAACGGGCGTCGGCACACCGAGTTGAAGTTGGTTACGCAGCCAGTCCGGATGTTCCGCCAACAACCTGTCAAACGGTTGCAGCACGCCACCGGCCGCCGCTTCCAGCGCCTGCCCCAGAGCCTTGCGGGCCTCGGGTTCGCGTCCGCTCCCCAGCAACAATGTCACTTTTTGAGTCAGTGCCATCACACTGAGCAGCTGCCTTCCGGTTTGCTGCCCATGCTCAAGCAACGCGTTCAATCGTCCTTCGGCCAGCATCGGCTGCCCCTGAATGACCTCCAGCAAGGCCTGCTGCAACTCGATATGCAGCGGCAGTTGCGGATGGAACTCCGGAGGGGCTGCCGCGTGTTTGCCGTTGTAGGTCTGGCCCAAGCGAGCGAGCCAGGCTTCGGCCAGATCGGTACGTCCCTGAGCCAGCCAGAGTTCGCATTTGACCAGGGTGATCATCGCCAGGTAGTAGATCGGTGGCACGTCCCAGATGTGCATCAGGCGTTCGGCTTCGGCGAGTTCGGCAAAGGCTTTGGCGAATTCGCCGCTGCTGCCCTCAAGCCTGGCAATCACGCAGTGACCGATCAATACGCTGATATCACGACAGGCGCGTGCTTCATTCAAACCGGCTTGCAACCGGGCCCGCGCGGCTTGGGGCTGCAAGCGCAGGGCTAACAAAAAGCCTTCGTACAACGTCAGTCGCGCGCGTACGGCATAGAGCCGTTGCGGGGATAACGGTTGCAGGCGTTGCAGCCCCTGGCGCACTTCATCCAGCGCACGCAGGATTTCCCCTCGCGCTTGCAGCACGCGAGCGCGGTCGTAATGGGCCAGCGCTTCGAACAGCGGATTGCCGACCCGTTGCGCCAACTCCAGAGATTCACGGTTCAATCCGCGGGCACGCCACAAGTCGCCGTCGGCAATGGCCAGGTTGGACAGGGTCGAGAGGCACATCAGGCGCTGCCCGTAGCGTTTGGCCGGCAGACTCTCCTGCGCTTCGGTGCAATAGAGCAGCGTCAGCTCACGATTGCCGCGCCCGCGAGCGATGACACCGCTCAGGGCCAGCCATTGCGCCAGCATGGATTTCTGTGCAGTGGCGGACGGGGCCGGCAGGAAGCGGCTCAAATGACTGGCCAGCTCCTCGGCGGCGTCCAGCTGACAGGCCAGCCCCAACGCCCAGCTGTACAGCACGATCAGCCGTGGTGTGCTGATCAGCAGGCTGTCGGGCAAGTCCATTTTCCAGCGCAGCAACATGCCGACGTTCTGTTCAGCCAGCAGTTGTTCTTCGGACAGGTTCTGCACCAGGTTCGCCGCGACGTCCAGGTGCCCGGCGCGCAATGCCTGCTCCACCGCTTCATCGAGCAGCCCCTGGGCATTGAACCAGCGACAGGCGCGCAGGTGCAGGCTGGCCGCCGGCACCATCGCTTGCGCGGTAGGCCGGGTGCGCAACAGGTCGGAAAACAAATGGTGGTAGCGATACCAGTGACCGTTTTCATCCAGTGGCACCAGGAACACCTGATGGGCCAGCAGAAAACGCAGGATCTCGGCACTGTCATGGGCTTCGCGAACGGCATCGCACAGTTCGCTGCAAAAGCGCTCCTGAGGTGCCGTGTCGTAAAGGAATGACTGCACCTCGGCGGGCAGACAATCGATGACTTCTTCCAGCAGGTAATCGCGGATCAGCCCTTCCCCGCCATGCAAGGCCTGCGGAAAAGCACCCTGGGAGCCCGCTTCAGACGCCGCCAGCAGCCAGAAACGCAGCCCGGCGACCCAACCTTCGCTGCGCTGAATGAGGCTCTCCAGTGCTTCACCGCGCAAGGAGCTGCTGTGCCGATCAAGCAGGGTCAGGGCTTCTTCGTGAGTCAGGCGCAAGTCCTGTTCATTCAATTCGAGCAGTTGCCGCGACAGCCGCAGGCGCGCCAGATGCCAGTCCGGCCGCTGCCGACTGGTGACCATGACCAGCAACCCGTCAGGCAGGTGATTGAGGAAAAATTGCAGGCAGCGATCGAGAACCGGGCCCTGCGCCAGATGGTAGTCATCCAGCACCAACAGCAGGGGCGTACTCGCAGACAGGTGCACGGCCAACTCATCGAGCAAACCGTCCAGCCATTCTTCAAAGGCAAACGGCTGGTGCCGCTGGCGCATTTTCAACAGACCCAGGGACCGGCTGCCCAGTTGCGGAAAAAAGTCCTGGAGGCCTTCGAGCAACCGCTCAAGAAAACGTCCGGGATCGCTGTCTCGCGGGCTCAACCCCAGCCACAGACTTTGCCAGTGAGCCGGCAAGCCCTGACAGAATTCCACGGCCAACGAACTCTTGCCAAACCCCGCCGGTGCGCTGACCAACAACAACCTGCCACCGAGGCCCGCACTCAGGCGCTCGCACAGACGAGGCCGCAGCACATGGCCGTCAGGCAACGGAGGCCGAAAAAAACGCCCGTCCAGTGCGACGACGGCAACGCTTGCAGGACCCAGGTGTGGGGACAAATCAGTCATGGCCGGCTCTTGTTTGAATGGCGGTTGGCGGCGTTGCAGATGTCCGCAGCCTAGCGGTAAACGAAGAGGGATTGAAGGTTGTTGCTACAAATGGCTACAAAAAGAATACAACCCAAAGTTACCGAGCCACAGATGAAGTTTTCCTGACAGACCGTGTCGCACCCTTCGCGAGCAAGTCGAATCGTCGCACCGCCGCTCCCACATGTGATCTTCGGTGGACATAAAATTTGTAAACAATGTAGATCCAGTGTGGGAGCGGGCTTGCTCGCGAAGAGGCCATCGCAGGCGCCGAAGATTTTCAGGCAAAAAAAAACGCCCCGAACCAGTCGGGGCGTTTTTCGAGGATGCGGCCTCTGTTCAGGACAACTTAGCGAACACCATCCTGGCGCAGAGCGGCCGGAGTGAAGTCGCTGGTGGTGGCGGTGAAGCCGAAGTCATAAGCCGATTTCTCTTCGTTCTTCATGCCCAGCGCCAGGTAGCGGCCCGATTGCAGGTCGTACAAGGTTTCCAGGGTGTACCACGGCACTTGAACGTTGTAGTAGTTCTGGGAATGAGCTTCCGCCACACGCCACAGTTGATTACGACCGTCGTAGTGATCGATCACGGCCGCTTGCCAGGTGTCTTCGTCGATGTAGAAGTCACGCTTGGCATAGATGTGACGCTGACCTTCCTTCAAGGTGGCCACCACATGCCAGACCCGGCGCAGCTCGTAACGAGCCAGGTCCTGGTTGATGTGACCGGCCTTGATGATGTCGTCGTACTTGAGTTGCGGCGAGTCGAGCTTGTAGCTGTCGGAGGCGATGTACATCTCTTTCTTGCCTTCGAGCTTCCAGTCGTAACGATCCGGCGCACCGTTGTACATGTCCAGGTTGTCGGAGGTACGCAGGCCATCGGCTGCGGTACCCGGCCCGTCATAGGACACTTGTGGTGCGCGACGCACACGACGCTGACCGGCGTTGTAGACCCACGCCGAACGCGGTTCCTTCACCTGGTCGAGGGTTTCGTGCACCAGCAGCACACCACCGGCCAGACGTGCCGGCGCGGTCACCTTCTGCTTGAAGTAGAACAGGATGTTGCCCGGGTTCGCCGGATCGTAATCCTTCATCTTGTCGCGGAACACGAACTGGTCCTGGAAGTACACCAGGCTGTACGAGCCGTTAGGCTGCGGCGTGGCCTGGGTCACCAGACGGGTCACGCTGCCACCGCGATAGCGGGTGATGTGGTTCCAGATGACTTCGACGCCGGTCTTCGGAATCGGGAATGGAACGGCAGTTTCGAAGTTCTCCAGACCGTTGCCGCCGGACACCAGATTAGTGGCGGTAGCGTTTTTCTTGATGGAGGCAAACACGGCATCCGGCACGGTCGCGCCGCGATGGGACGGGTAGACCGGCATCTTGAAGGTTTCCGGGTAGCGCTTGAACATCGCGTATTGGCCCGGTGCGAGTTTGTCCTTGTACTGGTCGACGTTCTGCGCGGTGATGGTGAACAGTGGTTTTTCACTGGCAAACGGGTCGGACAGGAAACCTTTGCTGTCGGCGGTGCCGGCATTTTTCGCCATCGGCTTCCAGGCCGGGATCGATCCGTCAGCGTTACCCGCCATCTCGGCGCCCATCGGGGTCAGGCTTTTGCCCAGTTTGTCCGCTTCGGCCGCGGGGACCGCCGCCATGACGCCGGTCGCCAGCAGCGAAAGCCCCAGAACACCGACGTGGAACAGACTCTTTGTTATTTTCATAAGTGCGTTCGTCCTGATAATGCAGTGCTTAGAAGTTCACGCCGAAGCTGAGCGCAACGAAATCGCGGTCATCGACGGTGGTGTACTTGCCATCAAAGAAGTTGGTGTAAGCCAGGCTCGCGGTGTAGGTGTTCTGGTACTCGGCATCGACGCCCAGGCTCACCGCTTTGCGACCTTCCTCGAAGTTGCCGCCAGGGCCAGGCGAGTAGCCTTCCACGTCATGAGACCAGGCCACGTTCGGCTTGAGGTTCACACCGGCGAATACGTCGTTGTATTCCCAGATGGCACGACCACGGTAGCCCCAGGAGTTTGCAGTGGTGAACCCGTCGTTTTCGCAATAGCGACTGACGTTGTTTTGCGGGCCGCCTGCCAGGGTAGAGGTGTTCAATGCCACGCACTGACCACTTGGCAATGGACCAGGGCCGTAGCTCGGGTCACGGCCGTAACGCGCTTTGGAAGAGCTTTCCAGACCGCCAACGTGAGTAAAGCCAACCTCACCCACCAGGGTCAGCCGCTCGGCGCCCATCACCTGGTCGAAGAAGTGAGTCAGGGTCGTCTGGAGCTGGGTCACTTCCTTGCGGCGATAGCCTTGTTGATCCTGCCCTGGCGTCCCCTGAAGCACGGAAACGTTAGGGTTCAGAGGCGTCAAACCGGAAAAGAGAATGTCGGTGGTGTTGAGCTGAACCGGGGCATTCGGCCGGTAGCTGACTTCACCACTCCACGCAGTACCTGTCGGTAACGTGGTGGAGAAGCTCAAGCCATACAGGCGAATATCTTCAGGGTACTCGACGTAGTAGCTGGAGTTACCAGCCACCACCAACGGCAGCAAGGTCGGGGCCAGGCCTGCCGCGACACCGGCCGGAACACCCGCAGCCCTCAGTGAACCCACCAGGCCCGCCGCGCTGTAAGCGCTCGCCGGAGCACCTTTGCCGCTGAAAATCGGCGCACGGCTGTGGTAATTCATGAAGTAGGCGCCGAACTCGGTGTCCAGCGGATCGAACATGTATTTGAAGGACACACCGAATTGACCGCTGTCACGGGCGTCGCGGTCCGGACCGCGACGAACGATTACACCTTCATCCGGGTTGCCCCAGGTCACGCCTTTGGCAGCCAGGGTATTGATGCTGGCATTACGCAGCGAAGCCGGCAGCCCCGCAGCCGTCAATGCGCTGTTGAGTCCGTTACGGGTGCGCAGTACGGCCAGGTTGTTATCGCAGCCATCCGCAATCACGTCCGGTTGCGAAAAGAAGGTGCCGCAGTTGTCGACAACGGTCTGGTCCCATTCGAGCTGGTAGAAGGCTTCGGTCGAGAGGTTCTCGGTGAGACTCTGGGACACGTAGAACATGTTGACCGGGATCAGGCCTTCCTTGATCTCGGCACCTGGACGACGGAACGCGGACACGTCGATCGGGTTGATCGA
The DNA here is from genome assembly GCF_019219045.1 of Pseudomonas sp. PDM25. Classification (NCBI taxonomy): domain Bacteria; kingdom Pseudomonadati; phylum Pseudomonadota; class Gammaproteobacteria; order Pseudomonadales; family Pseudomonadaceae; genus Pseudomonas; species Pseudomonas sp. PDM25. The sequence continues at coordinate 176,029 of NZ_JAHUWL010000011.1, forward strand.
GTTGATGCCGCCGCCGATGAAGGTACTTTCACCCCAACTCACTACTTGCTTGCCCAGACGCACGGAGCCCGGCTGATCGGCAACGGAGTAGTTGTGGTAGACGAAGGCGTCGAGGATCTCGCCGCCGGAGGACTTGGCGCCTTCCTTGCGGTTGCTGTCGCTGATGTCCTTGAACGGACGGCTTTCGTCCTTGAGTTCAAAGTCGTACCAGTATTTGCCACGGACGAAAACGCCGGTATCGCCATATTTCAATTCAAGGTCATGGATGCCTTTGAAGATCTTGGAGAACGTTTCGCCGCTCTTGAAGTTCAGGTGACCGTCGTCGGAAGTCTGGGACAGGCCGCGGCCGCCGTTGTTGACGCCTATGAGGTTCTTGTTGGCATTTTCAGTAGACCAACTGGCACCGACCGACAGGGACGAGTCGAACTGACCTTCGATTTCACCAACGTTGAAACTGACGCCGAATGCTGGCCCGGCGAGCGTAGAGGCAAGACTGACCGCCAGGGGCAGTTTTGCCCTGCGCCAGAACTGGTTTACTGATGTCATCGACGCTACTCCATGTGCATTATTGTTATGGCAGTGAGCACTTCTAAAAACGCTGTGGATAACTGGGAGCCAAGGTAGTCCCTAAGTCATTCCAAAGTTGCATCGCCCCGGTTTGTGCGTTTGCTCCGTTCTTAAAAATCCTTGAGCGGACTATAGCCAGCAGGTAGTACTGCTTGATCCCTCTAAAGTGTGATTTGCAGCTGCCAGCCACTCTGGAACAGTCCTTTGCCAAGCCGACACCCGTCGGCACGGCAAGAATGGCTGAAATTTCAGATTTGACAAGCCAAGCGCTTGCTTGGTGGGGCTGGCGTGCCCTTTTGGGCACGCCAAGTGACGCTTAAAGCGTCGAGAGGAAGGTGCTGTTGTTGGCTTGCCATTCGGTGATGTCGACGCGAATACGCTTCTTGTCGAGTTTACCGACGCTGGTCTTGGGAATTTCAGTAACAAGGGCGATCTGACTCGGGATGGCCCACTTGCTCAGGTGCCCCAGTTCCACGAACGGCTTGAGGTGTTCCTTCAGTTCTTTGGCCCCGATCTCATGGCCTTCGCGGACCACCAGCAGTGCGAACGGACGTTCGCCCCACTGCGGATCGGCGATGCCCACCACTGCTACTTCGCGTACCGCAGGGTGGCGGCTGATCAAGTCTTCAAGGTCCAGGGAGGAGATCCACTCGCCGCCGGTCTTGATCACGTCTTTGATCCGGTCGCGAATGTCGATCACACCCATGCTGTCCAGGGTCGCGACGTCACCGGTGTGCAGCCAGCCCCCGGCCCAGAGCTCGGCGCCCTTTTGCGGTTCGTTGAAATAGCCTTCGGTGAGCCATGGCGCACGCAGCACCAGTTCGCCCTGGGTCTCGCCATCGGCGGGCAGGAAGTTGCCGTCGGTGTCGATGATCGCAGCCTCCACCAATGGCCCCGGTACACCGGCCTTGATCCGGTACGTGGTGCGTTCGTCTTCGGTGCCGGCCATCAGCTCATCGTTGAGGTGGGCACACGACACCAACGGCCCGGTTTCCGACATGCCGTAAGCGGCGGTCAGTTGAATGCCCTTGGCCTTGGCCGCGTCGTACAGCGCACGGTTCAGCGCACTGCCACCGATGACGATTTTCCAGCCACCGAAATCCGTGCCTTGCGCCGCTTTGGAATTGAGGACCATTTGCAGGATGGTCGGCACGCAATGGGAAAAGGTGACCTTCTCCTTGCGCCACAGCTCCACCAGGTACTCAGGGTCATAGCGACCGGGATAGACCTGCTTGAGCCCGAGCATGGTCGCCACATACGGCAGACCCCAGGCGTGTACATGGAACATCGGGGTAATCGGCATGTACACGTCGTTGGTGCCCAGCAACCGCACGCTATCGATGGCGCCCATGATGGTCGACACACCCATGGTGTGCAGCACCAGTTGCCGATGGGTGAAGTACACACCTTTGGGATTACCGGTGGTGCCGGTGGTGTAGAACGTGGTCGCGACCGAGTTTTCGTCGAAGTCCTGAAAGTCGTACTGCGTGCTCGCCGCCGCCAGCAACTGCTCATACTCGCCGATGAGGTTCGGCAGGTCGGCGGTTTTCTCCGGCAGGTCAGTCAGCAACAGGGTTTTCTCCACCGTGGTCAGGTGCCCGGCAATGGCCTGGTACAACCCGACGAACTCGCTGTTGACCAACACAAAGCGGTCCTCGGCGTGGTTCATGGTGTAGAGGATCTGTTCCGGTGACAGGCGCACGTTAATGGTGTGGATCACCGCGCCAATCATCGGGATGGCGAACATGCATTCCAGATAACGATGGCTGTCCCAGTCCATCACCGCCACGGTATCCCCGGCCTTGACGCCGGCCGCCGTCAGCACGTTGGCCAGCCTGGCGACCCGTTCGATCAGGGTCGGATAGCTGTAGCGCAGCTGGTCGCGGTAAATGATCTCGCGGGTTTTCTCATAACGAGCGCCGGACATCAGCAGCCGTTTGATCAGCAGCGGATACTGGTAAGCGCCTTCGGCTGGGGGGATAACGCGAGTCTGCAACATAAGAGTCCCTTTTCTGACTGCACGGTCGTGACTGAAAGTAAGCACTTTAGTGCCCTTGGACGCCAGCCAAATCAGCCAAAGGAATGATTTGTAGAACCGGACAAATGCTAGCTTTGCGCCACTACCTGAGGTGTTTAGTGGGGAATTCGGGATCTGCGCTGTAAAACGTTGTAACGCATGCGCGCAACACTTGTCTGTGACCCTACGTACGATACGGACACGATGAGCCGATCGGTTGGCAGCCAAACCGCCCAACCCTCCACCTCATCTACAAGAGAAGGATCTTGTCACTAGACCTGTCTGGTCACACGCCATCGGTATCCCATACAACAATGAGTATTGAACTGACCGCCCCCGAGAACTCCCGATCGACACAAGCGCCCCTGGTTTCCATCGTGGCACCCTGCTTCAACATGCAAAGATTTCTGGAAGACGCCATCAAGAGCATCTTCGCCCAGGACTACCCGAACTTCGAAGTCATCATCGTGGATGACGGTTCCAGCGACGACAGCCTCGCCATGCTCAAGCGATTACAACAAACCTATGACTTCCAACTGTATTCGCAACCGAATCAGGGCGTGAGCGCGGCGCTCAACCACGGCTTGCGATACGCCAAAGGCGTCTATGTGTCGACGCCGGACCTGGACGACATCATGCTGCCGGAGTCAGTGCGCATTCGCGCCGAATACCTGTGCAAGCACCCGAATGTCGGCTGCGTAGGTGCGCTGATCAGCTACATGGACAGCGACGGCAACACCCTCAAGCAGCAACAACGCGACCGGATACACACCTACAACTTCGATCAGGTCCTCAGAGGTGCTGTCGTGGTCGGCGCGCCTGTTGCGCTCTATCGCATGAAAGCGATGCGAAGTGCCGACTTCTACGCGCCGAAGCTGCGGGTTCAAGACTTTCAGATGACGTTGCGGATTGCCCGGCTGGGATATGAGATCCATGAATTGCCAATCTGCATGACCCGTTATCGCCGCCATGCCAACAACCTGTCGAGAAAATACCGGATGCTGCTCCAGGCAGACCTTGAGGCAATCGCGCCGTATGTGAACCATCCCGGCTATCAGAGCGCCCGCACCAGACTGGTGAACAAGGCCCTCAAATATGCCGTGGTCGAAGACAAGACAGAAGCCTGGCAGCTGTTACGCTCGATTCCCTGGCGGCACCTCAATAGAACCAGCTTCAAACGCTTCACGCGGCTGGTATTACATCGCTAGCCGTCTCACCGAGCCTCAGTGCATCTCGGTAAACGCGAGCTTCACACCAATGGCGATCAGTACCGCGCCCATGGTCCGATCGAACCAGTGGCCCATCCGGGCAAAACCTGCGCGCACGCGCTGCTGGCTGAACAGCATCGCCACCAGGCAGAACCACACCGCGGTGGCCACCGCGAGGTAGAGGCCGTAGCCCGCCTGTACCGTCAGCGGCGTGTGCGGATTGATCACCACGGTGAACAGCGAGAGGAAGAACAGCGTCGCTTTCGGGTTCAGACCGTTGGTCACGAAACCCGAAGTGAAAGCGCCGCGAGCCGTACGCTCGCCCGCTTCCTTGTGCAGATCGTCAGCCGCAGGTTGGGCCGGCCGAGCTCGCAGGGCCTTGAAGCCGATGTACAGCAGGTACGCGGCGGCCGCCCATTTCAGGGCATTAAACAACACGATCGACTGGGACACGATCAGGCCAATGCCGAGCAACGAATAGCCGACGTGCAGGAAAATGGCCGTACCGACACCCAGCGCCGTCCAGGTGCCAGCACGACGACCATGGGTCACGCTCTCACGCACCACCACGGCAAAGTCCGGGCCGGGGCTGGCCACGGCCAGCAAGTGAATCAGGGCAACGGTCAAAAACTCTGTCCAGTACATGGGGGTTCCTTTTGGCCAAGCGTAACTGTTTGTTTCATCTGGTAGGCTCGGCAGATTACGCCTTCAGTTCATTGCACAAAAGGTACAGTTGATGACGAACACTCACCGCGCCGTTTTCCTCGACCACCCGTCCCTGGACTTGGGCGACCTCGACCTCAGCCCGCTGCAAGAGTGTTTCAGCGACTTACAGCTTTTCGCCCAGACCGCGCCGGACCAGGTGATCGAACGCCTCAAGGGCGCCACCGTTGCCATCAGCAACAAAATCCTGATCGACGCCGCCGCCATCGCTGCCAGCCCCGAGCTGAAACTGATCTTGATCACCGCCACCGGCACCAACAACGTTGACCTCGCCGCCGCCCGCGCCCATGGCATTACTGTCTGCAACTGCCAGGGTTACGGCACGCCGTCGGTGGCGCAGCACACGATCATGTTGCTGCTCAATCTGGCCACGCGCCTGGCCGATTATCAAAAGGCTGTCGGCGAAGGTCGCTGGCAGCAGGCGAAACAGTTCTGCCTGCTGGATTACCCGATTGTCGAACTGGAAGGCAAAACCCTCGGCCTGCTCGGTCACGGCGAACTGGGCGGCGCGGTCGCACGACTGGCCGAAGCCTTTGGCATGCGTGTACTGCTCGGCCAGATTCCCGGGCGCCCTTCCCGGCCGGATCGTTTGCCACTGGAAGAGCTGCTGCCGCAGATCGACGCGCTGACCCTGCACTGCCCGCTGAACGAACACACCCGCCACTTCATCGGAGCCCGTGAGCTGGCCTCGATGAAACCCGGTGCGTTCGTGGTCAACACCGCACGCGGCGGCCTGATCGACGAACAGGCGCTGGCCGATGCCTTGCGCAACGGTCACCTGGGTGGCGCGGCGACCGACGTGTTGAGCGTCGAGCCACCGACCGCCGGCAATCCGCTGCTGGCCCACGACATTCAACGGCTGATTGTCACCCCGCACAACGCCTGGGGCAGCCGCGAGGCACGCCAGCGGATCGTGGGTCAGTTGACCGAAAACGCGCAGGGATACTTCAGCGGTAAAGCACTGCGGGTCGTCAGTTGATAGACTGCGGCACTTTTTTCACAGGAGCAGAGTATGGATCCGCGCAGTGAAGTACTGCTTCGTCAGGCCGAGTTATTCCAGGGTTCGGTGTTGTTGGCCGGTTTGCCCGCCGACGATCTGCTGGGCCGACTGCCCGATGCCCACGGTTGGTGCTGGCATGCCGGCGACCAGGCCGCACTGGACGCCCGTTTCGCCGAGCGCAGCCATTTTGGTGTGAACGCCCCCGAGCGTGAGTTTGAAACCGCCGTGGTTTTTTTGCCCAAGTCCAAGGACCTGACCGATTACATCCTCAACGCCCTCGCCTCGCGCCTGGCCGGTCGCGAGTTGTACCTGGTGGGGGAAAAACGCAGCGGGATCGAAGGCGCCGCCAAACAACTGAACCCCTTCGGCAAACCGCGCAAGCTCGACAGCGCGCGGCATTGCCAGCTGTGGCTGGTTACCGTGGCCACGGCGCCACAAGCCAAGTCGCTGGAAAGCCTGGCGCAGACCTACGAATTGCCGCTGGCTGAAGGCCCATTGAAAGTCATCAGCCTGCCGGGCGTGTTCAGCCATGGTCGACTGGATCGCGGCAGCGCACTGTTGCTGGAACATCTGGACAAATTGCCGAGCGGCCATTTGCTGGACTTCGGTTGTGGTGCCGGTGTGTTGGGAGCGGCCGTGAAACGTCGCTATCCACACAACCAGGTCACCTTGCTTGATGTGGATGCGTTTGCCGCCGCCAGCAGTCGCCTGACATTGGCTGCCAACGGTCTGGAAGCTGACGTGATTACCGGTGACGGTATCGACGCAGCACCGATGGGTTTGAGTGCGATTTTGAGCAACCCGCCGTTCCATGTCGGTGTCCACACCGATTACTTCGCCACCGAGAACTTGCTGCGAAAAGCGGCCAAACATCTGAAAAACGGCGGCGAACTGCGCTTGGTAGCCAACAGCTTCCTGAAGTACCAGCCGCTGATCGAAGAGCATCTCGGGGTGTGCGCAATCAAGGCCGAGGGACAGGGTTTCAGAATCTATCGGGCCAAACGCGGCGGATAAATAAGTGCTTGCCTAACGGATTTTGCCTAGGCAGAATCCGCTCCGTCCTAGGGGAGTAGTCTCCCACGAGCGCCATGCTCGTCCGGCATACGTCAACATACTTGGTCAACAGACCATGGCGTATGCGACCCAAGCGTCCGCATCAGACGGATCGCAGGGTTTGACAAGACCTATGACACGAACACCTTACCCGGGGCGGGAAGGCTGTACGTGTCATAGCCGTGTCGACCCGCCCCTTAGGAAAACCCTGATGCTGGATTCACTTCTCGTTCCCACCGCAATCGTTGCCTTGGCCGAAATCGGCGACAAGACGCAACTGCTCGCGCTCATTCTCGCCGCTCGCTTTCGCAAACCCTGGCCGATCATCGCCGGTATCGTCGCGGCTACCCTGGCCAACCACGCAGCAGCCGGCGCGGTAGGCGCCTGGGTCGGTAGTTTCTTCTCGAATGCGACGCTGCACTGGATCCTCGCCGCGAGCTTCACCGCGACCGCATTGTGGACCCTGGTGCCGGACAAGATGGATGACGACGAAGCCAGCACCGCCCGCAAGTTCGGACCGTTCCTGACCACGCTGATCGCGTTTTTCCTTGCGGAGATGGGCGACAAGACTCAAGTCGCCACGGTGATGCTCGCGGCGCAATACCCGGAACTGTGGCTGGTGATCATCGGCACTACCGCCGGCATGTTGATTGCCAACGTGCCAGTGGTTTTGGCGGGTAACTTTGCTGCGGATAAATTGCCGTTGACGTTAATTCGTCGCCTGGCGGCGTCGGCATTCTTCATCCTCGCCATTGTCGCGGTGTACAAGGCGATGCAGAGCAGCGGTTGGGTCTGATGCAGTAGGTCTATAGACCGTGTCATCGTTCTTCGCGAGCAAGCCCGCTCCCACACTGGATCTCCATTGTTTGCAAATTTTGTGTTCACTGGAGATCGAATGTGGGAGCGAGCCTGCTCCGGGCGGCGTTCCGACGAAGGCGTCAGTGGCAGCCCCGCATGACTATCAGGATTTCCTGGCTTTCTCGTACAGCGGCATGACTTTAGGAATCGCCGCCTGCAAGGAAGCAATACGACTCGACGACGCCGGGTGAGTACTCATGAACTCCGGCGGCGAACCTTCCGAGGCCTTGGTCATCTTGTTCCACAGGGTGATCGCGGCGTTCGGGTTGTAACCGGCGCGAGCGGCCAGTTCCAGGCCGATCAGGTCCGCCTCGTTTTCATTGGCGCGACTGTTGGGCAAGGTCATGCCGTAGTTGGCCACGGTATCCGCCAGCGCCAGGCTGTCCTGACCCAGACCGAACAAAGCACCGGCGCCCTGCTTGGCCATTTCGATGCCGTAAGCCTTGGACATCGCTTCACGACCATGCTCGCGCAGGGCGTGGGCGATTTCGTGGCCCATGATCGCGGCGATCTCATCGTCGGTCAGTTGCAGGCTGTCGATCAGCCCTGTGTAGAAAATGATCTTGCCGCCAGGCCCGCAATTGGCGTTGAGTTCGTCGCTCTTGATCAGGTTGACTTCCCATTTCCATTGGGCCGAATCCGGACGGAAAACCGGCGCCTGGGCAATCAGCCGGTCGGCAATCGCCTGGACACGCTTGGCCTCGTTACTGGTCTTGTCCAGCACGCCTTTGGTGTTCGCCTCTCCGACAGTCTTTTGATAAGACTGGGCGTACATCTGGTTGACCTCGTCGGTCGACAACATGCTGAACATGTACTGCTTGCGTTCAACGCCCACCGCGCCACCGCTGGTGGTATTGACCGACTGACAACCGGCGAGCAGCAGACCTGCGCTCAGTGCACACACAACCAATGTCTTGTTCATCAAAAAAACCCCTGAAAACATGCCGCGTATCCTAGGCGTGGAATTGTATCGACGCCAGATACCACAGAGGTGTAGACGCACATTTAAGACAAAGCTCTCATGGCCGCAGGAAAAAATTCACATAACGGTGTCCACCGCGATCGATTACGGCCCGCAATGATTCGTTTGCGACATCAAACCCTCAAAAACAGCCAATTCGCCAACCTCCGCTCATGGCCATCATCCCCCCTGCCGATACACCACCGCAGACGTCCTCTTGCGTGCGGAGCCCCCATGAACTTCAAGTCGATCCAGTTTTCCGTGGCGGCCCTCGCCGGCGCCATCGTTCTTAGTGTCGTGGCAGCGCTGGTGCTGTACGCGCTGTTTTCCGGCGCACGGACACAAGACATGGTCCAGCAGCGGACCCAGGCACAATTCGAGCAAGTCATCGAACAACGCCTGACATCCCTGGCGCAAACCCAGGTCAGCCAGATCCAGCGCGAGCTCGAAGCACCACTGCTGATTGCCGGCGGGCTGGTGCGAGTCAACGCATTGATCGGCACCCCGGGCGCCGATGGCCAGCCGCAGTTGAACCTGAGCCGTGAGCAATTGATCAGCCTGATCAAGGAAAACGTCACCAAGAACCCGAAAATTCTCGGCACCTACATCGGCTGGGAAAAAAACGCCCTCGATCACAACGATGCAGCCTACGTCGGCACCCAGGTGGTCGGCATCGACGCCAGCAACGGCCGCTTCCTGCCGTGGTGGTTCCGCAACGAAGACGGCAGCCTGGGCCTGGACAAACTGGTGGACGTCGACGACCAGAAAACCCTGTCCACCGGCGTGCGTGCCAGCGAGTACTACCTGTGTTCCAAAGAAACCAAAAAGTCCTGCGTGATCGATCCGGCGCCCTACAAGGTCGGCGACAAGATCGTCATGCTCGCCTCCTTTATCGAACCGATCATGCTCAATGGAGCCTTCCAGGGCATCGTCGGCGCCGACCTGTCGGTGAACTTCATCCAGGAAATGCTCCTCGGCGCGAATCAGAAGTTGTACAGCGGCGCCGGTGAAATGGCCCTGATCGGAGGCAACAGCCGGATCGTTGCCTACACCAAGGACCCAAGCAAATTCGGCGAGAAGGTCAGCGACATCCTCGACAGCCAGCAGATTGCCAACATGGCCAATCTCAAGCGCGGCGAAGTCACCTACACCGTCGACAAGGCCCAGGGCCGGATCGAGTTGTACCTGCCGTTCGGCATCGGCCAGACCGACGCTCGCTGGACCCTCATGCTGCAATTGCCGCTGAACGCGGTGATGGCCGACCTGCAAAAACTTCAGGGCGATCTGGACGCCCAGCGCAAGTCCGACACCTTCGGCATGGCCATGGTCGGCTTGTTGATTGCCGGTATCGGCTTGCTGGTGATCTGGTTGGTGGGCCACGGCATTGCCCGACCGCTGAAACAGATGGTTGCCATGCTCGACGACATCGCTCAGGGCGAAGGTGACCTGACTCGACGCCTGACCAGCGACCGTGCCGACGAACTGGGCTCGATCGCCAAAGGCTTCAACACCTTCCTGGCCAAGTTGCAGGTGATGATCACCCAGGTGGTGACTTCGGTGCAGCGCGTCAGTGATTCGTCGGAACACACCGCCGACATCGCCATTCGCACCAATATCGGCGTGCACAAGCAAATGGCCGAGATTGATCAAGTCGCCACGGCGGTGCATGAAATGACAGCGACCGCTCAGGACGTGGCGCGCAACGCGACCCAGGCTGCGCAAGCCGCCAGCCATGCCGATCAGGCAGCAGCGCAGGGCATGCAAATCGTGCGCGATACGTCGAACTCGATTGGCGTACTGGCGATAGAAATCGGTAAGGCCGTCGGCGTGGTGCAAACCTTGGCCAAGGACAGCGAGAACATCAATGCGATCCTGACAGCGATTCGCGGGATCGCCGAACAGACCAACCTGCTGGCCTTGAACGCCGCCATCGAAGCAGCACGAGCTGGCGAACAGGGACGCGGTTTTGCGGTGGTGGCCGATGAAGTGCGCAATCTGGCGCAGAAGACCCAGAAAGCCACTGAAGAAATTCAGACCATGATTCAGCAGCTGCAACAAGGCACGCGCGATGTGGTGCGGGTGATGGAGGACAGTCAGAACCGTACCGACGAAAGCGTGCAGCACGCGGCGAAAGCGGCCGAGGCGCTGGAGACGATTACTCAGGCGGTGTCGGTGATCAACGACATGAACACCCAGATTGCCAGTGCGGCCGAGGAACAGAGTGCCGTGGCTGATGACATCAACCGTAACGTGATCAACATCGGGCAAGTGGCCAATGAAGTGGCAGGCGGAGCGGATGAGTCGAGTGCGGCGAGTGCGGACCTGACCAAGCTGGCTGAGCAGCAGCGGCGGTTGATCAATCAGTTCAAGGTTTGATCCGAAGGCCCCTTCGCGAGCAAGCCCGCTCCCACACTGTATCTCCATTGTTCGCTGATTTTGTAGCCGCTGGAGATCAAATGTGGGAGCGGGCTTGCTCGCGAAGGGACCGGCACAGACAACCCATCAACCCGGAGTAAGACACTCCGGCCCATTGAGCTTCGGATCATTCACCAGATTCGCCAACACCCGTTCGCGCAACGCCGCGGGTTCACTGGCGAGTAACGCTTGCAAGGCATGCAATGGAGTCTCTGGATTGAGCCATACCTCCTGCCCCGCCGCATCGAGAATCAACGGCCGGCGCTGACTCGCCGCCGGCTGAGTGATCACCGCCGTACTCAGCCACACCTGCTCCTGCACCGGATACGCTTCCCAAATCGCCGCAAAGAACAGCGCCGAGCCCTCCCCCGGTGTCAGCCAATACGGACGCTTGCGTGTGGTGCCGCGCCATTCGTAAAAACCGTTGGCTGGCAGCAGGCAACGGCGTTCGCGCAGGGCCTGGCGAAACATCGGTTGTTCGGCAACGGTTTCAGCCCGGGCATGGGCTGGCGTACGGGACAAATCGGTCAGCCACGGCGGCGTCAACCCCCAGCGCGCGCGGGCCAACTCTCGCTGCCCCTCAACGCCAGCGCGCAGCATCAGCACCGAATCGTTGGGAGAAATATTCCACTGGGCCTGCTGATCGGCGGGGAAGCCAGGCAGGGCCGCGAAGGCGGGGTTCCAGCGAAACAGGGCATAACGTCCACACATGGGGCAACACGACTCTTGATAAAACGAACGTCAGCCTAACAGACCAGCGTGCCGGGAAAACTTTCCGGTTCATCGCCGGGCAGTGGCAGCGCGGCATTGTACGCGGTGATCAGCTCCCGGGCGTACTCGGCCTCGTCGTTATCGACCGACAGGCCCAGCAGGCCGAAGATCGGCAATTCGCCGCTGCCACCGAGCAAATCGCGCCCCACCAGATGCGCTTCAATGCCCTCGCTGGCCAACATGCTTTGCAGCAACTCACCTTCCATGAGGTTTTCCGGCTCGTAGATTCGCTGCATGGGGTGCCCCTTTCATTCGTTTTCGCTGTGAACTTCGAGCAACCATTCCTGACCGTCAGTCTGCAAGACAAACGTGATGGGGCGACAACACACCGGACAGTCCTCGATATAGGTCTGATCGCCACCGGACAAGTCCAGAACGGCCTCAGCCTCTTCACCACAATACGGACATTCGTAGCGCTCGGTTTCCAGCATCGCGGTCTCCCAGGTGACTTGTGCGTATAATCGCCGGTCTATTTGCAGGGCTATTTTTGTCTGGCTAACTTTTCAGACCGTGCCCCGTTGGTTTTCGATCAAAACCTTTACTTACCCTAGCCGTTTCTAACAAGAGAGCATGATGGGCGAATTCGATGCCATCCGACCTTACAATGACAGCGAAGTCCCTGCGGTGCTGGACCGGCTGCTCGGCGACAAGGCGTTTCTAGATATCCTCATCCACTTCCGCTTCCCGCGTTTTGCCGGTGCTTTCGGCTGGATGCTCAAACCTCTTATAGCTCATCGGCTGCGCCGTGAGTTCGCCGACGTTACGTCGGTGGCCACGTTGCAGGATAAAGTCGAGATGTACGTCGACCACACCATCGAGCGAGCCACGGACGGTGTGACGTACACCGGCGTCGAGCAGTTCAAGTCAGGCTGCGCCTACCTGTTCATCGCCAACCACCGCGACATCGTGATGGACCCGGCCTTCGTCAACTACGCCGTGTACCACGCCGGCCTGCCGACACCGCGCATCGCGATCGGCGACAACCTGCTGCAAAAGCCCTTCGTCAGCGATCTGATGCGCCTGAACAAGAGCTTTATCGTGCACCGTTCGATCACCGGTCGACGCGAGAAGATGGCGGCGTATCAGCTGCTGTCGGCCTACATCAACCACTCGATCCGCAACGATTGCGCTTCGATCTGGATCGCCCAGGCCGAAGGCCGGGCCAAGGACGGCGACGACCGCACCGAGTCGGCCATCCTCAAGATGTTCCACATGAGCCGCAAGGACGAGCCGTTCGGCGAAGTCATTCAGTCGTTGAACCTCACCCCGGTGTCGATCAGCTATGAATATGACCCGTGCGATCAAGCCAAGGCTCGCGAGCTGTTCATCCGCGCCACCACCGGCAGCTACACCAAAGTACCGGGCGAGGACGATGTGAGCATCGCCAAGGGCATCACCGGCTACAAGGGCCGGGTGCATGTGAACTTCGCCTCGCCGATCACCGAGCTGTTCGACGACACCAAGCAATTGGCGATCGAGATAGACCGGCAGATCCTCGGCGGCTACCGCCTGTTCCCGGTGCATTACCTGGCCTACGCCCAGTGGAAAGACGCCGACCCGCAATTGCAGGTGCCGAAAGCCTCTGAAGTGTTTGCGGCCGACGAACTGGCCAAGGCTCAGGAGCAATGGCAACAGCGTCTGGACGCGTGCCCTGAGGAGCATCGTCCGTTCATGGTCCTGCAATACGCGACGCCGGTGCGCAATCAGTACCGTGTCAAAGCAGGTTTTCCGCTGTAAGGGTTTTGGCTGGATACGACAACGGCGCTCTATTTGACTGTCACCACATCACCTGTGGCGAGGGGACTTGTCCCCGTTGGGCTGCGAAGCGGCCCCAAAACCTGCGATCATATTTTTCAGACAGGCCAGGGGTACCGATTTACGACTGCTGCGCAGCCGAACGGGGATAAATCCCCTCACCACAGAAGCGCCCTCGCCACTTGGTGTCAGCGCTTCAGAAGCGCGTACTGATCCACGACACCAGCAGCGCCAACCCCAGGCAGGCAAAACCGAATCGATAGAAAAACCGGTTCATGCGCAAGGTCGCCCCATCCAGCATCAACGTCGGTTCATCGATACGACGGTTCTGGCTTTGCGTTTCGAGAATGGCCAGCGCGCGCTGTTCGCGGCGACGAGTGGCATGCAGCAACCAGCCGCCCGGAAAGGCCAACAACAAGGCCAACAGGTTGATCAACTTGGCGGGATGGTTGGTAAACAGCGAAATCAAATGCAACGACATCACGGACCTCAGCAAAACAGGTGGCAGACGTCGAACCGACGACCGCGGCGCGAATTCTACCGAAAGCCTCACCTTGTGCCCTTGCTTTCCGACAAATAACGAACGAATTGACCGACTCCTGTCCTATTTGACGGTGCCGCCCTCTGGTTTTTTGTTCGCAAGCAATCCCTTGCTCGCGATGGCGGTGTATCAACTGCATTGATGTTGACTGACACACCGCCTTCGCGAGCGAGCCCGCTCCCACAGGGGATGGGTGCAGTCCCGCCAAAAATCAGCTCGCATGAAAAAGCCCGGGGCCATTGCTGGCTCCGGGCTTTTTTGAGTCCGGCGAACGTTTATTCGCCGAGAATCTGACCAATCGTCGGATCCTTGAACAGACGCGTCAATGCATCGCTCAACACATCGCTGACCAGCTTGGTGTTGGTTTCCTGATTTGGCGCCATACCAAAACGCTGATCCAGGGACGCACCATAACGACCACTGTAGCGACGGTTGGCATTCTGCACATCGGAGCGGAACGTCGCGCCAATGGTGGCTTCAGTCACATACATGCCTTCTTTAGGCGACTGATACTTCAGCTCGGCCAAGGTCACGGTCAACTGCGGAGCATTCAGCGCATTGGAGGTTGGGGTGAAGCCCAACAACCGCACGGCCGCTTCGGCCTGAGCCTGCAACTTCGGCAGAATTTGCGCGCCCTGCACGGTGATCGCGCTGGTCTCAGGGTACAGGCCACCACGGGTGCCCAGAGTCGGCGACGGACGACCGTCCACCACACGCACCACCACCGGCTGACCATGGCCGACCGGTGCCAGCTGAGTCGTCAGCTTGGGCTCCGGATTCAGTTGTTGCGGGCTGTGGGCGCAGCCGACCAGGGTCAAACTGGTCACAGTGATCAAACCGAACAACAGGCGTTGCAACATGCGCTTCTCTCCAGAATCAGGCACTAAGGCCCGCAGTATAGCGGTGCGCCACTGCGGCTAACTAGAGCCCTTCAGTGATTACTGAAATGTCTGACAAACCCTTGGGAAGCGGGTTCCTGTCACAGATATGTCACCGCCCATACACTTGCACGTCACGGTTTGCTGGCTATCTTCATAGGAGCCACCTACAGGGTACTTCGCCATGCGCTATCTCATCTCGCTGTTCAATCCACGTCCTCTGCATCGCTGCTTCGCCCTGCTCGACCACAACGGCCACTGTCAGGCGTTCAAACAGTGCAGCCTTCAGCCAATGGGCGATGACTGGGTCGAAATCGAAGAAATCCGTCTCAATTGGTTACACCACCCCCTGCCCCCTAGCGCCCGTGTCAGCCAGCGCCAGCCACGTGCGCGGGCTCAGCAAGGGTTGACCACCTGACCGAACACCTAATAAAAGTCATTAAACACGACCATTTCCCTGCGTTTCTTCGCTACAATCTCCCCCCGATTATAAGGACGTCTCCTGATCGGGCCTCGCAGCATCGTCAATGCGCTTGTATTGACACCCCGCACCGCCCTACAGAGAGCCGCCCACACAGATCGAGTGAAGCTGGCGCGCTTGCTGTTCCTTGAGCAAAAACCCCACTTTTCGCGAATCTGCAGAGCTGTCATTACGCTCGGACACTGAGCTGTTTGCCCGTTTTGCCTGTCATGTACCCCATGGCGGCAATCCATCCGGGCACGGTGCCAGGCTGGGGCAGCCCTTTTTTGAGGTTCACGTCTTCAAAAGAGCGTGAAAAAAACGGGTTTTCACAACTTCACAAGAGTGTGGCGAGCAAATGAATAGTTTTGCGTCTGAACATGCACCATTAGCGTCTGAAACAGCCCAACGACACAGGACCGAGTACGCCTCGAACACCGGATCCTGAAGCCTGTCCTCTACGGATTTGGTTGCACAAACGGATGTATCGACCATAAGTCGAATTGCCAGCCGCGCGTTGAAGTGAGTTCATGTGACTCTTTTAGACCCGGCCGGTAGCGTCCGTCGAAGTTGCAAAAAATTGCGAAGATTCGGACATGGCGATACTGCCATGAGTACCTGGGGCATCACTGACACGCCCCTGAACACCTGGCAGCCATGCCGACAATTTGGTGCTGCAGATTTTGGAGACGCGTTAAATGGCGCATAACGAAGCAGTCGACGTAGTACTGGTTGGGGCCGGCATCATGAGTGCCACCCTCGCTGTACTGCTCAAAGAGCTCGACCCCGCGATCAAGCTGGAAGTCGTCGAGCTGATGGATTCCGGTGCCGCGGAGAGTTCGAATCCGTGGAACAACGCCGGTACCGGTCACGCCGGGCTGTGTGAGCTCAACTACACGCCGCAGGCCGCCGACGGCACCGTCGACATCAAGAAAGCCGTGCACATCAACACCCAGTTCGAGGTGTCGAAGCAGTTCTGGTCCTACCTGACCAGGAAAAGCACCTTCGGCTCGTGCAAGACGTTCATCAGCCCGGTGCCGCACCTGAGCTTCGTGCAGGGCGACGATGGCGTTTCCTTCCTCAAGGAACGCTTCAAGACGCTGAGCAAGCACCACGCCTTCTCGGACATGGAATACACCGAAGACAAGGCCACCATGGCCGAGTGGATGCCGCTGATGATGCCTGGCCGGCCGGCCGACGAAGTCGTCGCCGCCACCCGCGTCATGAACGGCACTGACGTCAACTTCGGCGCCCTGACCAATCAACTGCTCAAGCACCTGACCAGCGCACCCGATGCCCAGGTCAAGTACTGCAAGCGCGTGACCGGCCTGAAGCGCAACAACGGCGGCTGGACCGTCAGCATCAAGGACGTCAACAGCGGTAACTCCCGTGACGTCGACGCGAAATTCGTGTTCCTCGGCGCTGGCGGCGCGGCCCTGCCGCTGCTGCAAGCTTCGGGCATCGAAGAAAGCAAAGGCTTCGGCGGCTTCCCGATCAGCGGCCAGTGGCTGCGTTGCGACAACCCGGAAGTGGTCAAACACCACCAGGCCAAGGTTTACAGCCAGGCGGCGGTGGGTTCGCCTCCGATGTCGGTGCCGCACCTGGACACCCGCGTAGTCGATGGTAAGAAGTCCCTGCTGTTCGGACCTTACGCCGGTTTCACCACCAAGTTCCTCAAGCACGGTTCCTTCATGGACCTGCCGATGTCGGTTCGCGCCGGCAACATCGGCCCGATGCTGGCCGTGGCCAAAAACAACATGGACCTGACCAAGTACCTGGTCAGCGAAGTGATGCAGTCGATGGAACAGCGTCTGGACTCGCTGCGTCGCTTCTACCCTGAAGCGAAAGCCGAAGACTGGCGCCTGGAAGTGGCCGGCCAACGGGTGCAGATCATCAAGAAAGACCCGAAAAAGGGCGGCGTTCTGCAGTTCGGTACCGAACTGGTTGCGGCCAAGGACGGTAGCCTTGCTGCCCTGCTCGGCGCTTCGCCAGGCGCGTCGGTGACCGTTTCGATCATGCTGGAACTGATCGAGAAATGCTTCCCGAATAAGGCTTCCGGTGAGTGGGCTGCCAAACTGGCGGAAATCTTCCCGGCTCGGGAAAAAGTCCTGGAAACCGACGCTGCGCTGTATCGCAAGATCAATGTGCAGAACAACGTCGCGCTGGAACTGGTTGAAGCCAGCAATGAGACCGAAAGCTACGCTTGATTCGGCCGCATAAAAAACGCCCCGTTCTCATTGAGAGCGGGGCGTTTTTTTTATGGGCGGCGAAACTGATGGCTCTAAGATCTTCGGTGTTACTTACACCGCCTTCGCGAGCAAGCCCGCTCCCACATTTTGATCGCGGTCTAATGTGGGAGCGGGCTTGCTCGCGAAGGGGCCAGCACAAACACCACCCCAGTCAGGCAATAATTAACCGCGAGCCTTGGCGATCAGTTCGATGTACTCGGCCGCATTACGCTGATCCTTGATCAGGGTGACGAAGTCATTGCCGTGCTCATCCTTGCCGTCCAGATCCAGGCCGGCTTCGACGAAGAACGTCAGAAAACGCCCGAAGTCATCGATGCGCAGGCCGCGGTAGGCCTTGATCAGTTTGTGCAGCGACGGCGACGTGGCGTCGACCGGTTCGAAATCGAGGAACAGCTTGATCTGCTCATCGCCGATCTCGTCACCAATCACTTGCTTCTTATCTTTACGCATTGCCGACTCCAGCTCGCAGACATTTCACGGGGCGGGCAGTTTACCCCTCCCTTGCCACCGGGCTCAACGCGGACGAACAGCGCCCGTGTGCAGATCGGCCCAGACATGACCGTTGGCGTAGCTGAGGAACTGGCAATACACCGTGTCATTGCGCAACAGGTCGATCACCACCCGGTACTGAGCCATCGGGTAAAACAGCGTCAGGGTTTTGCTTTTGTCGTCGTAGATCGGCTTTTTCAGGCTTTTGCTTTCGCCATCGAAATTGACCAGCACCTGGCTGATGGTCGCGCCCTTGTTCAAGGATTTGCCCTTGAGGCGGATCAGCAACGGTGAGGTCACCGGAATCGGCTGTTGGCTGGACTGACGTTGGCTGCCGACCACCACCGAGTACTCGGTAACCTGCAACAGCTGTTGCTGCTCGGGTTCGGCGTCACGCAGGGTTAGGTCATCGGGGGGCAGGAACTGCGCGTGCATCGGCGCCGGGGCGGCCGCCAGAGGCAAGCTGACGGTCAGCAACAGGGCGGCGCAGCTACGGATCAAAAGGCTCATGACGGGCTCCCAAGGCGAAGCCGAGCACTCTAGCATGAGGATCAACCGCGCGAATTAGCGATATGGGTCAATACTTCGCAGTACGAAGCTGACCAAACTGGAAGAGCTTTCAGCCTTCGTTCAACAGTGCGCCGTCTACCGTGGAGTGCTCATGTCGTTCTCCGTTCCCCCGTTGTTTGCCGCCTGGCGTCAGACCTGGCGCGCCGGCTACACCCTCAGACGCTTACGCGGCGACATCAGTGCCGGCGTAACGGTAGGGATTATCGCCATCCCGCTGGCCATGGCCCTGGCGATTGCCGTGGGGGTGCCGCCTCAGCATGGGTTGTATACGGTGCTGATCGCCGCGCCCCTGATCGCCCTGACAGGAGGTTCGCGTTTCAATGTCAGCGGACCGACCGCTGCGTTCGTGGTCATTCTGCTGCCCATCACCCAACAATATGGCCTCGGCGGCCTGCTGCTCTGCACCATGCTGGCCGGCGTCATCCTCATTGCCCTGGGGCTGATCAGAGCCGGGCGGTTGATCCAGTACATTCCGTATCCGGTCACCCTGGGCTTTACCGCCGGGATCGGTATTGTCATCGCAACCCTGCAATTGAAGGATTTGCTGGGCCTGAACACCGCCGGCCAGGCAGAACACTACATCGAACAGCTGGGTGTACTGATTCTGGCGTTGCCCAGCGCCCGGTTGGGGGACGGGATCATCGGCATCACCTGCCTGGCCGTTCTGATTGTCTGGCCACGGTGGGTACCGAGGATTCCGGGGCATCTGGTGGCGCTGACCATCGGCGCGCTGCTGGGGTTGGCGCTAGAGCACGGCGGGCTGTCGGTGGCGACATTGGGCGAGCGTTTCAGCTATATGGTCGAAGGCGTCAGCCATCCCGGGATTCCGCCATTTCTGCCGAGCTTCGATTGGCCGTGGAACCTTTCCGGTCCCGACGGCCAGCCTCTGCACCTGTCTTACGACTTGATCCGTCAGCTACTGGCGCCGGCGTTCGCCATTGCCATGCTCGGGGCCATCGAATCCTTGTTGTGTGCGGTGGTGGCGGATGGCATGACCGGCAGCAAACACGACCCGAATGCAGAACTGCTGGGTCAGGGCCTGGGCAACCTGATCGCACCGTTGTTCGGCGGCATTACCGCCACGGCGGCGATCGCCCGTAGCGCCACCAATGTGCGCAGTGGGGCCTTTTCGCCATTGGCCGCCATTATTCACAGCGCGGTGGTACTGATGGCGATACTCGTTTTCGCACCGCTTTTCAGCTACCTGCCGATGGCAGCACTGGCCGCGTTGCTGGTGATGGTGGCGTGGAACATGAGCGAGGCCCGGCACGTGCTGCATACCTTACGCATCGCGCCCCGCAGCGATGTGCTGGTCTTGTTGACCTGCCTGAGCCTGACCGTGTTGTTTGACATGGTGATGGCCGTCGCCGTCGGCCTGCTGCTGGCCGCCGGGTTATTTATCAAGCGCATGAGCGATCTCACGGACACCGCCGAACTGCCCCGCGGCTTCCATCAAGCCTTGAAGGACATGCCGGCGCATGTTCGTTGCTATGCGATACGCGGGCCGCTGTTCTTCGGTGCTGCCGAAAAAGCCCTGGGGGTGCTACGCAAATTCAGTCCGGAGGTCAAAGTGGTGATCGTCGAGATGAGCGCCGTGCCGATGCTGGACATGACCGCGCTGGCAGCCTTCGACAATATCCTGAGGGATTACCGCAAAGACGGCATTGGCCTGATTCTAGTGGCGACCGCCCCACGGGTGCGCCTGAAGCTCAGGCGCGCGGGCATCCATCGGGAGCAGCGTCAGTTGGCCTACGTGAACAACCTGGAACAGGCTCGTCGCAAAAGCGAGCGCTGGCTGGCCGGGGAAAATTGAGCGCGCTTCAGGTGAACTGTGCGCGCATCCACGCCTGATACTCAGCCACACCAGGCTCGCCTTCGCGCGGCGCCCAGTGAGCAAGCTCACCGTCACCGACCGGGCGATACGGGCCCGCCTTGCACTCGAACATCAGGCTGTCCGCTTCCAGTACCACCAGGCCATGGAACACGCCGGCTGGCAGGTCCACGCCGAGACAGTCGCCACCGGCCTGCAGGATCTGTTTGTTCACCACCGCGCCTGACTCATCGAAGATCAACACACCCAGTCGCCCTTTGAGGACCAACAAGGTTTCAGCCTTGTTTTCCCCCAAGTGCCGGTGAGGCGGGATATAGGTGTCGGGCTGCAAGCCAACCACCATGCGATGACAGGCATCTTCCATCTGATGGAGGTTGTGATGCTGACGCCCACGAGGATTGGCTGCTGCTTTCTCGGCCAATTCAGCGAACAGGGTTTGATCGAGAAAGCTCGGAGCGCTCATTTTCTTACATGCCTTTAACAGCAAAAATCCCGTTGGCGTTACGCCAGTAGCCTTTGTAGTCCATGCCGTAACCGAAGATGTAACGGTCGATACATGGCAGGCCGACGAAATCGGCTTTCAGGTCCGGGCGAGCCTTGCGGTCGTGGTCCTTGTCGATCAGCACGGCGGTGTGCACAGCGCGGGCACCGGCGTGTTTGCAATAGTCGATGATCGCGCCCAGGGTGTGACCTTCATCGAGGATGTCGTCGATGATCAGCACGTCGCGGTCGAGGAACGACACTTCCGGCTTGGCTTTCCAGAACAGATCGCCGCCGCTGGTTTCATTGCGATAACGAGTGGCGTGCAGGTAGGACGCTTCCAGCGGGAAGTTCAGATGGGTCAGCAGCTTGCCGGAGAAAATCAGCCCGCCGTTCATCACGCAGAACACCACCGGATTGCTTTCAGCCAGCTGGTCGTTGATTTGTGCACCGACGCGGGCGATGGCCGCCTCGACTTCTGCTTCGGTGTACAGGCAGTCAGCCTCTCGCATGATTTGACGGATATGCTCGAGATCTGCGGGCATGGCGTTCTCCAGGGGGGTGGCGGTTCAGGAAAAGCGGGCAAAGGTACGCATCAAGCGAGGCCAGATCAAGCGTTTGTGGACTAACGTTCTGAATGTCTATAGGACAACACCCTCGGATAGATTAATCTAGGCCGGTTTTTTTGCCCGCCGCCGGAGCCTTTCCCATGCCCATCCTCGAGATCCGCCATCCGCTGATCCGCCATAAACTCGGCCTTATGCGCCGCGCCGACATCAGCACGAAGAATTTCCGTGAGCTCGCTCAGGAAGTCGGTGCCCTGCTGACCTATGAAGCCACCAAAGACCTGCCGCTGGAAAGCTACGACATCGAAGGCTGGTGCGGCACGGTGTCGGTCGAGAAAATCGCTGGCAAGAAAATTACTGTAGTACCGATCCTGCGCGCCGGTATCGGCATGCTTGAAGGCGTGCTGAGCCTGATCCCGGGCGCCAAAGTCAGCGCCGTGGGCGTGGCTCGCAATGAACAAACGCTACAGGCTCATACCTACCTGGAAAAACTGGTTCCGGAAATCAACGAACGCCTGGCGATGATCATCGACCCGATGCTCGCCACCGGCAGTTCCATGGTCGCGACCATCGACCTGCTGAAAAAGGCCGGTTGCCGGGATATCCGCGCGATGGTGCTGGTGGCGGCCCCTGAAGGCATTGCCGCGGTAGAGAAAGCTCACCCGGACGTGACCATCTACACCGCGTCCATTGACGAAAAACTCAACGAACACGGTTACATCATCCCAGGCCTGGGCGATGCCGGTGACAAGATCTTCGGCACCAAGCAGAAGGACGCTTGAGCATGCAGCAAGAGTTCAACGATCCGCTCTGGCGCACGGTGCTGTCGGGTGCGCAGATGCTGTTCGTGGCCTTCGGCGCTCTGGTGTTAATGCCGTTGATTACCGGCCTCGACCCGAACGTGGCGCTGTTCACCGCAGGCCTGGGGACGATTCTGTTCCAGATCGTCACCGGGCGTCAGGTGCCGGTGTTCCTGGCGTCGAGCTTTGCCTTCATCACCCCGATCATTCTCGCCAAGGGCCAGTTCGGTCTCGCGGCGACCATGGGTGGCGTGATGGCGGCCGGTTTCGTCTACACCTTCCTCGGCCTTGCGGTGAAGATCAAAGGCACCGGTTTCATTGACCGCCTGCTGCCACCGGTGGTGATTGGCCCGGTGATCATCTCCATCGGCCTGGCCATGGCGCCGATCGCCGCCAACATGGCGATGGGCAAGGCTGGCGATGGCACCGAACTGATCCATTATCAGACGGCGATGCTGATCTCGATGCCCGCGCTGCTGACCACCCTGATCGTCGCGGTGTTCGGTAAAGGCATCTTCCGCCTGGTGCCGATCATCTCGGGCGTGCTGGTGGGTTTTGCGATGGCGTTCTACTTCGGCGTCGTTGATACCGCGAAAATTGCTGCTGCACCGTGGTTTGCAATCCCGCACTTCACCGCGCCGGAGTTCAACTGGCAGGCGATTCTGTTCATCGTTCCGGTGGCCCTGGCTCCGGCCATCGAGCACATCGGCGGCGTGATCGCTGTCGGTAGCGTGACCGGTCGCGATTACCTGAAGAAACCCGGCCTGCACCGCACCCTGCTCGGTGATGGCATTGCCACCACCGCAGCCGGCCTGTTTGGCGGTCCACCCAACACCACCTATGCCGAAGTGACGGGCGCGGTGATGCTGACCAAGAACTACAACCCCAAGATCATGACCTGGGCGGCGATATTTGCCATCAGCCTGGCGTTCATCGGCAAGTTCGGCGCGCTGCTGCAAAGCATTCCGGTGCCGGTGATGGGCGGGATTCTGTGCCTGTTGTTCGGTTCGATCGCGGCGGTGGGCATGAACACGCTGATTCGCCACAAGATCGACCTGGGCGAAGCACGAAATCTGGTGATTGTCTCGGTGACCCTGGTGTTCGGGATTGGCGGCGTACTGGTCGGCACCGGCACAGGGCCGGACGACTTCGGCCTCAAAGGCATCGCGCTGTGCGCGGTGACGGCAATTGCGCTGAACCTGTTGCTGCCGGGTAATGACAGCTGGAAGCACAAGAAGGCGAATGAATCGCTGCTGTAAGCAGGCTCAAGATTATCGCTGACTGACAGGACGCCTTCGCGAGCAAGCCCGCTCCCACATTTGATATTCGGTGTACTCAGATCAAATGTGGGAGCGGGCTTGCTCGCGAAGCTTTTAAAGTGCCAGCGGCGCTCGCTCGCACAAGGTGCTCAACGCCCGCGCCCACTGCGGATCGTCGTTAAGACACGGCACCAGCACCAACTCCTCTCCCCCCGCCTCGCGGAACAGCTCCTTGCCGCGATCCCCGATCTCTTCCAGCGTCTCGATGCAATCGGCGACAAACGCCGGGCACATCACCAGCACTTTCTTCACGCCCATTCCAGCCAACTCATCAAGGCGCGCTTCGGTGTAGGGTTCGATCCATTTGGCCCGCCCCAGACGCGACTGGAACGACACCGACCACTTGCCGTCCGGCAGCCCCAGCCGCTTGGCAAACTCGGACGCCGTGCGCAGGCATTGGGCGCGGTAGCAAGTCGCCAAGACTTCTGGCGAAGCGTTCTGGCAGCAATTGTCGCTTTTGAAGCAATGGTGACCGGTAGGGTCGATCTTGGTCAGGTGCCGCTCCGGCAAACCGTGGAAACTCAACAGCAGGTGATCGTAATCCTGCTGCAAATACGGCTTGGCGCTGGCGACCAGCGCATCGAGGTATTCCGGTTGATCGTAGAACGGCTGGAGAATCGACAACTGCACGTCCAGCTGCTTCTCGCGGACTACCCGCTTGGCCTCCTCGATCACCGTGGTCACCGTGCTGTCGGCGAACTGTGGATAGAGCGGTGCGAGCGTGACCCGCTTGTGACCCTGGGCTGCCATGCGCACCAGCACCGACTCCATCGACGGCTCACCGTAACGCATCGCCAGTTCCACCGGCCCGTGGTGCCACTGGGCAGTCATGGCCTGTTGCAGGCGACGGCTGAGCACCACCAACGGCGAGCCCTCCTCCCACCAGATCGAGGCGTAGGCGTGGGCCGACTGCTCCGGGCGCTTGAACAGGATCAGCGACACCAGCAAACGTCGCACCGGCCATGGCAGGTCGATCACATACGGGTCCATCAGAAATTGATTGAGGTAACTGCGCACATCCGCCACCGAGGTGGAAGCCGGTGAGCCCAGATTGACCAGAAGCAATGCGTGATCGGTCATGCAACGTCCTATTTCAAAGGCGGCTGGAAAGGTCGTCCAGAGCCGCGCGCAAATCAGTGAACTGGAAAGTGAAACCCGCTTCCAGCAAGCGAGCCGGTACGGCCTTCTGGCCGCCCAGCAACAGCAATGACAACTCGCCCAGACACACCTTCAACGCCAGGGCCGGCATGGGCATGAACGTCGGGCGGTGCAACACGCGGCCCAACGTATCGGCGAATTCGCGGTTGCGCACCGGCTTGGGCGCGCAGGCATTATAAGGACCACTGGTGTCTTCCTGATGCAGAAGAAAATCAATCAGGGCGATTTGATCGTTGATATGAATCCACGGCATCCACTGCCGGCCACTGCCGATAGGCCCGCCCAGCCCCACTTTGAACGGCAGCAACAGCCGCGACAAAAAGCCGCCCTCTGCCGACAACACCAGCCCGGTGCGGATGAGAATCACGCGAATGCCCAATGCCTCGGCGCGCTGGGCCGTTTCCTCCCAGGCAATGCACAACTGGCTGGCGAAATCATCGATAACGGGCGGGGATTTTTCAGTCAACTCCCGCTCGCCCCCATCGCCGTACCAACCAATGGCGGAGCCCGAGATTAATACCTGAGGTTTGTGCTCGCGGCTTTCGAGCCAGGCCAGCAGGGTTTCGGTCAGCGTGATCCGGCTGCTCCAGAGCAGCGCTTTGCGTTTGGAGGTCCATGGCCGGTCGGCAATCGGTGCGCCCGCCAGATTGATAATGGCATCAACCGTTTCTTGTCCAATATCCTCGAACTGTGCGATTCCCCGCACCTGCGCACCGCAAATTTTTGCGACTTTTTCAGGTGTGCGACTCAAGACAGTCAAACGATGTCCCTGACTCAACCAGTGTCGGCAGAGCTGACGTCCTATCAAACCAGTACCGCCGGTCAGCAATATGTGCATGACTTCTTCCTCGCGTGGCGTTTTACCTTGATCACTAGTCTATTTTTATATGCAGGGATCTTTGGTATCGGGCAGGCTCTGTGTTTAACAATAGGCCAAGCTGTCAGAACGAGAACGCTAAAAGTTATACCAAAAAACAATATTGTACAGGTTTCATCCACGGCGTAGTCTGTACAGAAAGGTAAACGAGGCCCCTATGACTGTACCTATCGCAATCATCGGCACCGGCATCGCCGGACTCTCCGCCGCCCAGGCCCTGACAGAGGTCGGGCACGTCGTTCAACTTTTCGATAAAAGCCGCGGCAGTGGCGGACGCATGTCAAGCAAGCGCAGCGATGCGGGGGCTCTGGACATGGGCGCGCAATATTTCACCGCCCGCGATCGCCGCTTCGTCACTGAAGTCCAGCGCTGGCAAGGCAACGGCTGGGTCGCTGAATGGATGCCGCAGCTCTACACCTACCATGGCGGCCAGCTCAACCTGTCGCCGGACGAACAGACTCGCTGGGTCGGCACGCCTCGTATGAGCGCGATCACCCGCGGCTTGCTCGGCGACCTGGAAGTTCATTTCGCCTGCCGCATTACCGAGGTCTATCGCGGCGAGGAGCACTGGCATCTGCAGGACGCCGAAGGCTTCACCCACGGCCCGTTCAGTCATGTGATTATCGCCACGCCGGCGCCTCAGGCGACTGCACTGCTGGCCACCGCGCCGAAACTCGCCGGTGCCGCCGCCGGGGTGAAAATGGACCCGACCTGGGCTGTCGCGCTGGCATTCGAGACACCGCTGGATACGCCCATGGAAGGCTGCTTCGTACAGGACAGTCCACTCGACTGGCTGGCTCGCAACCGCAGCAAACCCGGGCGCGATAACACCCTCGATACATGGGTGCTGCATGCGACCAGTGCCTGGAGCCGGCAACATATCGACCTGTCCAAGGAAGCGGTGATCGAGCAATTGCACGGCGCATTTGCCGAGCTGCTGCACGACTCCATGCCCGCCCCGACCTTCAGCCTTGCGCACCGCTGGCTCTACGCCCGGCCCGCCAGCAGCCATGAATGGGGAGCCCTGGCCGATGCCGATCTGGGCCTCTATGTGTGTGGCGACTGGTGCTTGTCCGGTCGTGTCGAAGGCGCCTGGCTCAGCGGCCAGGAAGCCGCCCGCCGCTTGCATGCACATTTGCAGTGAACCGCATTAATCCGGGAGGAGGCCGAAGGAAAAACTTATACAAATAATTTGACTTGTACACCTTTGAATCTATGATGAAGTTATGTTGTACAGACCGAACAGTCTGTACAGGTTTAGATTCGAGGTGCTCCGATGCCCCACGTCACCGTGAAACCGAAGATCGCCATCAGCGCCTGCCTGATGGGGGCAGAAGTGCGCTTCAACGGCGGGCACAAGGCCTCGCAGTTGTGCAGTCGCACCCTCACCGACTATTTCGATTTTGTTCCGGTCTGTCCGGAAGTCGCCATCGGTCTCGGCATTCCCCGTGAACCGATCCGTCTGGTGGGCGATCCACAACATCCAGAAGCCATCGGTACCGTTAACACAACACTCAATGTCACCCGGCCGCTCGCCGAATACGGTCAGAAAATGGCCGCGGAACTGGGCGACATCTGCGGCTACATCTTCATGCAGAAATCCCCGTCATGCGGCCTGGATCGGGTCAAGGTCTACCATGCCAACGGTGCGCCGGTGGACGGTGGTGGCCGCGGCATCTACGCCCAGGCGTTCTGCGCGCGGCATCCGGATTTACCGGTGGAAGAAGACGGCCGACTCAACGACCCGGTGCTGCGAGAAAACTTCCTCACCCGCGTGTTCGCCTACAGTGCCTGGCAGCAGTTGCTGCGCGACGGCCTGACTCGCCGCGGCCTCACGGACTTCCACTCGCGCTACAAATACCTGCTGATGGCCCACAACCCGGTGCAGTACAAAACCCTGGGAAACCTGCTGAGCAACATGGGCCAGACCGACCCGAACGAACTCGGCCCACGCTACTTCAGCGAGCTGATGGGGGCCTTGAAAAAATGCGCCACCCGCCGCACCCACACCAACGTCCTGCAACACATCAGTGGCTATCTCAAACAG
Source organism: Pseudomonas sp. PDM25 (assembly GCF_019219045.1). Taxonomy (NCBI): domain Bacteria; kingdom Pseudomonadati; phylum Pseudomonadota; class Gammaproteobacteria; order Pseudomonadales; family Pseudomonadaceae; genus Pseudomonas; species Pseudomonas sp. PDM25. The sequence continues at coordinate 203,622 of NZ_JAHUWL010000011.1, forward strand.
ACCATCAGCCCTGAAGACAAACAGGAAGTGCAACACGTCATCGGCCAGTACCGCCACGGCATCGTGCCGTTGGTGGTGCCGTTGACGCTGCTCAAACACTACTTCCGTCAACACCCGGATCCCTACATTGCGCAACAGGTTTACCTGCAACCGCATCCGGAAAATCTCAGCCTGCGAAACGCAATCTAATGCCAATCCAATGAAAAGCCCACTCGACACCAGCGCCAGCGAAGACCTCGGCGCCGACTTCAAGAAAGCCCTCGACGAAGGCTGGCTGCCAATCCGTGAGGTCGCGCGGCAGACTGGTGTCAACGCCGTCACCCTGCGAGCCTGGGAACGGCGTTATGGCCTTATCGTGCCGCAACGCACGCCCAAGGGTCATCGACTGTTCTCTGCCGAACACGTTCAACGCATCCTGACGATCCTCACCTGGCTCAACCGTGGCGTGGCCGTCAGCCAGGTCAAGCCACTGCTCGACACTCCGCAGGCCTTTACCGAATCCGTCGAAAGCGATTGGCACGTGCTGCGCCATACGCTGCTGCAAGCGGTCACTCAACTGAACGAACGCACCGTCGATGACACGGTCAATCAGGCCATGGCGCTGTATCCACCACGGACCTTGTGCGCACAACTGCTGATGCCCTTGCTGGCTGAACTGGAACAACGCTGGCAAGGCCAGTTCGGCGCGCAGATGGAGCAAGTGTTTTTTTACTCCTGGTTACGCAGCAAATTTGGCGCACGCATCTACCATAACAACCGTCAGTTACGCACCGCGCCACTGTTGTTGATCAATCACTCGGACCTGCCACTGGAACCTCACTTGTGGCTGACCGCCTGGCTGATCAGCAGCGCCGATTGCCCGGTGGAAGTGTTTGACTGGCCGCTCCCCGCTGGCGAACTCGCGCTGGCGGTCGATCATCTGCAAGCCCGCGGCGTACTGCTGTATTCCAGCAAAGCGATGAATCTTTCGCAGCTGCCGAAACTTTTGAATGGTGTCAGTTGCCCAAAAATGATTGCCGGACCAACGGTATGCATCCATCACACCGAGTTGTCCGCACGAACGTTCAAGATTACTGATTTGTTCCTGGCTGAAGATCCGTTAGCAGCGCATCAGGACCTGATTCAGCGTGGGCTCATTTAATGGCGAATTTTTAATGAATCGTGCGGACACCTCTGTGCAATTGATCTGGCTGCGCAGCGACTTGCGCCTACAGGACAACACCGCCCTCTCGGCCGCCGCAGCCCGCGGCCCGACTGTGGCGGTGTACCTGCTGAGCCCGGAGCAATGGCTGGAGCACGATGATGCGCCATGCAAAGTGGATTTCTGGCTACGCAACCTGAGCGAGTTACGCGGCGCGCTGGATGAGCTGAACATTCCCTTGTTGATCCGCAAGGCATCTCGCTGGGATGAGGCACCCAGGGTGCTGCTCGATCTTTGCCAACAATTGAAGATTGGCGCGGTGCACGTCAACGAGGAGTACGGCATTCATGAAAGCCGTCGTGACGCAGCGGTGGCCGAAACACTGAAAGCCAATGCCATCGACTTTTTTAGCTACCTTGATCAACTGCTGTTAAAACCGGGCACCGTACTGACCAAAACGGGCACTTACTTTCAGGTGTTCAGCCAGTTCCGCAAGGCGTGTTACGACCGTCTGCGCGGGTCGTTGCCGAAGCGGGTCCCAGCACCTGCCGTGCAGGCGCCGCTGGCGATCAGCAGCGACAAGATCCCATCAAACGTTGAAGGTTTCGCAACGCCCGGCGACAACTTGCGCAGTCTATGGCCTGCCGGTGAAGCCGAAGCCCACCATCGCCTCGACACCTTCGCCGATGCCCAGATCGACGACTACAAAAACGAACGCGATTTCCCGGCCAAACCGGGCACCAGCCAGCTGTCGGCCTATCTCGCCGCCGGGGTGATTTCCCCCCGCCAATGTCTGCACGCCGCGCTGCAAAGCAATCAGGGCGAGTTCGAAAGTGGCAAGGTCGGCGCCGTCACCTGGATCAACGAATTGCTGTGGCGCGAATTCTACAAACACATTCTGGTGGGCTACCCACGGGTCTCGCGTCATCGCGCCTTCCGCCCGGAAACCGAAGCCCTCGCCTGGCGCGATGCCCCGGATGAACTCCTGGCCTGGCAAGAAGCCCGTACCGGCCTGCCGATTATCGACGCGGCCATGCGTCAATTGCTTGAAACCGGCTGGATGCACAACCGTCTGCGCATGGTGGTGGCAATGTTCCTGACCAAGAACCTGCTGATTGACTGGCGTGAAGGCGAGCGTTTTTTCATGCGGCATCTGATCGATGGCGACCTGGCGGCGAACAACGGTGGCTGGCAGTGGAGTTCGTCCACTGGCACCGATTCAGCGCCCTACTTCCGGATTTTCAACCCGCTGAGCCAGTCGGAGAAATTCGACAGCGAGGGGCTGTTCATCAAGTACTGGCTGCCGGAACTGGCCGGGCTGAACAAGAAGGATGTGCACAACCCGGCGAACCTCGGCGGCCTGTTCGGCGTAGCGGACTATCCGTCACCGATCGTCAATCTGAGCAGCTCTCGCCAACGGGCGCTGGCCGCGTTCAAGAACCTGCCATCACGACAACCTGCCGGGCGATTGCCTGACTGAAAAGGAGAATGGGATGAGTTTTACACCTCCACGGCGCTACTGGCTGACAGGTGCCAGTAACGGCATTGGTGCCTCGCTGGCCGAAGAAATACTGAAAACCGGTGCTCACCTCGCGGTGAGCGCTCGCTCGGTGGCACCACTCAAAGTCTTGTCCCAGCGTTATCCGGGACAAGTGCTGGTGGTGGCCGGTGACCTGACCAACAGCCAGACCGTGCGAGAAATCGGCGAACAGATCGCCGAGGCGTGGGGAGCTCTGGACACAGTGATTATCAACGCCGGCACTTGCGAATATGTCGACGTTCAGCAGTTCGATTCATCGATCGTCGAGCACGTAGTGCGCACCAACCTGCTTGCCAGCAGCTATTGCATCCAGGCTGCCCAGCCGCTCTTGCGCGCCGGCACCGCGCCGTATCTGGTGGGCGTCGCCAGCTCGGTCACCTACCTGCCGCTGCCACGGTCCGAGGCGCATGGTGCCTCAAAGCCCGGGCTGCGTTACCTGTTTGAATCGTCGCGAATTGATCTTGCACCGCAAGGCATCGAAGTCACCGTGGTCAGCCCGGGGTTTGTCGAGACGCCGCTGACGGCGCACAACGTCTCCATGCCACTCAGCTGGCCGGTGGACAAGTCCGCACGCTACATCTTCGCCGAACTCAAGAATCGTCCACTGGAGATAGCCTTTCCGGCGTTGTTCATGGCCGACCACTGGCCATTGTCGACAAGACCCAACCGAGGAAAACTGGCAATCGGCAAACGCATGGTGCGCAGCAATCCGCCGATCAAGGACCAGCCGTGAAATCACCTGCCTCTCAAGGCTGATCGCACCTGGCTGCTGAATCGCAGCCATAAGATCACCCTGTTCGAACCGGTAACCAAGCGTCCGTCAGGCCTTTCACACAGCACCGGCTCAGTGCCTTACACTGGGCGCCATGAAAACCATTCCCCATACGCAAATCGCCGAGCCTGCGGTCACCTGCTCGACCTGCGCAGCTTGCTGCTGTCAGCTCGAAGTCATGCTGATCACGGACACGGGCGTGCCCGAACGTTTTATCGATACCGATGACTGGGGTGGGGAAGTCATGCTGCGTCTGGATGACGGCTGGTGCGCCGCGCTGGATCGCAACACGATGATGTGCACCATCTATGAAAAACGCCCGTTGATCTGCCGGGAGTTCGAGATGGGCGCACCAGAATGCATCGACGAACGCCAAGGGATTACCACGGCGTATCGCTGAAGTCGAAGTCAACCGAATACAAATGTGGGAGCAAGCCTCTGTGGCGAGGGGATTTATCCCCGTTGGGCTGCGTAGCAGCCCCAGCATTTCAAAGTTAAACCGCGTCTACGACTGCTTCGCAGTCGAACGGGGATAAATCCCCTCGCCACATGACTTGCTCCCACATTCAAAGCGCCTACAACGGCATCGTGTAGTGCAGCGAGTAGCTTTCTACGCCGTCGTTGTAACTGTTAAGACCGGCATTGGAGTAGTGCGTCGCACGAATCCCGACTTCATGTCCGCCCGCAAAGCGCAGACCAAAGCCGAATCGGTCTTCGAACTGAAAAGCACCACCGAGGTTGTTGTCTTCAAGTTCGCTATGAGCGAACAACGCCACGCCAATCCCGGCCTCCAGGTACGGCTTGACGTTCTGACCGGCAAACTCGTAAACAAACACAGGCGAGAACGACAGGCTGTGGTTGCTGGAGGTCGTGTCGCCTTCCCAATAGGTGTAGGCACCGCTCCAGTAACCGGTCACACGACCGATATCACTCTGCAACCAGCTCTTGTCCCAATCGAATTGCATGCCCAGTCGATAGGTCATGGTCGAGTCGCTGGTCTCTCCGACCGCGAACTCCACGCCTGCCGCCTGTGCGGTAAAACTGTGCCCCATCAGTGCAGCCGCAATCGCGGCCAAGCAGAATAGTCGCTTCATTAGAAACATCCTTTTCCGAACGATTTCGTAAGGTTTTTTTGTTGCTTGACGCTATAGAAGTCGACGATTAATCAGAAGTTCACCCCAATTACTCGCTTGCCCCGAGTTTTGTTTACTCCTTGAAGCTTCGCACAACGCCAGCGGTATTCCACAGTATCGGCAAGATATTTCTGAAATGCTCTGGATCGGCACTCGTCCAGAACTGTGCCGCACGTGCAGGCCCCTCGGCAAGCAATTCCCGCTCGGCCAACAATCGCTGAAGTTGCCGCGCTACAGCGGCGCCGGTATCAATCAAGCTGATGTCATCGGGGATCATCTGCTTAAGCAACGGTTTTAGGAAAGGATAATGCGTGCAGCCCAGAATTATCGTGTCGCACCCGGCGCCGAGCAGTGGTTCGACATACCTGGCCAGCAACTGGCGCAATGCCTCGCTGTGCAGATCGCCGTTTTCAATCAGCTCCACCAGGCCGGGGCACGGCTGAGTGATGACGCGCACATCGGTGGCGAATCGGTCGAGCAACGCGGCGAACTTGGCACTCTGCAAGGTGCCGGTGGTAGCGAGCACACCGACCACACCGCTGCGGGTGGCGGCAGCGGCCGGTTTGACCGCCGGCTCCATGCCGACGATGGGCCACTCGGGATAATCGCGTCGCAAGTCGGCAACGCCAGCGACCGTCGCCGTGTTGCAAGCCAGCACCAAGGCCTTGGCGCCCTGCTGCTGAAAAAAACCGGCCATCACGCTGCAGCGATGACGGATGAATTCCGGGGTTTTCTCGCCGTAGGGAATATTCCCGCAATCGGCGACGTACAACAGTGACTCGTTGGGCAGCAAACGCTGGATCTCGGCCAGCACCGAAAGCCCACCGACGCCGGAGTCGAACACGCCAATCGGCGCTTCACGCATGCTTCGAACCACAAACGCTGCAGCCCGGATCACGCTTGACCCGCAATTCGCGGAAGCGCGAGCCCAAGGCATCGATCAACAACAGGCGCCCCACCAGCGGTTCGCCGAAACCCACCAGCAACTTCATGGCTTCCAACGCCTGGAGGCTGCCCACCAGGCCAACCAATGGCCCTACGACGCCGGCTTCGCTGCAGGTCAGTTCGGCTTCGCTGCCGTGACCATATAAACAGTGGTAGCAGGGGCTTTCCGGACGACGCGGGTCAAACACTGACAACTGCCCTTCGAGCCGAATCGCTGCGCCGCTGACCAGAGGTTTGCCGGCAGCGACACACGCAGCGTTGACCGCTTCGCGGGTGGAGAAGTTGTCGGAACAGTCCAGCACCAGATCCACCGCGGCCACGGCGGCGGCCAGGGAGTCTTCGTCCAGCGCGGTGCGATGGGCGATCAACTGAATTTCGGGATTGATTGCAGTCAGTCGGCGGATCGCCGAGTCGACCTTGCTCAGGCCAACGCTGTCGGTGTCATGGACGATCTGGCGTTGCAGGTTGGTCAGGTCGACAGTGTCGAAGTCCGCCAGATGCAACTCACCGACGCCGGCGGCGGCCAGATACAGCGCAACCGGCGAGCCGAGGCCGCCAAGACCGACGATCAACACGCGGCTTTCTTTCAGTCGCAACTGGCCGTCGATGTCGACGTGTTGCAACAGAATCTGCCGACTGTAGCGCAACAATTCCTGATCATTCAGCACGGCAGGCGCCCCAGGCTGATACGTTCGTGACCGCCCAGATCGGTGCGGCTGTGGACTTCTTCAAAGCCGCGGGTCAGCAGCAAATCGCGTACCGCAGTGGCTTGATCGTAACCGTGTTCAAGCATCAGCCAACCGCCCGCTTCCAGATAATCCGGCGCCTGGGCGACGATCAGACGCAGATCGTCGAGCCCATCGACGCCAGCCACCAAGGCACTGGCCGGTTCGAAGCGCACATCGCCTTCCACCAGATGCGGATCGGCGGAGGCAATGTAAGGCGGGTTGCTGATGATCAGCTGAAAACGCTGACCTTCCAGCGCACTGAACCAATGACTGCTCAGCACGGTGGCGTTGTTCAGATGCAAGCGCTGGCGATTGCGCTCGGCCAGGGCCACGGCTTCGAGCACGCGATCCACGGCGGTCACCTTCCAGGCCGGACGCTCGCTGGCCAGGGCCAACGCAATGGCGCCGCTGCCGGTGCCGAGGTCGAGGACCTTGGCAGGTGTGGCTGGCAGGAGTTCAAGCGCCGCTTCCACTAACAGCTCGGTGTCCGGGCGCGGGATCAGCGTGTGCGGCGCCACTTCCAGATCAAGTTTCCAGAAACCTTGCTGACCGAGGATGTAGGCCACTGGCTCACCGCCACGGCGGCGCTGCAAATACTCGGCAAATTTAAGTGCCGCCTCGCTTGGAACGATGCGCTCGGGCCAGGTGTGCAGAAAACTGCGGGACTTGCCCAACGCAGCGGCCAGCAACAGTTCGGCATCCAGGCGCGCGGAGGGCGAATCTGGCAGGTCGGCGGCGCGTAACAAACTGGCAATGATCGTCATTTACTCACCTATCGCTGCCAATTGGTCGGCCTGGTATTCGGCCAGCAACGGCTCGATCACCGCATCGACGCCACCCGCAAGGATTTCGTCGAGGGAATACAGCGTCAGGTTGACCCGGTGGTCAGTGACCCGCCCCTGGGCAAAGTTGTACGTGCGGATTCGCTCCGAGCGATCGCCCGAACCGACCAGCAACTTACGCTCGCTGGCGATAGCGTTCGCGGCGGCACTGGTTTGCTGATCGTTGAGCTTGGCCGACAGCCAGGACATCGCCCGGGCGCGGTTCTTGTGCTGGGAACGTTCTTCCTGGCACTCGACGACAATACCGGACGGCAAGTGCGTGATGCGGATCGCCGAGTCCGTCTTGTTAACGTGCTGACCACCGGCACCGGAGGATTTGTAGGTATCGATGCGCAAATCCGAGGGGTTGATCTCGATTGCTTCCTGCTCGTCCGGCTCGGGCAACACGGCTACGGTGCAGGCCGAGGTGTGGATGCGACCCTGGGATTCAGTAGCGGGAACCCGTTGTACGCGGTGGGCACCGGATTCGAATTTCAGCTTGCCATAGACGTTGTCGCCTTCGACGCGGGCGATGACTTCTTTAAAGCCGCCGTGTTCACCGATATTCTCCGAGAGGATTTCCACCCGCCAGCCGCGACGCTCGGCGTAACGCGAATACATGCGGAACAGGTCGCCGGAGAAAATCGCCGCCTCGTCACCGCCGGTGCCGGCACGGATTTCGAGGAACACGTTACGACCATCGTTCGGATCCTTGGGCAGCAGCATGCGTTGCAGGCTGGCTTCGATGTCGATCAGTTGCTCTTTGGCTTCGCGGACTTCTTCCACGGCCATTTCGCGCATGTCCGGGTCGTTGTCCTTGAGCAGCGCCTGAGCGCCCTCGAGATCACTTTGCACCTTGAGCAACTGTTTATAGGTTTCGACAATCGGTTCGACTTCCGCATATTCCTTGGAATAGGTGCGGAATTTGGCCTGATCGGAAATGACTTCGCCGTCGCCAAGCAAGGCGGTCAATTCCTCGAAACGGTCCTGGAGGATGTCCAGCTTATTGAGCAGTGACGCTTTCATTGCGGTTTTTTATCCGAAAAGCTATCCGATGAGCCCTCATTCAGGGCAAAGAGTTCCTGGGCCATGGCCAGCGCATCGAGGCGGCCTTCGGCAGAGAGCTTTTTCAACTGCACGCTCGGTGCGTGCAAGAGTTTGTTGGTCAGGCCCCGCGCCAGCTGCACCAGCACGTCTTCGGCGCTGCTGCCGTTGGCCAGCATGCGCTGGGCCTTCTGCAATTCTTCGTCGCGCAGGCGCTCGCTTTGTTGGCGATAGGCCTTGAGCACATCCACCGCCGCCAGTTCACGCAGGCGGACCATGAAATCCTCGGCACCGATCGAGACCATCTCTTCCGCCGCCTGGGCTGCGCCCTGGCGGCTCTTGAGGTTCTCGGCGACCACTTCGTGGAGATCGTCGACGCTATACAGGTAAACGTCGTCCAGTTCGCCGACTTCCGGCTCGATATCCCGGGGGACGGCGATGTCTACCATGAAGATCGGCTTGTGCTTGCGCAGTTTCAGGGCGCTTTCCACCGCGCCCTTGCCCAGGATCGGCAACTGGCTGGCGGTGGAGCTGATAACGATGTCGCTGCGCACCAGTTCCGCCGGGATGTCCGAGAGCAACACCGCGTGGGCGCCGAACTGCTCGGCCAGAATGCTCGCGCGCTCCAGGGTGCGGTTGGCAACGACGATGCGTTTTACGCCCAATTCGTGCAGGTGGCGGGCGACCAGGGTGATGGTCTCGCCAGCGCCGATCAGCAAGGCCTGGCTACGTTGCAGGTCGCTGAAAATCTGTTTCGCCAGACTGACCGCGGCAAACGCCACGGACACCGGGTTCTCGCCGATGGCGGTGTCGGTGCGCACCTGTTTGGCCGCATTGAAGGTGGCCTGGAACAGCCGCCCGAGCAACGGACCGATGGTGCCGGCCTCGCGGGCCACGGCGTAGGCCGATTTCATCTGGCCGAGAATCTGCGGTTCGCCCAACACCAGCGAATCGAGCCCGGAGGCCACCCGCATCATGTGACGAACTGCCGCATCATCTTCGTGCACATAAGCGCTCGCGCGCAGCTCTTCGAGGCTCAAATGGTGATAATCGGCCAGCCAGCTCAGGATGACGTCCGCCGAAAGGTGATCCTGTTCTATATAGAGTTCACTGCGATTGCAGGTGGAGAGGATCGCAGCTTCGCGGCTGTCGGTCAGTCGGCAGAGCTGCTGCAAAGCCTCCACCAGCTGCTCAGGGGTAAAGGCCACGCGCTCGCGGACGTCTACTGAAGCAGTCTTGTGGTTAATACCGAGTGCAAGGAAGGCCATTCAAGGTCGCTGATGGTGACGTGAAGCCGGCAATTGTCCTACTTCGACAGAGCCAGAACAACTACCGCTGACTATTGTCCCAATGACCTGCCTCTATAAAGGCGCCAATTGAGACACGGTTATGTTTGGCCGAAGGCTTGTGTCATGATGATCCGACCGCAGGTTAGTCGTCCTCTTCCTATATGAATAGATCTTCCGCGTTGCTCCTCGCTTTTGTCTTCCTCAGCGGCTGCCAGGCCTTGGCACCCGTTTCGTCGGACGGTACGCCGCCGGTCGAAGACAGCACTCCGGCCCCTGAAAAGCCCAAGGTTTACAGCTCATTCAGTGAAGAAACCATCTTCAGTCTGTTGAGCGCCGAACTGGCTGGCCAGCGCAATCGTTTCGACATTGCCCTGGACAACTACGTGACCCAGGCGATCAACACTCAGGATCCGGGCATCTCCGAGCGGGCATTCCGTATCGCCGAGTACCTGGGCGCCGATCAGGCTGCCCTGGACACCTCGTTGATCTGGGCGAAAAACGCGCCGCAAGACCTTGAGGCGCAACGGGCCGCTGCCGTGCAACTGGCTCGTGCCGGGCGTTATGACGACTCCATGGCCTATATGGAGAAAGTCCTGCAAGGCAAGGGCGACACGCATTTCGACTTCCTCGCCCTGTCTGCGGCCGATACCGACCAGGACACGCGCAACGGCTTGATGAAAAGTTTTGACCGTTTATTGCAGCGCCATCCGAACAACAGTCAGCTGATTTTCGGCAAAGCCTTGCTGATGCAACAGGACGGTGACGCCAAGGGTGCGCTGGGCCTGCTGGAAGACAATCCTCCGGACGAAGGCGAAATAGCACCGATTCTGTTGCGCGCACGCCTGCTGCAGACCCTCAGTCGTGGCGATGAAGCCTTGCCGCTTCTGCAAAAAAGCATCAAGAAATACCCGGACGACAAACGCCTGCGCCTGACTTATGCGCGCATGCTGGTTGAACAGGACCGCATGGACGACGCCAAAGCCGAGTTCTCGAGCCTGGTTCAGCAGTACCCCGAAGACGACGAACTGCGTTACTCCCTGGCATTGGTTTGCCTGGAAGCCAAGGCCTGGAAGGAGGCCAAGGGCTATCTGGAAGACCTGATTGCCCGGGAAAGCCACGTCGATTCGGCGCACTTGAACCTCGGTCGTATCGCTGAAGAGCGCAATGACCCTCAAGGCGCGCTGATCGAGTACGCCCAGGTCGGCCCGGGCAACGATTACCTGCCGGCGCAATTGCGTCAGGCCGATATCCTGATGAACAACGGCAAGACCGCCGAAGCCCAAAGCCGCCTGGCTGCGGAGCGCGATGAACAGCCCGATTACGCGATTCAGTTGTATTTGATCGAAGCCGAAACCTTGTCCGCCAATAAACAGCCCGACAAGGCCTGGAATGTATTGAAGCAAGCCTTGCAGCAATACCCGGACGATCTGAATCTGCTGTACACCCGCGCCATGCAAGCGGAAAAACGCAATGACCTGGCGCAGATGGAAAAAGACCTGCGCCTGATCATCAAGCGCGACCCGGACAACGCGATGGCGCTGAACGCCCTCGGTTACACCCTGTCCGACCGTACGACGCGCTACGCCGAAGCCAAGGCCTTGATCGAACAGGCGCACAAGATCAATCCGGAAGACCCGGCGGTACTCGACAGTCTCGGCTGGGTGAACTTCCGCATGGGCAATTTCGACGAAGCCGAACGCCTGCTGCGCCAGGCGCTGGAGCGCTTCCCCGATCAGGAAGTCGTCGCGCACCTGGGCGAAGTCCTGTGGGCCAATGGCAAGCAACGGGAAGCCAAACAAATCTGGAGCAAGTTCCTCAAGGAACAGCCCGACAGCCCCCTCCTGCGCAGCACCATCAAGCGCCTGACCGGATCAGAGACTCTTTAAGATTATGTTTTTGCGCCACCTCATTGTTTTCAGCTTCATCGCCCTGCTCGCCGGTTGCGCGGGCTTCGGCGCCCGCGAATCGGTCCAGGGCAAAGGCAACCCGGCCCAATGGCGCGAGTACAAACAGCAACTGACCAGCCTCGACGGCTGGCAGATCAACGGCAAGATCGGCATTCGCGCCCCGAAAGACTCGGGCAGCGGCACGTTGTTCTGGCTGCAGCGACAGGATTACTACGACATTCGCCTCTCCGGCCCCCTGGGTCGCGGCGCAGCACGCCTGACCGGCCGCCCCGGCAAGGTCTCGCTGGAAGTCGCCAACCAGGGCCGCTATGAAGCGCCGACGCCCGAAGTGCTGGTCGAAGAACAACTGGGCTGGAAGTTACCGGTGTCCAATCTGGCCTGGTGGGTTCGCGGGCTCCCGGCTCCGGACAGCAAAAGCCGTCTGACGCTGGATGCCGACAGCCGCCTGGCCAATCTTGAGCAGGATGGCTGGCAGGTCGAATACCTCAGCTATGCCGAGCAAAACGGCTTTTGGCTGCCCGAGCGGATCAAACTGCACGGCACCGACCTTGACGTCACGCTGGTGATCAAGGAATGGCAACCTCGCAAATTGGGGCAGTGAACATGACCGCTCCGCGCTTGACGCTGCCCTCCCCGGCCAAACTCAATCTGATGCTGCACATCCTCGGTCGCCGTGAAGACGGTTATCACGAGTTGCAGACTATTTTTCAGTTTCTCGATTACGGCGATGAAATCACGTTCGCCGTTCGTGATGACGGTGTCATTCGACTGCACACCGAATTCGATGGCGTTCCTCACGACAGCAATCTGATTGTTCGAGCTGCAAAAAAACTTCAGGAGCAATCCGGTTGTTCCCTCGGTATCGACATCTGGATCGAAAAAATTCTGCCCATGGGCGGTGGTATCGGTGGTGGCAGTTCAAATGCTGCGACGACTTTGCTCGGCCTCAATCATCTCTGGCAACTGGGTTGGGATGAGGATCGGCTGGCCGTGCTGGGCCTGACGCTTGGCGCGGACGTCCCGGTTTTCGTGCGTGGGCACGCGGCTTTTGCAGAAGGCGTGGGGGAGAAACTGACCCCTGTAGACCCCGAAGAACCGTGGTATCTCGTGCTTGTGCCGCAAGTCTCTGTAAGTACAGCAGAAATTTTTTCAGATCCGTTGTTGACACGTAACTCTTCTCCCATTAAAGTGCGCCCCGTTCCCAAGGGAAACAGTCGAAATGACTGCTTACCGGTGGTAGCAAGGCGTTACCCAGATGTACGTAACGCTTTGAATTTGTTAGGTAAATTTACCGAAGCAAAACTCACCGGAACTGGAAGTTGTGTGTTTGGGGGCTTCCCAAGCAAAGCTGAAGCTGATAAAGTCTCGGCCCTTCTTACAGAGACCCTTACAGGGTTTGTAGCAAAGGGAAGCAACGTTTCGATGTTGCATCGCAAGCTGCAAAGTCTGCTCTAAAAGGAATCGAGTACTGGGTACTCGTTGCAACAGATACAGGGGCGTCGCCAAGCGGTAAGGCAGCAGGTTTTGATCCTGCCATGCGTTGGTTCGAATCCAGCCGCCCCTGCCATTTTCTATACTCATCCAGGTTACCCTCAGCCTCTAGGTACTGCGCGTGTCCAAGATGATGGTCTTTACGGGGAACGCTAACCCCGATCTGGCTCGGCGTGTTGTACGTCAGCTGCATATCCCTCTCGGTGACATCTCTGTCGGTAAGTTCTCCGACGGCGAAATTACCGCCGAGATCAATGAAAACGTCCGCGGTAAAGATGTCTTCATTATTCAGCCGACTTGCGCTCCGACTAACGATAACCTGATGGAACTGGTAGTGATGGCTGATGCCTTCCGCCGCTCCTCGGCTACTCGTATCACTGCTGTTATTCCTTACTTTGGTTATGCCCGTCAGGATCGCCGTCCGCGTTCCGCACGTGTGGCTATCAGCGCGAAAGTCGTTGCTGACATGCTTACCGTAGTCGGCATCGACCGTGTTCTCACGGTTGATCTGCATGCTGACCAAATCCAGGGTTTCTTCGATATTCCGGTAGATAACATCTACGGCTCCCCGGTATTGGTGGATGACATTGAAGATCAGCGCTTCGAAAACCTGATGATCGTGTCCCCGGACATTGGCGGCGTCGTGCGTGCACGTGCTGTTGCCAAATCCCTGGGCGTGGATCTCGGGATCATCGACAAACGCCGTGAGAAAGCCAATCACTCTGAAGTGATGCATATCATCGGTGATGTCGAAGGGCGTACCTGTATTCTGGTCGATGACATGGTCGATACCGCCGGCACTCTGTGCCACGCGGCCAAGGCCCTGAAAGAGCATGGCGCTGCCAAGGTTTTCGCCTACTGCACACACCCTGTGCTGTCCGGTCGGGCGATCGAAAACATCGAAAACTCAATGCTGGACGAACTGGTGGTGACTAACACCATCCCGTTGTCCGCTGCTGCTCAAGCCTGCTCGCGTATCCGTCAACTGGATATCGCGCCGGTAGTTGCCGAAGCGGTTCGCCGCATCAGCAACGAAGAATCGATCAGCGCGATGTTCCGTTAAGGGCCCTGCCCTTCTCGAATATTTCGTTGACGAAAAGCGCCCCGCCCCGGCATTCCTGTCGGGGCGGGGCTTTTTTGCCCATATCGCCTTTAGCGCTGGTCGCAAACGCTGGGGCGAATGTGGTTATTTTGGAGATACAACATGAACGAATTTACTCTGAATGCTGAAGTGCGTTCCGACCTGGGGAAAGGTGCGAGCCGCCGCCTGCGTCGTCTCGCAAGCCTGGTACCAGCTGTAGTTTACGGTGGCGAAAAAGCCCCTGAATCCATCAGCATGCTGGCTAAAGAAGTTGCCAAACTGCTCGAAAACGAAGCGGCTTACAGCCACATCATCGAGCTGAACGTTGGCGGCACCAAGCAAAACGTAATCATCAAAGCTCTGCAGCGTCACCCGGCCAAAGGCCACGTGTTGCACGCTGACTTCGTACGCGTTGTAGCTGGCCAGAAACTGACCGCTATCGTGCCTGTACACTTTGTTGGTGAAGAAGCGCCGATCAAGAAAGGCGGCGAAGTTTCGCACGTTGTTGCTGAAATCGAAGTTTCGTGCCTGCCGAAAGACCTGCCTGAATTCATCGAAGTCGACCTGGCTAACGCCGAAATCGGCTCGATCATTCACCTGTCTGACCTCAAAGCCCCTAAAGGCGTTGAGTTTGTTGCTCTGGTACACGGTGATGACAAGGCTGTTGCCAACGTCCACGCTCCACGTGTTGCTCCAGAAGCTACTGAAGAAGGCGCAGCAGAGTAATTTCACTCTGTTCGCCGGAGTGACCGGAAACATCGCGGACTAGAGCGTAGCGAGAAAGCGGGCGAGAACGCGGAGTTTACATAATGGTAAATGAGCACTTGTCGTCCACTTTCGCCGCACACACCTGTCGCGGCGATGTTATCCACCACTCCAAGGAAGGGCCCCTATCGTGACTGCCATCAAACTGATCGTTGGCCTGGGAAATCCAGGCGCTGAATACGAACAGACCCGGCATAACGCAGGGGCCCTTTTTGTTGAGCGCATCGCGAACGCACAAGGCGTAAACCTTGTGGCGGATCGTAAATATTTCGGCCTGACCGGGCGCTTTTCGCATCAGGGTCAGGATGTTCGTCTGCTGATTCCCACCACCTACATGAACCGCAGCGGCCAGGCCGTCGCGGCACTTGCCGGCTTCTTCCGCATTACGCCTGAAGAAATCCTGGTGGCGCATGACGAACTCGACCTGCCACCCGGCGTTGCCAAGCTCAAACAGGGCGGCGGCCATGGCGGTCACAACGGGTTGCGCGACATCATCGCGCAACTGGGCAATCAGAATACCTTTCACCGCTTGCGGCTTGGCATTGGCCACCCGGGCGTTGCCAGTATGGTTTCAAATTTCGTCCTGGGTCGTGCGCCACGCGCCGAACAGGAAAAACTCGATGCCAGCATCGACTTTGCCCTCGGCGTGCTGCCGGATATCCTCGCCGGTGAATGGAACCGCGCGATGAAAAACCTGCACAGCCAGAAGGCCTGACTCACTCCTCGGGGAAAACACCATGGGATTCAATTGCGGCATCGTCGGCCTGCCTAACGTCGGCAAGTCCACCCTATTCAACGCCCTGACCAAATCCGGGATCGCGGCCGAGAACTTCCCCTTCTGCACCATCGAGCCGAACACCGGTATCGTGCCGATGCCGGATCCACGTCTGGAAGCCCTGGCGGTCATCGTCAATCCAAAGCGCATCCTGCCGACCACCATGGAATTCGTCGACATCGCAGGCCTGGTAGCCGGCGCCTCGAAAGGTGAAGGCCTGGGCAACAAGTTCCTCGCCAACATCCGTGAAACCGATGCCATCGCGCACGTAGTCCGCTGTTTCGAAGACGAGAACGTGATTCACGTCTCCAACAGCGTCGACCCGAAACGCGACATCGAAATCATCGACCTGGAACTGATCTTTGCCGACCTCGACAGCTGCGAGAAGCAACTGCAGAAAGTCGCCCGCAACGCCAAGGGTGGTGACAAGGACGCCGTGGTCCAGAAAGGCCTGCTGGAGCAATTGATCGCTCACTTCACCCTCGGCAAGCCTGCCCGTACGCTGATGAAGAACATGGGCGCCGACGACAAAGCGGTGATTCGTGGCTTCCACCTGCTGACCACCAAGCCGGTCATGTACATCGCCAACGTCGCTGAAGACGGTTTCGAGAACAACCCGCTGCTGGACATCGTCAAAGCCATCGCCGAAGAAGAAGGCGCCATGGTGGTTCCGGTCTGCAACAAGATCGAAGCCGAAATCGCCGAACTGGAAGACGGCGAAGAGAAAGACATGTTCCTCGAAGCCCTGGGCCTCGAAGAACCTGGCCTGAACCGCGTCATCCGCGCCGGCTACGAAATGCTCCACCTGCAGACCTACTTCACCGCCGGTGTCGAAGAAGTCCGCGCCTGGACCGTCCGCGTGGGTGCCACCGCACCACAAGCCGCTGGCGTGATCCACACCGACTTCGAGAAAGGTTTCATCCGCGCCGAAGTCATCGCCTACGACGACTTCATCCAGTACAAGGGCGAAGCCGGCACCAAAGAAGCCGGTAAATGGCGTCTGGAAGGCAAGGACTACATCGTTAAAGACGGCGACGTGATGCACTTCCGTTTTAACGTGTAAGACACCCGCCCAAGAAAAAGCCGCGTTTAGACGCGGCTTTTTTGTGCCTGAAATAATCACCACCACACCACCGATCAACTGTGGGAGCGGGCTTGCTCGCTCCCACAGGGGGATTTGTGAGGGTCAGGCTTTTTTGGTTCTTGGCAGGAAGATCGCCAGCACACCGAACAACGGCAGGAACGAACACAGCAAGTACACGTATTCGATGCCGTGTATGTCCGCCAAATGCCCGAGCAACGCGGCACCAATCCCGCCAAAGCCGAACATCAACCCGAAGAACACCCCGGCAATCATCCCGACATTGCCCGGCACCAGCTCTTGCGCATACACCACAATTGCCGAGAACGCTGACGCCAGGATGAAGCCGATCACGACGCTGAGAATGCTGGTCCAGAACAGGTCGACATGAGGCAGGATCAGGGTGAACGGCGCTACGCCGAGGATCGAGAACCAGATCACGGCCTTACGCCCGATCTTGTCGCCGATCGGTCCACCAAAGAAGGTCCCCGCCGCTACCGCGCCGAGAAACAGGAACAGGTGCAACTGCGAACTCGCTACCGACAGGTCGAATTTCTCGATCAGGTAAAAGGTGAAATAACTGGTGAAGCTGGCCATGTAGAAATACTTGGAGAACACCAGCAGCCCGAGTACCACCAGTGCACTGATCACGCGGTTCTTCGACAAGCCATGCGTCGCCGCCTGGCCTTGCTTGAGTTTGAACAGGCTCAAGTGATTGGCGTACCAGCGGCTGATCCGATAAAGCACGAACAGCGCAAACACCGCGAACAGGCCGAACCAGGCCACATGGCCCTGACCGAATGGAATGATGATCGCGGCGGCGAGCAACGGACCGAAGGCCGAACCGGCATTACCACCCACCTGAAAGGTCGATTGCGCCAGGCCAAATCGCCCGCCCGAGGCCAGTCGCGCCACGCGAGAAGCTTCCGGGTGAAAGGTCGAGGAGCCGATACCGATCAACCCTGCCGCCAGCAAAATCAACGGGAAGGTGCCGACCACCGACATCATCAAAATGCCGATCAAGGTGCAAACCGTTCCGGCCGGTAGCAGCCAGGGTTTGGGGTGCCGATCGGTGTAGTAACCGACCCACGGCTGCAACAGCGAAGCCGTCAGCTGGAACGTCAAAGTGATCAGGCCAACCTGGGTGAACGTCAGGCCATAGTTGGCCTTGAGCATCGGATAGATCGACGGCAGCACCGACTGGATCAAGTCGTTGATCAAATGCGCCAGCGCCACGGCGCCGATAATACGCATCACCAAAGGGCTGCTTTGTGAAGTCGCGGATGCCGGCTGCGCGCCGGTCTGGACATTGCTGATAGCCATAAGAGTTTCCGTACAACAGATGGGTGCACACGGGCAGGTGCGTCAATGTGCCATTTTTCAGTGCAGCAGCGCCATCCCCTTAGCCTGCTAACGACCTCGATTTTCATCGCTGGAAAGGTGATAGCGCAACGCCATGGTCTGAATCTTGCCTTGGTAATCCGCTTCAACGCGGCCCCTTACAAAGGGGACCGAGAATGGGAAGTTTCGCCACAGAGTCGGCCTACAGAGCTGACGAGGGTGAACTTTCGAGGCCTTTTAGAAGGGCACAGGTCGCGACCGCAACGGTTGCGACGCACGCCAATGGTGCGTGGTGTCCAGAGGAGTTTTGGGGCATGCAGGCTTTTTTATCACCGGGGATCGGGTTGCTGGGGCGTTTTGGCTTCGCACGCAAATTTCAGCTGTTGTTTCTACTGTTTATCCTGCCGTTGACGGGCAGCCTGTGGATGATCGGTCAGGACTATCGCGACAAACTGAACCTGATCTCCGGCGAACGTGCCGGGGTTCGGCAACTGCTCGCCCTCGATGCTCTGGATAACCTGCTCGCCGCTCAACGTGACCGCGCGGCTCGCTGGCGCGCCACGGAAACCAATCGCCAGCCGACACCCGCGACGATCGCGGCGATGGCGGCTTTCGATACGGTTCAGCCCGCCGTCGCCCAAGCCACCACCGACCTTGGCAACGCACTGCAAACCGAAGGCGCCGAGGGCGAAACCCTGACCCGATATCAAGCCCTGCAAACCGCCCTCAACGGCCTGGACTCGAAAAGCCTGAGCAGCGTCGGTTGGTGGCCGGACGGTTACGATCGTTTCACCAATGCCTTGAGTGCCCTGCAAGCCTTGCGCGAGCAGATCGCCATGGATAATCGCCTGACGCTGGCGCCGTGGCTCGAGACCTATTTGCTGACGCAGATCTCCACGCAGCACGCGCCAGACCTGATTGAACGCGTCGGCCGTCTCGCCAGTGTTGGCCAGGCCTCTGTAGTGTCCGGGCAATTCACCCTGCAAAGCCGTCTGCAACTGCGCGACTTGCGCAGCCGCATCGGCGACGCCCGGGAGCAGTTGGTCAAAACAGCGAACCTGCTGGAAGCGCGGCTGCCCAGCGCGTTGCAAACCTGGGCCGGGCAATACCATGACAGCCTCAAGCACCTGGACGCCGAGCTGAAAGTCCTCGATGACGGTGTGTTCGGTGGCAGCATCAAGCTCAAGCCGGAAGAGTTCGAACGCAGCCTCGACACCCTGCTCGCCGACCTCGCTTCGTTGCGTCAGCAGTCGTTGGTGTCGCTGGATGAGCGCCTGGACTATTACCACGGTTCTGCCATTCGCCAGTTCATCCTGGTAGCGAGCATTTTTGGCTGCCTGTTGCTGGCCGCGCTGTACCTGTTCATCTGCTTGCAGACCTCGATCCGTCGTAGCGCCAGCGGTATTACCCTGCTGGCCGAAGCCTTGCGCGACGGCAATCTGAGCCTGCAAGTACCGGTAGAAGGTCGCGATGAACTGGCCGCCATCAGCACCGCCCTCAACGTCGCGGTGGTGCAACTGCGCAACAGTTTGCTGGGGGTCGATCATGAAACCTTGCAGCTGAGCAACGCGGTTCGCACCCTCAACCATCACTCCAGCGGCGCCCTTGGAGAAGTCGAAGCCCAGCAGTTGCAGATCAGCCAGATCGCCGCGGCAGCCACGCAATTGGCCGCGACCTCCCAAGGGGTCGCCCAGAGTTGCGAACAGGCCTCCGGCAGCGCTCAGCACACCCAGCGCATCGCCGCCGACAGCAGCCGTGACAGCCAGCGCACGACGGCGAGTATTCAGCAACTCAATCAGCGCTTGAACGACACCGCGGCAGCACTGGGCCGGGTCAGTGAACAAGGGCAGCAAATTCAGTTGGTGGTGGATACCATTCGCGGCGTTGCCGAGCAGACGAATCTATTGGCACTTAACGCCGCCATCGAGGCCGCTCGCGCGGGCGAGCAAGGTCGTGGCTTTGCGGTGGTGGCCGATGAAGTGCGCAGCCTGTCGCAACGCACCCAGTCCTCCACCGCGCAGATTGCCGGGACTGTCGACAGCCTGCGCAGCACCGTAAACGAAGCGGTGAGCCTGATGGAAGCCGCTTGCGGCCAGGCTCAGTCCGACGCCCAGGCCGTCACTGGCCTCGGCGAACGCCTGGGGGAAATTGCCAGTGCCGTGCAGAGCGTCACCGACACGCTGGCGCAAATCGCTACCGCGGTCGACGAGCAAGCGACCACCGCCGACGAGGTCAGCGGCAATATCCAGCAAGTCGATCAGGCCGCGGTACGCTTGCTCGAAGGCGCGCGAGCGGTGAACCTGGCAGCGGACACCTTGAGCCAGGGCAGCAAGGCCTTGAGTGCCAATACCGGGAGATTTCAGCTCAGTTGATGCCCCCTCCTGGCCCGTTTTTTCGGGTCAGGCGGATAAGCGGTTGAAAGCGTAGAGAAATATTTTAGATTTACGCTTGACACATCTCCGTTACGAGCCAATAATGCGCGCCACTTGGCTACATAGCTCAGTTGGTTAGAGCATAGCATTCATAATGCTGGGGTCCGGGGTTCAAGTCCCTGTGTAGCCACCAAGTACTAAAAACGGCTTACCGAAAGGTAGGCCGTTTTTTTATGCCTCGAGAAAAGTGCTCCCGGCCCACAGGGCGGTTAATGCCCACTCTTCGCGGTTCTCTCCTACAGTTAATGCCAAAGCTTGAACGCAGAGAGACCTAGCCTATGTACTGGGGCCTGGACGAAATCATTCTGTTTTTCATCGTGGTCGCCATCTTCTGCGTGGTGCTGGAACTCGCTTTTCGTCTCGGCCGTCATCACCGAACCCACAGCAATGATTCGACCCGCTCCCACCTCACCGTTTTGCAGACCGCCCTCCTCGGTCTGCTCGCGTTGTTGCTGGGTTTCAACTTCGCCATGGCCACCTCACGTTTCGAAGCGCGCAAGACACTGATTCAAGATGAAGTCACGGTGATCGGCTCGACCTACCTGCGAGCGAAATTGCTGCCGTCTGATCTGCGCGGGAAGATGTCAGCGATGCTCAAGGATTATGTCTCGGCGCGGATTGAATTCATGCGCGCCGGCACGGACGAGAAACTGTTGAAGGCCGCCAGCGAATCGTCGCGGACGATCGAGGACCAGTTATGGAACCTGGCCGCAGCCGCCGAGGCTCAGGGCGAAGCGACAGCCGCCATGAACCTGGTGATCCAGGCGTTGACCGACGTCTACAACGTCAATGAAAAGCGCCGCGCCGAGCAGGACGATCATGTCCCGGCAACCGTCATCAATCTGCTGTTCGTCGTGGCCATCGGTGCGTTGGGTTTCATCGCTTACAGCTATGGCCTGGGTCACCGTCGACGGCACGGCTCGACGGCCATCTTCGCGATCCTGATTGCCATGGTCTTCACCATCACCCTCGACCTGGATCAACCCCGCAGCGGCTTCATCCGCGTCGGCGAAGAAAGCATGCTGCGGTTGCAGGAAGATTTGAACCGCATGAGTTCGGGCAACGAGAGGCCACGTCCGCGCAAATCACGTCAGGAACGAATTGCCGGCAATGCTGACAACGCCCGCTCCCAAATCTGCCAGGTGCGCAGCCAGACCATCGCCTGCCAGTCGCTGTCGGCGGGATAGAACTGCTCCACCAGATTCAGTTTGATCCCGCGCCCCACTGCATCACTCGGATTGCCATGCAGGTGCAGCCAGTGATCATCGCGCAGATGACGATGAACCTCTGCGCCGGGATACGTCCCGCACTCGATCACAAACGGCATCAACCGCACGTGCGGCAACGCATTGATCAACGCCTGCGAGGTGTAGCCGGTAGCAGTGGCAGCAACGCCGGTTTCGCTCAGCGTGTTGGCGCCCGTGTGCAAGGTATAGAGCCACGGACCATAAATCGCCTGCGCATCCGCAAGCGCCGGATACGCCGCTTCGGTAATGGTCAGCAACATCGGATGCCCGTACTCCCCGGCGCCGGTGTGCAAATCAAAACACATGGCCACTTCGGCATGGGAAACATGCTTTTGAAGGATCTGATGCAACGTGCGGTTCGACCAGCTCGGCGCCAGTCCGCCGTAGAACAAACCATCGGGATGACGGTGCTGGCCACCCTCGACAATCGACATCACGGCGGGCCAGCCGTGTTCGGCGATTTGTTCATCGAGCAAGGCATCGGCGCGATCACGTTCCGGGCCCTGCAACTGCGTGCAGGCATAGATTTCATGCAGCGCCGCATAGGCCTGATTATCTGGCAATGCATGCTCGAAGTTCAGGTGATTGCGGTTCAAGTCGATGTTGTCTTCGTTGACCCGACGCAGCCACGCAGTGCCCCACGGATTGATCAGGTGGATCATCACCACCGCGACATCGGCCGGCAGCGAACGCTTGCCCAACGCCTGCAACCACTTGATCTGACACCCCGAACCGTAGAAACCTTCGACGCCATGAGTGCCACTCAGCGCAATCAGCAAACGCTTCGCCCGCGGATCACCCAGCACGGCCACATCGGTGCTCAACGGCTCACCGAACGGCCCTTTGAGTGGATGCGGGTACTCGGTCAGCGTCGCACCGGCCGCGGTCGCGGCGGCCAGGAATTGATCACGCTGGGTGCGGTAACTTGGCTGGGTGGGGAACTCGGTCTGCATGTCTGCCTCTTGTTGATCTTCTGGCCAGTCTGTTGCCCTCGACCCTACAGAAAATCCGCGGACTCATGAAGGGCAAAAGCATCTTTGCTGTAGGCGCTGGTTTGCGTCACTCCCTTTCGGCCGATAAAGTCCCCTGATCTTTCCCACGGACGGAGTGCCCCCACGTGTTCTCAATCTTCCCCTTGAGCCACTATCGCCTGTCAGCCTTTTCGCTGATCGCCGCGGCTTTAACCCTCGCAGCCTGTAGCGCCCCGACCACTTCGACGTTGCCTGTCGCACCAGAAGTCGCGTCGGGTTATCGCACTGACCTGCAAACCCAACACGCCTCGAAACACATGGCAGCCGCGGCCAATCCGCTGGCGGCCGAGGCCGGGCGGGAGATGTTGCGCCAGGGTGGTTCGGCAATCGATGCAGCGATTGCGATGCAGGCCGTGCTGACCCTGGTCGAGCCGCAATCCTCGGGCATTGGCGGTGGCGCGTTGATCGTGCTGTGGGATGGCAAGGCTGTGCGCACTTATGACGGTCGCGAAACTGCTCCGGCCGGCGCCACCGAGAAGCTATTCCTGCAAGCCGACGGTAAACCGATGCCGTTCACCCAGGCGCAGATTGGCGGTCGTTCAGTCGGGACACCGGGCGTGTTGCGGGCACTCGAGTTGGCCCATCAGAAGCACGGTCATCTGCCGTGGGCGCGGCTGTTCGAACCAGCGATCAAACTCGCGGAACAAGGCTTCGCCATCTCGCCACGTCTTCACCAGTTGATCGCCTCGGACTCGTCTATCCGACGCTCGCCGGACATGATCGCCTACTTCCTGAATGCCGATGGCAGCCCGAAAGCCGCGGGCACTACGCTGAAAAACCCGGCGCTGGCCGCGGTGTTCAAACGCATTGCCAAGGAAGGACCGGATGCGTTGTACAAAGGCCCCGTCGCACAGGAGATCGTCGCCAAGGTTCAGGGCCACGCCAACCCTGGCAGCCTGTCGCTGAACGACCTCAACGGCTACAGCGCCAAGGAACGCGCGCCGCTGTGCACCGATTACAAACGCTGGCAGGTCTGCGGTATGCCGCCACCGTCGTCAGGCGGGATCGCCGTGGCGCAGATCCTCGGCACCTTGCAGGCCCTGGAAACCCGTGACCCGCGTTTTGCCCTGGCGCCGCTCAAACCGGTCAAGACAAACAAACCTGCGGGCATCGAACCGACGCCTGAAGCCGTGCACCTGATCTCCGAGGCCGAGCGCCTGGCCTACGCCGACCGCGCGCAGTACGTGGCCGACGCAGACTTCGTGCCCGTCCCCGTCAAAGGTCTGGTGGACCCTGCGTATCTGGCCGATCGCGCGGCCCTGATCGGCGATCGCAGCATGGGCACAGCCAAACCCGGCACCCCGCCGGGCATTCAAGTCGCCTATGCACCGGACCGCTCGCCGCTGCGCATCTCCACCTCGCAAGTGGTGGCGGTGGATGACGAAGGCGGCGCCGTGTCCATGACCACCACGGTGGAATCCGCGTTTGGCTCGCACCTGATGGTTCAGGGTTTCCTGCTGAACAACCAGATGACCGACTTCTCGTTCATCCCCGAAGAGAATGGCCAGAAGGTTGCCAACCGCGTCGAACCCGGAAAACGCCCACGCTCGTCCATGGCACCGACCCTGATTTTCGACCGCCAGAGCGGCGAATTCCTCGCCACCATCGGCTCCCCCGGCGGCTCGCAGATCATCGAATACGTCGCCAAATCCACCATCGGCCTGCTCGACTGGAACCTCGACCCACAAACCGCCATCAGCCTGCCCAACTTCGGCAGCCGCAACGGCCCGACCGAACTGGAACAGGGGCAGTTCAGCCCGGCGCTGATTCAGGCGCTGAAGGACAAAGGGCACAGCGTGAACGAGATCGACATGACCAGCGGGACCCAGGCGATTGTTCGGGTCAAGGATGCGCAAGGGAAAACGTCGTTGGCGGGTGGGGCTGATCCGCGGCGTGAGGGGGCAGCGTTGGGGGATTGAGTCGTACGCGGGAATGAGCAAGGGTTTACCGGGAGGTAGGCCCTTTTTTACACCCGATACATCCTGATCGGCCACTTCGCGCAGCCTTTTCCTACCCGCAAGTGACTGCTTCTTGGATAGAGTCGGCACTCCCAAACAGTACGACGCAATCGACGCTGATACCGTCGAGATGGAGTAACCCATGAACATCCGCCCCATTCACACCGACGAGGACTATCGTGCAGCCCTCAAGAACGTGTCAGCGCTATTCGACAACGAACCAGAGCCTGGCACCCCTGAGGGTGATTACTTCGACATTATGATCACGCTGATCGAAGCCTATGAATCGAAGCGGTTGCGTCAGCAGACGAATCAGGCCGAGATACCCAAAATGATATGAGACGCCGTGAGCGTCGCCATCGAGCTGGATGACGACTTCGGAGTTCACTGCGCGCTGGATTCAGCCTAGCGAGAGATCTTCAGCGCCTGCCGCGCCTGATGCTTCTCCAGCGCCAGGTCGATCAAACGGCTGACCAGCTCGCTGTAAGTCATACCAGTGGCCTGCCATAGCTTGGGGTACATGCTGATGCGGGTGAAGCCGGGCAACGAGTTGATTTCATTGATCAGCACTTCGCCGCTGTCGGTCAGGAACACGTCGACCCGCGCCAGCCCGGAACAGCCCAGCACCTGGAATGCCTCGACGGCCAGGGCACGGATGCGTTCACTAGCCTCGCGGCTGATGTTTGCCGGGACCACCACTTCCGCCGCTTGAGCGTCGATGTATTTGCTGTCGTAGGAATAAAACCCGCTACGTACCACGATCTCGCCGCAACCGCTGGCGATGGCGTCTTCGTTGCCGAGCACCGCGCATTCAATCTCGCGGCCGCTGACGGCGGACTCGACCAGGACTTTCTCATCGAAACCCAAGGCCAGCGCCACTGCTGCCGCGTACTCGATTTCGTCATTCACCTTGCTGACGCCCACGGAAGATCCCTGGTTAGCCGGTTTGACGAACAGCGGCAAGCCGAGTTTGCCTTGCACCTCGGCGAACCCGGTGCGGGCCGCGGTGGCGCGGGTCAGGGTGACGAACGGCGTAACCGCCAACCCGGCGTCACGCAGTAGGCGCTTGCTGATGTCCTTGTCCATGCAGACGGCCGAACCGAGCACGTCGGAGCCGACAAACGGCAGATCGGCCATGCGCAGCAAGCCTTGCAGGCAACCGTCTTCGCCCAGGGTGCCGTGGACGATCGGGAAGATCACATCGACATGACCCAGCATTTCCTGACTGGAGGTTTCCACCAATTGCTGACTGGCCTTGCCCGGCACAACGGCCAGTTCGCGGTTGGATTGGTTAAGGGCGATCAACGCCGGGTTTTCCTGGTTGAGCAGGAAGTTCGAAGGGTCGTTCAGATGCCAGTGGCCTTGCTTGTCGATGCCGATCAGCACCGGTTCAAAGCGCGAACGGTCCAGCGCATCGACGATGTTTTTCGCCGATTGCAGCGACACTTCATGTTCAGCCGAACGGCCGCCAAAAATAATGCCCACCCGCAGTTTGCTCATTCAGAACTCCTCAACGATTGGCCACCAGATGCGCGCCGAACAGCAGATAGCAACTGCCGGCGAAGCGATCCAGCCATTTACGCGAACGATCATAAGCACCCGCGACCCGCCGGCTGGCAAACAGCAGCGCCACGCTGCAATACCAACTGAAAGACAAGGTCGCCATGGTCAGCACGGCCAGCGCCAGCAACATCGGTGGCGGTGAGGCCGGCATGGCCGTGGCGAAAATCGTAGCAACGAACAGCGCGGCCTTGGGATTGGTCATGTTGCCCACAAAGCCCCGGCCATAAGCCGATAGCAGCGTGCGACCGGCGACATTCAGCGAGCCGTTATCGCCCGGCACACTCGGTGGTTTGCGCTTGAACTGCTTCAAACCCAGATAGATCAGGTAACAACCGCCGGCAATCTTGAAGCTCAGGTAGAGCGTCGGCGCGGCGCTGAACAGCGACTTGATGCCCAGGCCACCCGCCAACCCCCAAAGCACCGTGCCCGTGGCCACGCCCAGTGCGGCGACGACCCCGTGGCGCCGGGAGCAACTGGCAGCCAGTTGCGCGGTGTTGAAGAAGTTCGGCCCCGGCGTCACCACCGCAACTGTCCATAACAGCGCCAACGACAACAACGGAGCAGCATAGCTAAGGTGGGATATTTCCATGATGTGGGTCGCCTTCTTGGCTTAGAAAATATGCAACACCTTGCAACATTAGCCGGGGATTTTCTACCGGCCGGATGATTCGATCGGCAGCAGACAGGCGGCTGGTCAGTGGGGTAACGTGTTCAGCATTGAGTTCAAGGCAACAACCCATGGCCAAGCACACACCTCCCATCGACTGGTTCCACCGCGCGCCCGACGTTGGCGGGCTTCAACGTTTCGAGGCGTTTTTTGCAGGGCACGGCTACGACCTTCACCGCCACGACACCTACGCCATCGGCCATACCCTGGCGGGGGTGCAGAGTTTTCAGTACCGCGGTGGCTGGCGCCACAGTCTGCCGGGCGGGACCATGGTGCTGCACCCGGACGAAGTTCACGATGGCGAAGCCGGCACCGAGACCGGGTTCCAGTACCGAATGATGTACATCGAACCGGCGCTGATCCAGCAAATGCTCGGCGGCCAGCCGTTGCCGTTTATCAAGACCGGCCTGTCAGCCGATCCACGTTTGTTCGCCGCCACCGCCGTGCTGCTGCGAAGCCTCGATTGCCCTCTCGACCCTCTCGAAGAGCAAGATGCGCTGTTCGACCTGGCGCAAGCCTTGAACAGCGTTTCCGGCGTGCCGGCTACCCGCCAGAGCTTCGACTACGTGGCCGCCGAACGCGCGCGGGAATTCATCCACAGCGCGCTGGATCGCACCGTGACGCTGGAAGAACTGGCGCAACACAGCGGCCGTGATCGCTGGAGTCTGTCGCGGGATTTTCGCCTGTTGTTCGGCACCAGCCCTTATCGATACCTGACCATGCGCCGCCTCGACCTGGTCCGCTCGCTGTTGATCCAGGGCCAGTCACTGGTCAGCGCCGCGCTGATCGCCGGCTTCACCGATCAGAGCCACATGACCCGGCAGTTCAGCAAAACCTACGGACTGTCGCCGGCCCGTTGGATGAAAATGCACCGCCGCTGAGCCCGCACGATCGTTCAAGAAGCACGCCGATGCGCTGGCTATCGTGGATGCACGATCAACCACGAGAGCTGCTGCATGAAAGCTTACGAAAGCCTGAATTTCGCTGAAAAAATCGCCAGGATCGGCCCGTACTGGACGCCCAGGGTCATCGCCGAAATGAATGACTACCAGTTCAAGGTGGTGAAACTGCTGGGGGATTTCATCTGGCACGATCACCTGGATACCGACGAAACCTTCATCGTTCTGGAAGGGCAACTGCGTATCGACTTTCGCGATGGCCACGTGCTGGTGAACGCCGGCGAAATGTATGTGGTGTCAAAAGGTGTCGAGCACAAACCGTTCGCCGAGCAGGAGGTGAAACTCCTGCTGATCGAACCCAAGGGTGTGCTGAACACAGGTAACGAAGGTGGCGAGCGCACTGCGCAGAATGACGTCTGGGTGTGAAAGGCAGGCTGCTTACGCCTGCAAGACCTTGCCGTCCACTGGATCGCCGATTTTCAGAAAATGCCCGCCCGCCACATGGTGCAAGGTGCGCAACGCGTCTTGCCCTTCAAAGTGCCAGCGACCGTCACTGAACACCCGCTCGTCTGCCTGTGCGGCAATCACTTCAGCCAGAAACAGATCGTACTGCTGATGATTGCCGGGCTCCGGCAGCAGTCGACACTCCAGCCAGGCGACGCAGCCTTCGAGCATCGGCGCATCGATCAATTCAGCGCTGAACGTCGGCAAATCATAGACCTGGAACTTGTCCCGGCCTTGGTCCCGGGTCAATTCCAGGCCCGACGTCGACCCCACGGTCTGGACGATATCGGCCTGGGCGGCGCAGGGAACATTCAGCACAAACGTGCCCGAAGCCTCCAGCAATTGCCGTGTCCAGGTGGACTTGTCCAGCACCACGGCAATTTTCGGCGGCTCGAAATCCAGCGGCATGGCCCAGGCCGCCGCCATGATGTTGCGCTGGCCGTCATGAGCCGCGCTGACCAGCACGGTCGGGCCGTGATTGAGCAGACGATACGCCTTGGCCAAGGGAACCGGACGGCGGTGAGAAACGCTCATGATGGCTGCTCCTGGGGAAAACGCCGATTGTAGCGATTTACGCCGCGATGGCAGGCATCAAGTCGACAACTGATTGGCAAACTGCCCGACCGCGTTCACCACTTTCTGTGCACCGTCCTGAATCTCGACAATCACCGTCCCCGCCTCTGCCGCCAGCGCCAGGCCCTGTTCAGCCTGGAGTTTGCCCTCGGTCATCAGCGCCACGGCGTTGCGCGCCATGTCCTGGTTCTGCCGCACCACGCCGACAATCTCATCGGTTGCCTGGCTGGTGCGCGAAGCCAATTGCCGGACCTCATCCGCCACCACCGCGAAACCACGCCCCTGCTCCCCGGCCCGAGCCGCTTCGATGGCTGCGTTGAGCGCCAGCAGGTTGGTCTGTTCGGCAATCCCGCTGATGGTTTTGACGATGGTGCCGATCACCAGCGACTGCTCGTTCAGCGCTTCGATGCCTTCGCCGGCGGTCTGCATGTGCGTGGCCAGGTTACGCATCACATTGACCGCCTGAGTCACCACCGCACTCCCGCGTTGCGCGCTGCTGTCGGTTTGCTGCGAGGTACCGTAGGCAATGTTGGCCGCTTCGGCGACGGCTTGCTCCTGATTGACCTGATCGGTAATCACCGTGGCGAACTTCACCACTTTGTAGAGCGTGTTGTTGGCATCGACCACCGGGTTGTAGGAAGCCTCCAGCCAGACCACGCGACCGTGGCTGTCGATGCGTTTGAAACGGGCGGCGACGAACTCGCCTGCATTCAAGCGGCGCCAGAAGTCCTGGTACGCGGTGCTGTTGTATTCCTCGGGCTCGCAGAACATGCGGTGATGTTTGCCCTGGATCTGCGCCAGGCTGTAACCCATGCCGCTGAGGAACCGCTCGTTCGCCGCCAGCACGTTGCCATTGAGGTCAAACTCGATGACTGCCGTGGAGCGCACAAGCGCGCCGATCAGGTTCTCATGCTCACGAGACGCCTCGATGGTGCGGGTCAGGTCACTGGAGTAAATCGAGA
This sequence comes from Pseudomonas sp. PDM25, assembly GCF_019219045.1. Classification (NCBI taxonomy): domain Bacteria; kingdom Pseudomonadati; phylum Pseudomonadota; class Gammaproteobacteria; order Pseudomonadales; family Pseudomonadaceae; genus Pseudomonas; species Pseudomonas sp. PDM25. The sequence continues at coordinate 233,312 of NZ_JAHUWL010000011.1, forward strand.
AGTGTTTGATCCGCCCGTCCGCAGACCGAACCGGCTGCACGATCGAGCGCAGCCAGGCTTCCTGACCATTGCCACGCAACAAGCGCACCGTGCCGGCAAAGTGCTCGCCACGGGTCAACGCGACCTTGAAGCGCTGATGGAATTCGTCCGACTTCACATGGGTCGGGACGATGTCTTCGATGTGTCGCCCTATCAGGTCGCTGCTTTTGTAGAGCATCTCACCGATGAAGTTCTGGTTAACCGATTGAATCCGCCCATCGACATCGAGGGTCAGGACCAGCATCTCGCTTTCCAGACTTTCCTTCACTTGCTGGAGGCTGGAGAGTTCTTCGCGAAGAGCCGACAGCTCCTGCTTCAAGCGTTTGTTGAACATGGGATACACCGATGGACAGGGAAAGAAAGCGGCATGCAGCCTAGCCATCGGCCTTTGGGATTTTTTCTGAAGAGTGTTTCAGGGTTGTCCTACAAAAATAGTTGCGGTGCGCCCACCTGATCAGCTGACACGGTTTAGCCGTGCCATCACGTCTTCCATCTTCGGCCGTCGCGCCGCCCATTCCTGTCGAGTAATGCCCAGCATCACCACATCGACTCTGACGTTGTCCTTGATGATGTTCTGGCGTCGCACGCCCTCAACGGAAAAGCCGAACTTCTGGTGCAGGCTGATCACCGCCGGGTTGCTCTGCAATACCTCACAGTTGAGCTTTTCCAGACCTGCCACACCGAACGCGTGGTCCAGAAGCCAGAACTCCAACCGACTGCCCAGCCCTTGTCCTTGCAGATCACTGTCGAGATAAAAAGCCCAGTCAGCCGTTTTGTGCAACGTGCTGATCGCGTTCAGCGACACCACGCCACGGGCTGCGCCGTCGAGCATGAGTACGAACACGGATTGACGCGGATTGTCCGTTAACGAGCCGAGCCAGGCCGTGTGCTCGGCCTCGGATATCTCATGATCGGTGTACATGTATTGGCGAACATCAGGTTGATTACGCAAATCGCGCACACGCGACTGAACCTGACGGGACACTTCAAGGATGGGTACCAATTGCACTTGTGCTGCTCCTTTGCATTGTGTTGCTCCTGTACATCGCAGGAACCCGCTGACAGTCACTAAACGCAGGGAGCCACGCTGCGGCTCCCGACATTAGGCATCCGCGTCCCGAAATACGCGGCACTGCTCACCCCCACAGCCCCCATCACCGCGCTGAAAATCACGCAGATCCATGGGCTCCACGGCATCAGACCGATCAGCAACAACGGTGTGATGCTCGCCCAGACGGCGTAGGCAATGTTGTAGGTGAAGGAAATTCCCGAGACACGAATCCGCGCCGGGAACAGGCTGACCATCACCGACGGCACCGCGCCGACCACCCCGCAACCGAGGCCGGCCACCGCGTACGCCAGACCGATCCAGCTGCCTCCGATGATCAGGCAGGTATAGAGCACGCCGATGCCCAATGGCAGCAGCAGGCTATAGAGCATCACCGTACGCCAGGCGCCAATGCGGTCGACCAGCAGCCCGGCGAGGACGCAGCCGATATTCAGAAAAACAATGCCCAAGGCACTCAGGGCGAAGGTGTGGCTGGCGGTCATGCCGAAGGTTTTCTGCATCATGGTCGGGGTGATCACCACGAACACCACCACCGCCGAGGTGAGTACGCAGGTGAGGATCATCGCCGGCAGCATGGCCAGACGGTGTTCACGCAAGACCGTGCGCAGCGGCAGTTCGACGGCCGCATCACGTTGGGCCTGCATGGCCATGAACACCGGGGTTTCGCTGAGCCAGCGACGTAGCCAGACGCCGATTACGCCAAACACACCGCCCAGCAGGAACGGGTAACGCCAGGCGTAATCAAGGATTTCTGCCGGGGTGAACGCCTGCGCCAGAAACGTCGCCGTCAGTGCACCGATCAGGTAACCGAACGTCAGCCCGGCCTGCAGGAAACCCAGGGCATAGCCGCGGTGCCCGACAGGTGCATGCTCGGCGACGAACACCCAGGCACTCGGCACTTCGCCGCCCACCGCCGCGCCCTGGAGTATTCGCAGGGCCAACAACAGCAACGGTGCGAAATAACCGATCTGCGCGTAGGTCGGCATGATGCCGATCAGCAGGCACGGCAGCGCCATCATCAGGATGCTCAGGCTGAAGACCTTCTTGCGGCCCAGTCGGTCGGCGAAATGCGCCATCAGAATCCCGCCCAACGGCCGCGCCAAATAACCGGTAGCGAAGATCCCGAAGCTTTGCAGCAGCCGCAGCCACTCAGGCATTTCCGGCGGGAAGAACAGCTGGCTGAGAGTCAGGGCGAAAAAGACGAAAATGATGAAATCGTAGATTTCCAGCGCGCCGCCAAGGGCCGCAAGGCCGAGGGTCTTGTAATCCGAGCGGGTGAACGGCGCCGGACGCGGGTGGGTGTTGGCAGTCATGAAAAGAACTCTGGCATAGGCAAAAAACCAAGGCGCCCATGGTCTACGCAAACGCGCCAACGGACAACCCGTTAGACCAAAGTCCTGGACGCGTAAAACTTCGTCACAAAATAGAACCGATTGTTTTACTGTTGGCGCCTGTCTAGACGGGCCTTCGCCGCCCCAAAGACCACAACAAACATAAAAATTCGAGGTACCCCCCGTGGCCGCTGATATCGAAGATACCCGCTCCGCCCGCTTTGCCCTGCGCTGTTCAAGTTTTGCCGAACGCTGGTTCCCAGACTCCTGGGTGTTTGCCGCACTGGCGGTGATTATCGTCGCCGTGGCCACCCTGTTCATGGGCGCCAAACCCACCGACGCCGCCATGGCCTTCGGTGACGGCTTCTGGAGCCTGATCCCGTTCACCATGCAGATGGCTTTCGTAGTGATCGGCGGTTATGTGGTCGCCAGCTCGCCACCGGCAGTGAAACTGATCGACCGGCTGGCGCGGATCCCGAAAAACGGCCGCTCGGCCGTGGCCTGGGTTGCGTTGATCTCCATGGTCGCGTCGCTGCTGAACTGGGGGCTGTCGCTGGTGTTTGGCGGTTTGCTGGTGCGCGCCCTCGCCCGCCGAACCGATCTGAAAATGGATTACCGTGCCGCCGGTGCTGCCGCCTATCTGGGTCTCGGCGCGGTGTGGGCCCTAGGCCTGTCCTCGTCCGCCGCGCAATTGCAGGCCAACCCGGCCAGCCTGCCGCCGTCGATTCTGTCGATCACCGGGGTGATTCCTTTCACGCAAACGATCTTTCTCTGGCAGTCCGGCGTGATGTTGCTGGCGCTGATCGTGATCTCGCTGGTCATTGCCTACGCCACTGCACCCGGCCCGAACTCGGCCCGTGATGCCAAAGCCTGCGGAATCGATCCGAGCTTTAACCTGCCGCCGTTGCAACCGCGCACCCGACCCGGCGAATGGCTGGAGCACAGCCCGCTGCTGACGATTTTGCTGGTGCTGCTGGCGGCCGGATGGCTGTTCCACGAGTTCTCGACCAAACCGGCGATCAGTGCGATTTCCGGGCTGAACACCTACAACTTCCTGTTCATCATGCTCGGTGCCCTGCTGCACTGGCGCCCGCGCAGCTTTCTTGACGCTGTGTCCCGCGCGGTACCGACCACCACGGGCGTGCTGATTCAGTTCCCGCTGTACGGCTCGATCGCCGCGCTGATGACTACCGTCAAAGGGACTGACGCTCAGACGCTGGCTCACCACATCTCGACCTTTTTCGTACAAATCGCGTCCCATGACACCTACGCGCTGCTGATGGGCGTGTACTCGGCGATCCTCGGTTTCTTCATCCCGTCCGGCGGGGGCAAATGGATCATCGAAGCGCCGTATGTCATGCAAGTGGCCACCGACCTGAACTACCACCTGGGCTGGGCCGTGCAGATCTACAACGCCGCCGAAGCCCTGCCGAACCTGATCAACCCGTTCTACATGCTGCCGCTGTTGGGTGTGCTCGGGTTGAAGGCGCGGGACTTGATCGGGTTTTCGTTCGTGCAACTGCTGGTGCACACGCCGCTGGTGCTGTTTCTGCTGTGGGCGTTGGGGACGACGCTGACGTATACGGCACCGGTCATGCCGTAACACATCAGTGATTGCACCTGCAGCGGGCAGGTGCAATCCGTTCACTCTGCTTGAGCATGAAACAAACGCCTGGATTTATCCTACAAACAGGCTCGATTGCGCCTGACATGAAACCCGGAGAGTTCTTATCTCCAACCTATAAATCGCTGAGTAAACTCCGACAGCTCACACACTTTTTAAAGCAAGACAGCACTGACCAAGGATGAACAAACACATGTCTTTAGTTTCGAAAACGCTGGAAGAGATGATTAACGAGATTTACCAGGACGGTAGGGTTTCAGTCGTTGAATACAAAAAGCTGCGTGATGATGCAGATCGCCGTATGGACGCTGTCGTCCGCGAGTTCGGCCAGCACAACAATTTGACCGCCCTTCAAAAAGCGATGGATGTAGTCATGCAATTGACGCAAACGTCCATCATCGATGCCAAAAAAGCCAAACTGACCGATACAGGAGAGGCCCTCGTCAAGGATGCCGTATTTGCACAGGTCGAGTACTTGCGCGCCGGTACTCATCTGGCACTAAAGCTGTTGTAACGCTTCAACCTCCGTCCGGCCCACAGACATCAAGCCCGGGCCGGACACCATAACCGAGTGTTCCTGGCGTACACACCACAGGCTCTACGCAAAAAAACTACACGCAACCACTATTCTGTGTAACGCCGCTGATCCAGTATGGCGCGTACCCCAATTAACGGGACCACGCTGAAAAGGATCTGAGCATGTTCAAACTTGCAGGACTCACCCTCGCGGCCCTCACCCTGAGCGCCGCCGCCCATGCCGATGTCGACCTGAAACTGGGCAGTACCGAACGCGTCACCCGCCTGTTCGCTTACCCCAACAACTGCAACGTGATCTGCTTTCGCAACTGGACGCTGGAGCAAACGGTCGAGCATTACCTGACTCAAAGCGTGCAGCGCGATGGTTACAGCACGGCGAAAGTGCTGGTCAAAACCGATAACAATCAGCTCTATGCCGAAATCAGCGGCGTGCCCCATGGCTATGAAAAACCGTTGGCGGCGCTGCTCGATGCCGGTGATCTGGCCTATACCGGCGCCAGCAAGCTGAATGCCGATGGCAAGTGGGCTTACAGCTGGTATCTGTTTCTGCCACTGGGCATGGCCTTGGAAAACCGCAAAAGCATTGAACTGTTGCACTTCCCACCCGACTATTCGTTGACCCAGGCTCAGGATTACCTGCGATCCGCCACCACCGATCGCTGGGCCACGCTGCTGACTGTCAACGGCATCCCGGCCGCTCAGACGCCGGGCTACCAGACCATCATCGACATCGCACCGATTGCCGCACCGTCCAGCGCCGGCAAGGATCTGGAAGGCGTCTACGACTACTTCAAGGACTACCAGACCACCATGGTCAAGCAACTCAGCCAGAACGCCAGTGGTGCGGCGTTGCCGATGGTCGCCTTTGGCGCGCCGGTGCGTAACTGGATCAAGCAGCAATACGGGCCGACCGTGAACGTGCTGGGCCTGGTCAGCATCAGTCCGAGCGACGGGGTAAAAGTGCCAGTGCTGGGTTCCAACCACCCAAGCTACATTTGGTACGCCGCCGACCCGGAAAGCTATACCGCCAAAGATGCCCAGGCCAAGGCGGACGCGGCTGGCCTTAAAGTCATGGGGCAGGATTTGAGTGCCGCGTGCTGGCAGGCCGCCATGGGGCGCCAACCGGACACTAATCCCGACCTTGAACTGAGAACCTGCACCCAAAACTGGCAAGTGGCCAACACAGAAGAAACTTGCCGGCTGTTCTACACCTCGATCCGCAACCTGACGCCTGACAAAGCCGTGGCCAAGTGCGCAACGGCACCGATCAAATCTCAGCTCAAACAGCTGAAAGCACCGATCCCCGAAACGGCGATCCCTGCCCCGGCCCTGTAAAACGATGAACGGCCGGTCTACTGTCACTTATGACAGTAGACCGGCCGTTTCATTTGCGAGAGGCTTGAATCGCACCCATGTGCTGCAGAGCTGACAGGATCGTCAGCTGATGGAGGTCGCAGCACCCAGCCAACAAGGATCGTTATGAAAACCCACGCCCCGCACGAGACGCTGGCACACCCTCCCGATGGGATTTATCCATTTGCGGAGCTGCCCGTTCGCCTTGGATTCCCCTCCAGGGCCGACTTCGAGATTATCGACAACACCCACGGATCGGCGGCAGCTGTCGCCGTACTTCGGGATTTTCCACGCATCAGCCGAATTTGCCGGGCGTCGGGGCACCTGCTGCCTTATCGCTGTCGGCATACCCGGCAACTGGCCCATGGCATCCATGTCTACGACCCGCGCTTCTGCGGGCTGCTGCGACACTCCTGCGACCCAAACGTATTTCTCGACATGAGCGAGCTGTGGTTGTGGGCGCTGAAGGACATCAAAAAAGGCGATCAACTGACGATGGACTACGCCACCACCGAAGACAAACTCATGCGTCAGTTCGCCTGCCAGTGCGGTTCGTTCGACTGCCGTGGCTGGATCACCGGCTACGATGAACCGCCGAACGCCGACGGCCAGTTGTTTCTTCAACACTGGCGCCGGCGAAGTCTATGCTGAAGGGCGTTACAACGCCTCGACCGGACGCAGACGGTATTGCGGCGGCAACTGCTCGAAACCGCTGATGGTGGCGTTCAGGCTTTTCCAGCGACCGTCCTTGATGCCATAGATGCAGCCGTGGACAGACAGGCTCTGCCCGCGGTGCCAGGCGTTTTGCACAATACTGGTGTGCCCGACGTTGGCCACTTGCTGGATTACGTTGTATTCGCAGAGGCGGTCGACCCGCTCTTCTTCAGTGGGCAATTTGGCGAGCTCTTCGCGCTTTTCATAATAGAGATCGCGAATCGAGCGCAGCCAGCCGTCGATCAGGCCCAACTGACGGTCCTGCATTGAGGCGCGCACGCCGCCGCAGCCATAGTGGCCGGTCACGAGGATGTGTTTGACCTTCAGCACGTCGACCGCGTACTGAATCACCGACAGGCAGTTGAGGTCGGTGTGCAGCACTACGTTGGCCACATTGCGGTGTACAAACAGATCGCCTGGCAGCATGCCAACGATCTCGTTCGCCGGCACCCGGGCGTCGGAGCAACCGATCCACAAGTATTCCGGGGTTTGCTGACGGGCCAGCTTGGCGAAGAAATCAGGATCTTCTTTGGTGATCGCGTCAGCCCAGCGCTCGTTGTTATCAATCAGATCTTGTAATTCGTTCATGCAATGAAGCCTCGAGAATGGTGCGCTTCTATGACAGACAACCCTCTGTCGGGGTCACGCGCCAGATGCAGATACCCGGTTTTCCATGCCGGAGGAATTCTCAGCTGCCCAGGGGGTCCACCGTAGTAAGGCCTACAGTATGAGGAATTACCATGACTGAATCACGACGTCCGTACGATGCGGCGCAACCCGGGCCCATCGATGACAACGAAGACCGCATGGGTTCGATGCATGAGCTGGATTTCGACGAGGAAGAACCCAGCGCCAAAATCGGCGACGAGCTGACGCAATCGGAGCGTGAACGCCTGATGCCTCGCGAACGCGTACGTGAAGCCGGCATGACCGGGGCCTCGACCGATGACCATGAGTCTACCGACGACGACATGAGCCCGGAAACCCTGATCCGTGAAGACGGCGCACGGGACGCCCACGAAGCGGGTGAAGGTGGCCAGGCCGACTGGGATTTGAGCATTGTCGATGAAGACGACATCGGCGGGGGGAATGGGCTGGATGAAGAGGAACTGGCGCGGCGGGATCCGATGGACGGTAATCGTTGATCTCTAGCGCCTGACAAGCCGCCTTCGCGAGCAAGTCGAATCGTCGCACCGCCGCTCCCACATTGATTCCAGTCGATCACAGCATTCGTGTACGACACCGATTCAATGTGGGAGCGGCGGTGCGACGATTCGACTTGCTCGCGAAGCTTTTAAAACAGCTCAATCGACGAGGGTACAGGCCATTACAACCGCATCTTCACGCCCACCCACCGCCGGGTAGTAATCGCGCCGCCGACCAATCTCGTTAAACCCATAACGCTCATACAACTTGAACGCGCCACGGTTGCTGTCGCGCACTTCCAGAAAACACTCCCGCGCCTTGGCGTCATACGCCCGGGACATCAAATGCTCCAGCAACGTCAAGCCCAGGCCACGGCCCTGGTTCTCCGGTTTGACGGTGATGTTCAGCAGATGCGCTTCATCAAGGATGATCTGCACCACCCCGTGACCGACCTGCTGCTGGCCTTCAAACATCAGCCATATCTGATATTTACCCAGCCCATCGAGAAAAATCCCGCGAGTCCAGGGATGGCTGTAAGCCGCGTATTCGATTTTCAGTACAGCGTCCAGGTCCGCCTCGGTCATCGGGCGGAACGATACAGCGTCACTCATTCGATTCTTTCCAACGCGCCATCAGCCGACGCATGGCTTGCCAGACATCAGCCTTACGCTGTGGCTCTTCCATTAATAATTCCAGACCCGGCAGGGCCCAGACCGAGCCCAGGCCTTCGACCTGGAGTTCACGGTTGAAGGATTCGGCGTTCGCCTCACCGGCGAAACGCACCGCCGGCAGGCCGATCAGCCACACGCAGACACACGGTGCGTCTTCCAGCCGGGCCGAGAGGAAACCTTGCACGAAGTCGCGAGCCGCTTCCGGGCCTTGATCCATGGTGCCCCGAGACAACAGCGGCCAACGCACCGGCTCGCCGACGATCTGCGGGCTGTCCGGCAGACCGGCGGCGCGCAGCATGTCTTTGAGCAACAGATAGGCAGGGTCGCGGGTCTGGAACGATTCGCCTGTGGGTAACTCCACCAACAGCAGGCAACGCCCGGCCCGCAGCAATTGCAGGGCGAAACGCGGTGGCGGCACGACGGGCGCCCTGGCCACGACCGGAACGGCCTCTTCTTCAACCTTGGCATTCGTGCGCGTGCTGGCCAGCGATGGCCGTGGCACCTCGATTTTCACCCGTTCGGCCGGTTTGACCAGCGGTTCCACCGGCGAATCAGCCACAGGCGCGGGCGCAACCGGAGCAACCGGCGCGACGACCAACGGCTCGGGCATCTCCAGCAGCTCAGGGCGCGAGGGCGCAGCAAAGGGCAATTCGGTGCGCGGCAGCCAGTTGACCACCTGCATGGCGGTCAAATAAGCGCGACGACGGGACTCGATAAGCAAAGGTCGGCCACTTGTGGATAACTAAAGTGCGGTGATTCTACCGCCCTTCGCTCAAGATCGCCCACGCTTGATCGATAGAAAGCCAACTGTCCGTCCCGAGAGTGAATCGCAACGGGCGTGATGCAGTACAATCGCGACTTTTAATCGCCAACCAGCCGGCCATTCCGATGATCGAACCCAAGCGCGTCTTGCGCGCCCTCGCTGAACACTGGGCACTTCTGGAGCCACTGTGCGAGCACTTCGACCAAGGCACTCTGAGCCTCAACGAATTGCGTTCACAGTTGGCCGCCCAGCAACTCGACAGTACGCCGCAGGACATCACCAGCCTGCTGGACGTGTGGATCCGCCTCGACATTCTGGTTCCCGTGGCGAAAAGCCCGAACCGTTTCGAGCTCAATGCGCAGATCCACGACTTCCTCGCCTACCTGCGCCGTGAGCACCGTCTGGGCCTGTGCCTGGAGATCGAAGCCTATCTGCGCCATCTCGAGCGCCTGGCCGGTTATATCCAGGACGCCTTCGACATCCGCGACGGCCACGACCTGGCGCGCCAGTTGCGCCTGCTCGACATGCGCGTACGGGACGTGTTGAAGAAACTCGCCAACGACGAACAGGCCCTGGTGGCCGTCGCCGAGCGCGCCAAGACCAGCGACCGGCAGATTCCCCTGCGTCAGCGTTACGCTGAAGTACTGGCGACCTGGGACGAATACGTCGAGCCGATGATTCAGTTGGTGAACGCCGACGGCGCCTTCGAACAAGGCGTGCGCAAGGTCGAGAACGTTCTGCTGAAGATGCTCACGGAGCAGCAGCGCCTCGGCCATCTGGTCGATGACGACATGCTGCTGCGCACCCACGCGCGCATCCTCGAAATGCAGACCAGCGCCCAGCTGACGCTGCGTCATGCTCGCGAGCTGTTGCTGCCGCTGCGCGAAGAAGCCCGTCGGCACAACGCCGTGACCCGTGGCGCGGCGCTGGCCTTGTCGGCCATTCGTCGCAAAGGCATTGATGCGGTGCCACAAGCGGCGATGCCGATGTTCACCCGCCCGCAAAGCACCTTCCTCGGCAGCGCCAGTCAGGTCGAAGCCTACGTTTACGCCCTGGCGCGTTTCGAGCCGAAACCGGCGCGTTTCCCCAAGGCCCACAAGACGCAGAAAGGCGAAGCGCCGCGCGCGCCACGTACGGTTCGGGAAATGCTCGAACGCTGCGAAGACGCCCTGCCGATGCCGGACCTGATGACCTGGCTGCTGGAGCAAGAGCCGGACGGCGCCACCGACGAATTGCTTTATTGGTTCTCGCGCCTGTCGCGGGAAAAACGCTTCACACGCGAGCGTCTGGAACGCCGCGACTACCACACTCACGAGCATCAGGTCAGCCTGCGCTCCTTCGCCCTGCTCTCGGCCCGCGACACCGCCGCCGAGGATTCTGCGAGCACCCCACATGCATCTTGATCTAAACGAACTGTCCCAGCTGGCGCCGATCTTTCGCGAGCTGTTCAAGGGCTACCACGTCAGCCGCCGCGACCCGGAGCTGTACGCGCAACTGTCGAATTTCCAGGACCAGTACCGCACGCTGTTCAAGGCACTCGGCTTTGAACTGGTCTGCGACACCCGTGGTTTCTACTACTTCGTGCCGGACCTCGCGGCGGCAGCGGTGAACAAGACCGCGCAACGTCTGGCGCTGTTCACCTTCATCCTCGTCGAACATCTGGCCGATCAGGGCCGTGACCCGGTCGCCGTGCTCGACGGTGGCAGCCTCGGCCGCGATGAGTTGCCATCGCTGCTGGAGAAATACCGCGACCTGTTTATCCAGGCCGAAGTGCAGACCGTCGAAGAACTTGAAGAAAAAATCATGCGCCGCATGACTCAGCTCGGTTTTGCCGGTGAAGAAAACGGCATCTACCGTTTCCTGCCGCCGATGCACCGTTTCCTCGATGTCTGCCTGTCGGTCCAGCAGGATCGTGATCTGGCGGCCAGCCTGCACAGCGTGTTGCCTCTGCCGGTGCCGGTTCTGATCGACGACGACAGCGACGAAAAGCTGCTGCAAACTGATGATCCGCTAGACCTCAGTGACTTCGAAGAAGAAAGCGAAGAAGACGCCATGGCCCGCGCCATCGCTGAAGAACAGGAGACCGACGCATGAGCAAGGAACGCTACGGCATTCGCCGCTTTGCCCTTTTGAACACCGCCGGTTACAGCCTCGGCCTGTTCCCGCTGGAAGAACCGTTGTCGGTTTACGGCGCGAACAACCTCGGTAAATCCGCCTCGATCAACGCCTTGCAGTTCCCGATCCTGGCGCGCATGTCGGACATGAGTTTCGGCAAGTACAGCCTGGAACAATCCCGTCGTTTCTACTTCGCCTCGGACACCAGTTACATCCTGGTCGAAGTCTCGCTGCCCCACGGTCCTCATGTGATCGGTGTGGTCGGTCGCGGCCCGGGCGGTGGTTTCGGTCACCAGTTCTTTGCCTACGCCGGCAAACTGGATCTGGCCCATTACCAGAAAAACGACACCTGCCTGCGTCAGAAAGAATTGTTCACCAACCTTGAGCGCGAAGGCCTGAAAGCCTACGAACTCAAGCCGGATGAACTGCGTCGCTTGCTGGTCGGCGGCCACACCTCGATCCCGCTGGACCTGACGCTGATCCCGCTGCGCTCCACCAGCGAGCAGAGCCTCAAGACGTTCCGCGCACTGTTCATCAACCTGCTGCACATGCGCGAAATCACCGCGGCCAAGCTCAAGCAGCTGTTTCTCGATGCGTTCGAACACAGCCTGCGTTCCGGTAGCGTCGACTACATCGCCGCGTGCGAAGAAGCGTTCCGCGATGTACGACGCATGGAGCAGGACTACAACTCGCTGGTCACTGCCGGCCCATTGGTCGAAGCCCTTGCGGCAGGCGTGACCCAGCGCAATATCCTGCGCGGCAAACTGCACCGGATCTCGCCGCTGCTCGACTCCCTGCTCGGCACCTGGTCGGACTACGCCAGTGCACGCAAGGAAGAGCTGACGATTCAGGCCGAGCACTACCGCAACGAGCAGGACGCGCTGCAAAACGATCAGCGTGGCGGCACTCAAGAGCTGATGCGCCTGGAGCGGGAAATCACCGGCATCCAGCGCTGGCTCGGCGAGTTGTCGGTGCTCAAGCATCGCTTCGCGCTGGTCGATGACGTCAAAGTCCTGGAGCAGCAACTGCTCGCGGCCAAGGACGCGCACGATGAACTGGCGGGTGCGCTGGCGCAGTCGCGACAGTTCAGCGCCGAAGATTTGGAAGAGCGTCTGCGGGATCTGGAAAAACGCCTGAAGTCGGTCAAGCAGCAACTCGATCACGCCGACAACAACAGCTATGCCCGTCTGCGCGAGGAGTTCTCGCAACAGGATGTCGAGCGCCTGATGCGTTTGTTCAACAGCGCGTTGTTCAGCCTGCCGCTGGGTGAGCACGGTATTACGCTGGACGAGGACGGTCAGTGGGTCAAATCCATGGAGCTGATTCTCGATGGCTTCAAAGGCGAGCGCTTCGAAGTACCGGGCCTGTCCATCGACATCTCGCACATCGAGCCGCCGGCGCTGCAAGCCTTGGCTGACCGCGCGGCATTACGCGATCAGAAAGAGCGTCTGGACAAAGAACTCAAGCAACTGAAAACCCAACAGGCCGTGGCCGCCGACCGCGCCGCAAGCAAGACCCAGACCGAAGCGCTGTACCAGCAAGTGCTGGATGCGCAGAAAGCGCTGGAAGATTTCCGCCGCGCGCAAACCCTGAGCGCCGAGGAAGGCGACAAGCTGGAACAGCTGGCGCAGATGGAAGCGGCGCAGGACGAGTTGAAGCGTTCCAGCGACGCCTTCACCGAACGCGTCCAGCAACTGTCGGCCAAACTGCAACTGGTCGGCCGGCAGATCGGCGACATGGAAGCCAAGCAACGCACCCTCGACGACGCCCTGCGCCGCCGTCAGCTGCTGCCCGCAGATCTGCCGTTCGGTACACCGTTCATGGACCCGATCGACGATTCCATGGACAACCTGCTGCCGCTGCTCAATGACTATCAGGACAGCTGGCAGGGTTTGCAGCGCAGCGATGGTCAGATCGAGGCGCTGTACGCTCAGGTCCGCCTCAAGGGTGTGGCCAAGTTCGACAGCGAAGACGACATGGAGCGTCGCCTGCAACTGCTGATCAACGCTTACGCACACCGCACCGACGAAGCCCTGACCCTTGGCAAGGCCCGTCGTGCGGCCGTTACCGACATCGCCCGGACCCTGCGCAACATCCGCAGCGACTACGACAGCCTTGAACATCAACTGGCGCTGTTCAACCGCGAGATCAACAAGCGTCAGGTCTCCAACCTGCAGAGTTTCCGCATCGTGCTCGCGCCGAACAAAGAAGCGCTCAAGCACATCGACCAGATCATCCACAGTGCCGGCCAGTACGAAGAAGGTGAAACCCTTTCGGTCTTCGACCTGAGCCAAAGCGCCGATCAGGACAACAAGAACGAAGAAGCCAAGGAATACCTGGCGCGGCTGGTGGCGGCTAACCACAATCAGCTCGGCCTCAAGGACCTGTTCGAGCTGGCGTTCGAGATCACCAAGGTCAACGGCCAGCCGGTGATTCACACCGACATCGACGGCGCGGCGTCCAACGGCACCACGATGACCATCAAGGCGCTGACCAACATGTACTTGTTGCTGCACTTGATGGACCGCGACCAGGCCGGTCGCGTGCGCCTGCCGTACTACCTCGACGAGGCAGCGGACATCGACGAGAAGAACCAGGCAGCGCTGCTGGAAACCAGCCTGCAACTGGGCTTCGTACCGATCCTGGCGAGTGTGAAGCCGCAGGTCTGCGCCAGTGTCGCCATCGACCTGGAAGGTGGCAGCGGGCCGAACGGGATCTACATCGACGAGGCGGACTGGAAGTACATTCGTCGTCACGATGAGGTGAAGGCTGCCGTTAATGTTGAAGCGGACGAGCCGGAGCTGGATGCCGTCTGATTTGCATTAATCGAAGGCAATAAAAAGGCCGCGATCCAATGGATCGCGGCCTTTTTATTTGTGGGTACATTCTTGAAGCTGAGTGAACTTGAGGGCCTCTTCGCGAGCAAGCCCGCTCCCACATGGATCGGTGTCATACACAAAATCTGTAAATGACACTGACCACTGTGGGAGCGGGCTTGCTCGCGAAGGCGTCATCACTGACGCAATAACTACTTGCCGATCGAAATCTTCGGCGCCCAAGTCAGCCATTCGTCTTCGAACTTATCGAACAGCGGGAACGTCTGCTCAGCTAGCGCCGGACTGCCCATGCGCTCGCCGTCCGGCGTGGCGAAAGCGATACCGCCCTGAATCAGCGTCTCCAGCGATTCGGTACGCATCGTAGCCCCTTTGAACAAGCCGTAATCAAAGCCAAAACCACTGGAGTTCCAGAAACGCGTACCGCTGCGCACCAACGGCGCGTATTTCGGCTCGATCAAGATGTGGACCAACACACGGTCCGCCGTCTGGCCGAGTTCATAGCCTGTCACCTTGCCCACGGTGATTTCGCGGTAGGTGACCGGCACACCCGTTTTCAGCGAACCACGGCGGGCAGCGCTCAACACCAGACTCAATCCGGCCTCTTGTTTAGCGGCTTCCGGCGGATTGGCCAGGGCCACGAAGTTCTTCTGCGGGCCGAGGTTTTTCGCGGCGGGTTGCACTTCGATGTATTGGCCAGTGACCAGCGTTTCGAGGTTGGATGTCTTGATCAGACCCAGTTCAGGTTTGACCACCCAGAACTGACTGCCGACCCGAGCGATACGCTCCGGCACTTCGGTGATTCGTGCAGTCAGCAGCACCGATTGCAGGTCATCGCTGAGGTCGACGTCTTCAATCTTGCCAACATCCAGGCCTTTGAATCGAATCGGTGTGCCGCTGCGCAAGCCATCGGCGCGATCAACCCTGATCGTTACGACGGCGCCTTTTTGCGTTGCCTCATCATGACTGGCGAACAAACGGAAACGCGGAATCCGCTTCTGCAATGGCGCCTTGGCTTCCGGGGTTTCAAACGCAATACCGCCAGCCATCAGGCTTTGCAGCGACTCACTTTTGACCTGGATTCCACCGGTCAACCCGCCGGTCAGCGTGATGCCACTGGCATTCCAGAACCGTGTCGAGGCGTTGACCAGCCCTTCGTATTCTTTCTCGATATGCACACCAATCACCAACTGCTTTTTGGTGCGTGAGAACTGATAGCTCTGGACCGATCCGACCTTGACCTGTTTGTAGAGAATCGGGCTGCCGACCTCCAGCGAACCGAGGTTTTCGGTGAACAGCACCAGGTGCAATCCTGGCGCACGCAAGTCAAGCGGCGGTGCCTTCGGCCGAGCCACAAACTCACGCTGCGGTGCGGCACCTTTGTCTCCAGGACGCACGGCGATGTAGTTACCTTTGACCAACGCTTCGAGGCCGGTGATACCGGCAAGCGAGATCGACGGTTTGACCACCCAGAATTGGGTGCCTTCGACCAGGTAATCTTCAGCCAGAGGATCGAGGGTCAATTCGGCGGTGGCACTGGATAGATCAGGATCGATCTTGAGCGCTTTCAGATTGCCGACCTGGATGCCTTTGTACATCACCGGTGTGCGTCCCGCCTGCATGCCTTCGAAGTCGCTGAGTTTGACCTTGACCCGAATACCGGCGGCGGCTGCATCGAAATCTTCGTAGAGACGGAACGGTAGACTCGGGTCGGTGGGAGGACTGTCCTTGCGGTTCTCCGGCGTGGCAAACGCTATACCGCCAGCGACAATGCTCGCCAGGGACTCGCTACGCACCTTCACACCTGACAGGTTGGCGTCGATGCTGATGCCGCTGGCGTTCCAGAAACGCGTGTGCTTGCGCACCAGTTTGGCGTAGGTGGGCTCGATGAAAACTTTGAGTTCGACGGTGCTTTGGTCTTCGGACAGCAGATAGCTTTTGATCTGGCCAACCTTGATCTGCTTATAGAACACAGGGCTACCGCGATTGAGTGAACCGAGACGATCAGCCTTGATGGTCAGGTGCAGACCGGGCTGGGCGTCCGACAGCGGTGGCTCTTCGGCCAAGGCTTTGAACTTGCGAGTCGGCTCACCCTCGCCCGGGCTTACCGCCACGTAGTTACCCGAGACCAGCGTCTCCAGGCCAGTGATGCCGGCCAGCGTCACGCTCGGCTTGACCAGCCAGAAACGGGTGCTGGTCCGCAGGTACGGCTCCACGTCCTTATTCATCTCGATGGTAGCGATTACGCCTTTGGAGTTGCCTTCGTCATCGAGTTTGAGGGTCTTTACCTTACCCACCGACATGCCTTTGTAAACGACTTCGGTCTTGTTGGCCTGAATGCCTTCACCACTTTCGAAACGCACCTGAATTTCGATACCGGTCTCGTTGTAGGCACGCCAGCCGAGCCAACCGCCGATGATCAAGGCAATCAGGGGCAACACCCAAATAGCTGACCAGTTCGAGGCCGGTCGGGTTTTTGCTGTAGGCAAATCAGTCATGGTCGTCGTCCGACTCCGTGTTATCCCAAATCAGTCGGGGATCGAAAGTTACTGCGGCAAGCATTGTCAGAATCACCACACTGGCGAAAGCGATGGCGCCAAGATTGGCTTCGACGCTGGCAAGCCGTCCGAAATTCACAACCGCCACCAGGATGGCGATCACAAAAATATCGAGCATTGACCAGCGGCCAATGAACTCAATAAATCGGTACATCCAAATGCGTTGGCGAGCCGACAGTGGCTGGCGGCGCTGCACGGAAAACAGCAGCAGTGCGATGCCCACCAATTTGAACGTCGGTACCAGAATGCTGGCAATAAAAACCACGGCGGCGATGGGGATCATGCCGTGTTGAACCAGTTGGATCACACCGGACATGATCGTGCTGGGATCGCCCTGTCCCAGTGAACTGACGGTCATGATCGGCAACACGTTGGCCGGGATGTAGAGCACCGCAGCGGTCACCAGCAACGCCCAGGTACGCATCACGCTGTTCGGGCGACGGGCGTGAACCAGCGCACCGCATCGGGTGCAGACCTGCTCGTCGGTGTCGGCTTCCTGCTTGTTCAATTCATGGCATTCGGCGCAAATCAGAATGCCTGCATCAATCGCCCGCATGGGCATCCTCTCCTGATAAAGCCTGCCAGATCTGATGGGGCGACATCACAACCTCCAACCAGACCTGAACCAACAACAAACCGATAAAGCACGCCAGGCCAAGCCCGACGGTAATTGCTGCCATATCTGCCAGTTTGACGATCGCCACCAGTACGCCCATAAGGTAGACCTCGAGCATCCCCCAATCGCGTAAATGGTGATAAATGCGGTAGAGCAATAGGCCGTAACTGCGTCCGATATCAAAACGAATACTCAGCAGTACAACCAGTTGGCAAAGCAACTTGAGCAGCGGAATTCCCATGCTGCAGAGAAACACCACGACTGCAACGCCCTGCATTCCGGTATCGAACAAGCCAACAACGCCGCTCCAGACGGTGTCGTTCGATGACTGTCCGAGTAGATGGAGCTGCATGATGGGTAAAAAGTTCGCCGGGATATACAACAACAGAGCAGCGAGCACCAAAGCGAGACTGCGCTGTACGACGTTATGCCGATGGGCGTAGAGCTCGTAGCCGCAGCGCGGACAGAGGGCTTTCTCGCCATGGGCGAGTTCGGGCTTGCGCATCAGCAAGTCGCACTCATGACACGCTACCAAGTCGTCCAGCGGTAATTCTGACAGCCCTGGGGCGTCAACCGGATCTGGCATAAAGGCTCTGGCTCCGAAAAAGTTGGACCTATTCTAGTGTCATGGATCGAAAATAACTGTGCAAATTTGTGCTTTAACTGAACGCAACTTTCCTGCGGACAAAACAAAACCCCTACCTGCATACGCAGATAGGGGTTTCGGAATTTAATCTTGACGATGACCTACTCTCACATGGGGAAACCCCACACTACCATCGGCGATGCATCGTTTCACTGCTGAGTTCGGG